>NZ_DBHISP010000003.1:0-146363 GCF_057274575.1 Granulicatella sp. | reverse complement strand
ATTCATTTGCTTGGTGCATTGTATCGATTGAGTCTGGGAATAGCGCACCATACGCAACACCACGTTCGAAGATACGTCCATATGTTCCACCACCGATGGATTGTTCATGTGCAGGTAATCCTGTTTGACGGTGATATACATCTAATAATGTTGACACTAACTCATCTTCTGGAGAAACATAGTGAGGAACTTGTGCTTTACCGTGAGCAACCGTGAAACCATATCCTGAAGCAACTACTTCTGTCTTAATTTCAAGGCCTTCAGCAGTGACCCCTAATGGATAACGGAAGTTTACTACGGCTACCCCACCTAATTCTGGGGTATAAGTGAAGATTCCGGCATTAGCTGTTAATGGTCCCATCACTTCATGGTTAAAAGCTACTTTTAAGTTTTTACCTTCTGTATCTTCATGTAATACTTCAGCAGCAAATGCTAAATATTTCTTCGCGTTGCCTTTGAAGTTGAATTGGTTTAAGAATTTCGCTAAGTGTGTACCTGCGTTGATTCCTTTATCTGGAGTAGATCCGTGTGCTGATTTACCAACCACATCAAGAACTACTTTTCCATCTACAACTTTAGCAGAACCTTCTACTGGATTTACTACTAAATATTTGTTGAAACGGTCCACTAACTCTTCTGCATTTGGAACAATAATTTCCGCATGCGCATCTTGAGGAACCATGTTTTCACGTAAGCCTGCATCGAAGCTTAATAATTGGTAATCCCCTTCGGATGCTTCACCTGGAATATCATAGTGTAATGACAGAATTCCTTTTTCCCCGTTAATAATTGGAAATGTTGCATCTGGCGAAAAACCAAAGTCTGGCATTTCTTCTGTTTGGAAGTAACGGTCCATACATTTCCAACCGGATTCTTCGTCTGTCCCAATAATGAAACGAACACGTCTAGAAACTGGTAATCCTAATTCCTTAATGATTTTTAGCGCGTAGTAAGCTGCCATACTTGGTCCTTTATCATCACTTGATCCACGTGCATAAATACGATCATTTATAATTTGTGGTTCAAACGGATCTGTATCCCAGCCTGTCCCAACTGGAACAACGTCCACATGACCTAAAACTCCAAGTGTTTCTTTAAAGTCTGGATTTGGTGCAAATTCGATATGCCCCGCTAAGTTACCAACTTGTTTTGTTGTAAAACCATCACGTTCACCGATTGCCAAGAAAGCTTCTAGTGCTTCTTTAGGACCAGGACCTACAGGCGCTTCCTCTGTCGCTTTTGAATCATCACGTACACTGTCAATACGTAATAATGTAAATAAATCTTTTAATAAATCTTCTTTACGAAGTTCTACTTCTTTTTTCCAATCAATTGTCATCCAATCGCTCCAATCTCTATCAAGTAGATTCAATAGTCTTATCTTACCATTTTTACAAAGCGATGAAAAGCGGTTAAACACTTTCTAAAACAAATAAAAGCTTAGGATTTCTCCTAAGCTTTCGTTATTCATTGTTCATTAATGATTGTAGTTCCTCTTCGGTTAATGGTCTGCTCTCTCCTAACGCGAGACTCTCATCTAGATTGAGTATCCCCATCGTTAGTCGCTGCAAGTCTACAACGTTTTTCCCACAAGCTTTTACCATTCGTTTCACCTGATGAAATTTTCCTTCTTTTAGATGAATCTGAACAACCGACTCATCCTGAGATGTCCAAAGAATATCAAGCTGTGCCGGCATACACTCGGTTCCATCCGATAACACAATTCCCTTTTCAAAAGCAGTTGCATCTTCAGGAGTCATCACTCCTTCAACTCTTGCTTGATAAATCTTTGTGACGTGTTTCTTCGGCGAAAGAAGACGGTGCGCCAACTCTCCATCATTTGTAAGAAGCAATAAACCATGTGTATCGATATCCAAACGACCAACTGGAAAGACTCCTTTTTTAAAATAGAGCGGATTGATTAAATCTAGAACCGTCTTATGAAGATTATCTTCTGTGGCACTGACGACTCCTTTAGGTTTATTCATCATAATATAGACGAATTCTTCATACTGAATCTTTTCGCCATCGAATAAAATCTCATCCGTTTCGGGATTTACTTGAATTTTCCCATTCGTTACAACTTTCCCATTAACGGTAATTCTTTTAGCCTTTAATAAAGATTTGACCTCGGAACGAGTTCCAAGGCCACAATCTGCTAAACATTTATCTATTCTCATTATTTCATCCTCAGTTTTCGACGAATGCTACCGACACGAGCACCAAGCATTTCATCTGCTAATCGATTTTTCAAGGTAATCAGCCCGTATGTCGTTACTCCGACAAGACCAACTACAGCAACTGCAATTAAAGCACGTACTTTACCACCAATTGGCATGACCTGTTTAATTGCAAATAATGTGATCGCAGAAGTCACAGCCATTGCAAAAGACACAAGAAGCACTTGACAAAATTTCTTCAACACATAATTCAAATCGAATCGAGTCAATCGAAGAACGTGACGACACATATACAGTGTAGCCGCGAAGAACGCAACCGAACTTGCAATTAACGGACCTGCTCCACCAAGAAAGTACATCATCATTGGTTGCCATAGCAATTTTATAATCACTGTAAATCCTAAAGCTTTAATTGCGATGATATGTTGTTCCATCGATTGTAAGATGTATGTGAACGTTACAAATAATCCTAAGAACACACACATGACACATGAGACGATTAGTAAATACGTTCCAGTCGGGTCTGGTGAATAAAACACATTATAAATTGGTTCAGATACAATCGCCATACCGACAGAAGCTGGAATCATAATATACGCAAATAATCCAAGGTTATTCGCTATGACGCGTTTGACTTCTTCACGGTCATTCACAGAATAATGAGCCGCAAGCAGTGGCAGTGCCGCTGTTGAGATACTCATCGCTAGCGAAATGACAATCATAATAATTTTATTCGCATTAAATCCAAATAAGGTGATGAGTTCTTTTCCTTCTTCAAAAGAGTAAGTCGTAAAGATTGGCACAAAACGTTGGAAGGTTTCTTGGTCAATCAAACTGATGATTTGAATACTTGAAGTGACTAATACGAAAGGTAGGGCTTCACGCATCACTTCAAAAATAATTTTCCAGAAACTTAATGGACGTTCAGGGCGCCCTTCTTCCATTAATTCCATCATCCCTTTATGATCACGGAACATCTTATACGCTAAATATAAGAACGCGATGACCGCACCGACAAAGGCAGCAAAGGTTGAATGGGCTACTGCAAGAACATATCCGCCAGAAACGACACGCATCACAAAATACGTTAGTCCTAACATATATAAGATACGAACTACTTGTTCCCATAATTGAGATTTCGCAGAAGCAGCCATCTCATTATATCCTTGATAGTATCCACGCATTAAGCTAAGCGGTGGAATAATGAGTACTGCAGGCGTTAACGAACGGATGACCATAATGCTGTCAGCAACTTCTTCTGGAGTCACCCCTTTGGCAAATAGCGGCGCTGCAAAATACATTCCCGCTGCAAAGACAAACCCTAAGAACGTCATAAAGAGCATCGTTCCTTTAAACAATCGCCAGCTCGTTTTATAATCTCTTCTCGCTTGGTTATCCGCTACGATTTTAGAAATCGCAACTGGAATCCCAGCTGTTGATATTTGTAATACTAATGCATAAATATTATAGGCGATAAAATATAAGTAGTTCGCATTATCTCGGTCGGCACCCATCCATATTCCCCAAGGAATGATGTAAAGCGCTCCAAGTAATCTTGAGACGATATTCCCAATCGTTAACCAAGATGAACTTTCCAAGAGAATTTGTTGCGAATTTTTTTGATTTCGAATTTTATCACTTAGGCCTACATAAGGCTTTCTTTTAAACATATATTGATAAATCCTCTTTCTTAAATTATACCAACCATAAGAGTACATTATTTTAAAGTAAATTGCTAGCATTCTTATGAACCCTTAAGCAGTTACTAAACTTTGCAAAAAAAGAACCAAGCCATTTAGCTCGATTCTTTCTATTGATTTGATTAGTCTAATAAACTTGTTTGTCCTTCTTCTTCCACTTCAACAGGAGCTGCTACTCCAATGCCATAGTGAGCACGAACTTTTTGGTTCAAGTCGGCAACGACTTCTGGATGGTCTGCCAAGTATGCTTTTGCATTCTCACGACCTTGTCCAATCTTCTCGTCGTTATAAGCGTACCATGCACCGCTCTTCTTCACGAAGTCGAGGTCTGCTGCCATGTCGAGTAATTCCCCAAGTTGAGAAATTCCTTCTCCATACATGATATCCACAACAGCTGTTTTAAATGGTGGAGCCACTTTATTTTTAACAACTTTAATTTTAGTTTGGTTCCCTAAAATTTCAGTGCCTTGTTTAATTTGGTCTGCACGACGTACTTCTAAACGAACTGTCGCGTAGAATTTCAAGGCGCGTCCACCAGGTGTTGTTTCAGGATTTCCGAACATAACGCCCACTTTTTCACGAATTTGGTTGATAAAGATTGCGATTGTTTTTGTTTTGTTAATGGAACCTGATAATTTACGTAATGCTTGAGACATTAAACGAGCTTGAAGCCCTACGTGAGATTGTCCCATGTCGCCATCGATTTCAGCACGTGGAACTAAAGCAGCAACTGAGTCAACGATCACAATGTCAACCGCTCCTGATGATACTAACGCATCTGCAATTCCTAATCCTTGTTCCCCTGTATCTGGTTGAGATAATAATAATTCATCAATGTTTACGCCTAAAGCTTTTGCGTATTCTGGATCTAGAGCATGCTCAGCATCGATAAACGCTGCTACTCCACCACGTTTTTGCACTTCTGCAACAGCATGAAGTGCAACAGTTGTTTTACCTGAAGATTCTGGTCCGTATACTTCGATGATACGTCCACGTGGGAATCCACCTACGCCTAATGCGATATCTAATGCAAGAGACCCTGAAGATACTGTTTGAATTTGTGTATCTACTTTTTCTCCTAATTTCATTACGGCACCTTTACCGTAGCTCTTTTCAATTTTCTTTAGCGCATCTTCCAATGCTCTTTGACGATTTTCATTTTCTGCCATGTTTTAATTCCTCCACGAATTTTAAGTCAAACATATTGTACACTATGTTCTATTCTATGCGCAAGCAATATGCGAACATTTGTTCTTATCTTGTTCGAACATGTTTTAATAAATATTTTCTGAGTAAATTCCATCCATGTTGTACCGCGAATTCACGATTATCGTTACGATTACGCGCAAGGTGTAATTCAAGAACTTCAACGTTTGTTTGAGAAGCTAATGCGACGAAAATCGTACCAACTTCTTTTCCTTCCATTTCACTTGGCCCTGCGACTCCCGTAAATGAAATTCCTAAATCACTTTGATAATGAAGTCTTGCTTGCTCAGCCATGGCTTTAGCACATTCTGCACTGACCATACCGTATTGATTGAGCAAGGTGCTATCAATTCCTAGTTGCGTTTCTTTAGATTCTCTTTGATAAGCGACTGTGCCGCCTTGGAAGTAAGAGGAGCTTCCTTCGAATGCCACGACACTTGCTGCAAACAATCCACCCGTTAAACTTTCAGCGCAAGCAATCGTAAGACCTGATTCTTTTAGTAAATCAACAGTGACTTCTTGTAATGTATTGTGGTCCCCGTATCCATAGAAGTATTCCCCTACTTGAGATTGGATGAGTAATTCCATACCATCAAGAAGCTCGGTACACTCTTCTTCTGTTTTTCCATTAGCCGTTAAACGAAGCATCACTTCGAATTTACTAGCATATGGCGCAATCGTTGGATTTGTTTGTTCTTCGATTAAATCTTCTAAGATAGTCACTAAGCGAGACTCTCCAATTCCAAAGAAGCGTAAATAACGCGATTCGAATAAATCCACTTTGCCCACTTTCTTACGTAAGAAAGGTAATATTTCCTTCTGCATCATCATTTTCAATTCATTTGGTGGTCCAGGTAAAACAATGAATTGACGACCATCTTTTTCAAAACCGCACCCTACTGCAAGTCCATTATGATTTTTAAAAACCGTTCCGCCTTCAAAGGCTAATGCCTGTCTACGATTATTTTCACTCATATCCCGATGAGAACGCACATGATAATCAATCACTTTTTGAAGAGCTTTTTCATCTTCAACTAGTGGCACTTCTAAAAAGCGAGCCAATACTTGTTTGGTGATATCATCTGTTGTTGGCCCCAGACCGCCAGAGAGAATAATCAAATCACTTCTTGAAGCAGCCAATTCAATCGCTTCATACATTCTTTCTTCATTATCGCCAACTACTTGTTGATAGTATGTTGGAATCGAATTTTTCGCCAATTCTTGAGCTAAATACGCGCTATTCGTATTTACAATTTGACCCATAAGTAGTTCAGTTCCGACTGCTATAATTTCCGCATTCATTTTCTCGCCTTCCTTACACTCTTTTTAGTAAAAATAAAAAGCCTAAAACAATGTTTCAGGCTTCAATTGTTATTCTGTTTTAGTAAATGAATCCGCAAATACATGTCGATTCTTTACAAAATAATCCACACCTGAATAGATTGTAAATACTAAACAACTATATAATAAGATTTGCCCAATTGGAAGTCCAAATGCCTTAAAGAACAAATCATCCGTCAATAGAAAAATAATCGCCAACATCTGAGTGGCAGTCTTCACTTTTCCTGGCCAAGCTGCCGCCATCACTTCTCCATCCGTTACTAGTAATAGTCGTAGACCTGTTACCGCTAATTCACGACAAACAATGATACTAACTATCCAAGCAGGGGCTAAGTTAAATGAAACAAGCATGATAAACGCTGTCATCACTAACATTTTATCCGCTAAAGGATCAGCAAATTTCCCAAAATTTGTCACTAATTTGTATTTACGCGCTAAATAGCCATCAAGATAATCTGTAAAACTAGCTACCGCAAAAATAATCATTGCCAAGAAGTGAACAATACTAATTTGTGAACCTAAAAAAGTCATCCCACCAAACATTTCACTTGGCAAGCACATGAGAACGATAAACACAGGAATCATGAAGATTCTCATTATGGTTAATTTATTTGGTAAATTCACTGAATCTCTCCTATTGAATTGTGATATAAATTCTATTTGCAGTTGAACCTTCTGGAATTTTTAGTTCAACTCCTCCTACGGTAATCGTTCCTAAAGGTGTATAACCAAAATCCATACGAATGGTTGTTGTCCCTTCTGGAATAGAACCAGAAATTGTTTGACCCGTACTTGGAACTCCATCTGCTACTACTTTTCCATCCGCAGAGATTTGAGCCCAAAGATCCGTTCTTGCTTGATTTAACACTTTAACATCTAATGGGAATTTACTTACTTTAGCAGTATAATATAGAGCATTTCCATTAGCGTATGAATAATTTACAGTAGTAATTTCTGGAGCTTTAGTTGTCGTAGTAGCTACGGTTGTTTCTTGTACGACACTTTGTTGAGTTGTCACTTGTGTTGTAACTTGATTATTTCTTTGACTACGTGTATTTAAAACTGCTTGTCCAATCGCAAAAATAATCGCTACTAAGAACATTCCCAATAAGATCGTTGGGAAATAACTCTTTAAAGTATCTGATATTAAAGACCCTTTACTCTTGTTCTTATTTAAACGTGTACGATTAGTTGTTACTGAAGTCGAGGTCGCCGTAAAAATCGTTGTTTTAACTGTTGTTTGTGGAATTTCGTTCGTATGTTCTTCTAATAAAGATGCACCGTCTAAACCAACTGTGTCCGCAATCTGTTTTATGAACGCACGTGTATAAAAAGCTCCTGGCATCAAGTCAAAGTCATTATCTTCAATTGCCATTAAATAACGTTTTTGAATTTTAGTAATTTGTTGCAAGTCATCAAGGGTATACCCTTTTAATTGTCTTGCACTTTTTAAAATTTCTCCGATTGTTTGTGTCATCATTTCACCATCTTTTCATTTTCTCATTGAAAAGTATACCATATCTTGAAAATGAAAAAAACAAAAGAAGTTGCTATCTAGCGTTTAGTTTATTTTACAAACTGAATAGTTAGTGTATCTTCTTTGGTGTGGCCATTTGAAAGGTATGCCTTCAACATAAATTGATGTACTTTCTCGTTCCATTCCACCCTCACTGTGCCATTAGAAAATTGAATATTATTCGGAAAAGTCATTTCATTCCCTTTAAAAGAAAGCTTTTGACGCACTGTTTGACTCGCCATCTCGAGCAATAAATCCATTCGATACCCATCTTCTAGAAGGCGATATTCAAGAGTGTTATGGGCATGAATTTTTAATAGAGCAATGATGAGGAAACTAGCAATCGCAAGGAGTGGTAGAAACTGAAATAGTAATGTTCCTTTTCTTTTAGGGTTTGTCATTTTTCTTTTCCTTTACCTCTTTCACTTTGATGTAGATAACACGATTCTTTGGTGCGAAATTTAATCGAAAAGTATTCCCTTGATTTAAAGTTAGTGACATAAGTAATCTGCTACCATTTCTTTGAATGGACAAGGAGCGAATGCCGTAGAGAAATGGTTGATGTCCTCCACTTCCTCCTAATCCTTTATAAATCTTCCCTCCGTCCCTCCAACTAGAAACTAACGTAATCACCTCTGTTTTCTCAGATGTCATGTTTTCAAAATATGCAATATAAGGATTGTAGCCGTTAAATGACTTCAGTCTATATCCAGCATAATTAAAATTCATCTGCTGTACTGCTACATGCCATTTAATATCGTCAGGAACATTGAGTCGATCTTTGATCTTTAAAAACTCTGTGCAAAGTCCCATAAATGCCACTAAACTAATAGAGATAATGACAAGGGCCAAGAGGTGTTCAATGAGCAGAAAACCGGACTTTTTTCTCGGTAATTGCATTGATTTGGAACACCTCCTTATGCTCTCCACAAGATACAGTCACTATTGTTGGAGAGACAGTTGAATTTTCATTTTTTAGCATAACATTTTTCATCTTTTGAAACTCTTCATATGCTATTTTATCAATAGTTGTAGGATAAGTAGTGCTAGCTTGTAAATCCATGAGCTGTGTAGCTGCAGCATCCAAAAAGCATCCTTTTAGCTGTTGCCTACGGTACAGTTGCCCAACCGTAAAACTAATTAAGGAGACAATAACCGATAAAACCATCAGCCCTATCAACGCTTCAAGCAATACATATCCTCTACTTGTCGGTAATTTCAACATGATACTTAGCCTCCCCTAATTGAAAAACATAAGTGTATCTGCGATTCTGCCCATCAAAAGTCACGGATGAGAACTGACCAACATTCCCACTATAAGGTTTAAAACTATACGTTTGAATAGAATAACTCTTCATTGTATCTGGAAAACGAATCTTCTTATCCAACTCCCTAGCTCCATGACAATTTAATTCCACTAGGCCACCCGAAACTGTCACAAATGAACCTTTGCCCGTTGAAATAGCTGTAATCTGTGCTATATCCATCACTTGCTCAAACTCTCTAAGAAATACTTCTTCCTTCCAATTCACATATGACTGACTAATCAAAGGCGGAGTCAGTATCACTAAGAAACAAGCAATCGCCAGCGATATTAAGCATTCAACGAGAGTAAATGCTCTACTTTTCATAATTAATGTTGGGTATTGGCTGTAGCATTAGCTTTTGCTTGATTGTAAGCTTCAACTTGCTTATCATCAATGTATTTATTATTTAATAATTCTTCTACTGTCGGAACTACTTTTGTATTATGTTCTAGCATATAGGATTGTTGTTGTGTTTCAACTACTTTCATTATCGCTTTATCTGCCTTATCTTGAGCAGTCTTTCGTTGCTGTGCAATATTCGGAATAATCAGTAGCATCATCAAGCCAATAATAAAGAGGCACACGAGTAATTCGATTAATGTGAAGCCTTTTTTCTTTGTTTTAATTTTCATTTTAATTTCCTCCAATCATTGTTAATGTCGGTAGTAATAAGATAAGATACATGGAAACGATGAGAAACCCGATTCCAAACAGGAGTATTGGTTGTATCCATTTGATTTTCTTTTCGATTCCTTTTGAAAATTCTTCAAGCATTTGATCAGCGTATACCTTTAGTTGGACATCTAACTGTCTAGTCTTCTCTCCTTCTAATACAAGCCAAATAAACTCTTTTCGAAACAATCCTATTTTCTCAAGTGCACCCGAGAAAGATTCTCCTTGAACCAGTTCTTTTTCTATTTTTTTAGCGAGTATTTTTGAAAGGTTACTTGTCCCATCCTTCTTCATTTCCGCAACCATAGTTAGAAGAGATTGTCCATTCCCTAAAAAATAAGAAAATTCTCTAGCATACAAAAAGGTGACGTATTGTTGAACGCTCTTTCCAACAATCGGCAAATGAATCAAACTTAGAAATTGATGATACGAATCCTTTTGTTTCCAAAAAGAATAAATGAGAATAGAGAGTGTCATTCCAACTCCTAGTATAAAGAGTGAGATTTGCGGTAAATTTTGGAACCACAGCCATATCCAATATAGAAATCCACTTTGTTTTAATTGTTCCTCTTGAATCATACTGCTTAACTGATCGAGTAATAACACTCGGATACAAAGAATCATCCCAATTACAAATATAAAAAGGAAGGCTGGATAAATCATTGTTTGATGCATTTTTTTCTTTTGCTTTTGCTTACGTATTAAAAAATCTCCAATGGAATCACAAGCTTTCCCAAAACTTCCAAATTGCATCGATAGATATATTTGAGAAGTATGAATTTCTGAGAAGCCAAACTCTATTAAACATTGGTCAAACCGATGTCCTTCACTCAACAACTTTCTCATCTGTTCTATCTGACACTTCTGGTCATCGAATAAATACTCTAAAAATTTTAAGGACTCATCTAAACTAAACCCCTCTTGTAATAGATGAGACAATTGAAGCATGAATCTCGCTTGTATGTCAGCTTTCCATTTCTTAGATAATTTGATAGGTTTCGTAAGTTTTTTCAGTAATATATCCCAATGCATAAACCTTTCTTAACACCTTATTAAAAGGATGAATCCTTTCCTCGTCTCTTTCAAACTGATTCTTGTTAAAAAAGTTCGAAATTCTACGATTCGTTTCAATTTCAAAAATCGTTCCTCTTTTTTCTCCGTTTGCTAAGTGATTACAATAAATTTGGCATTCTTGTTGACACAAGGCGCAATATCTTGGAAGTAGACGCTGTGAACAAATTGCGATAATCGTTTGTTCTAACATCGTCTTACTAACACCAAGTTCTATTAGCCTAGAGATTACACCATTACAATCTTTTGCATGCACTGTCGCTAAAATTAGATGGCCTGTTAAGGCCGCGCGAATGGCCATTTTTGCGGTCATTTCATCTCTAATTTCTCCAATAAGAAGAATATCTGGATGATGTCTTAAACAGCTTTTAATTAAAAGTTCGTAAGTAATCCCCGCTTTTTCATTAATTTCTGTTTGAAGAAACAGTGGTTCATGATATTCGACTGGATCCTCCATTGTAATGACTTGTAACGTCTTTTCATTCATTCTTCCTCTAAGTAAGGAATACATGGTACTTGTTTTTCCAGAACTAACAGGACCAGAAAATAGAATTAATCCACTTTTATATCTAAGAAACTGTTCTAATAATCTCCAATCCTTGGGAAAGTAAGTTGTCGATTGGATAGCAGTATTCTCTTTTTTTGAACGATGTAAAAGTCGAATGACCATTGATTCTTTTTGCTTAAAATTAGTAATAACAGATAAACGTAACTCAATGATTTGATGAACTGAGAATTCAAAAGTCAGTGATCCACTTTGAGGTCTTCTTCTCTCCCCCACATCCATCCCCGCTTGGTATTTCAAATATGAAATAAACTGTTCAGCAATCTTCGTTGAAACTTTCCTTAGCTCTTTTAAACCATTAACATCTCTTAAGTAAAATACATACTCCTCTCCAATGGGCAATAAATGAATATCATCCAACTGGTGGGAAATAGCTTTTTTAAAGATTTCCACTGCTAATTCATTCATTTCCATGTTTCTTCCTCCACTCATTGACTAGTCATAATGAACTATGCAAAAAGAAATAAAAAAGATTCTCAAAATAAAAAACGTTGAAGAAAATCTTCAACGTTTTTTTATTTAATTTTCTTTAAAGTTCCTAAACCAACACCAAACACTGCACCTAATGCATCAATAAACACATCTTGAATTAAAGGGGTCCTACCAGGCGTGATTCCTTGATGAAACTCATCTGTGATTGCATATAAAACAGTTATAAAAAAAGCCAGAAAAAGAGGAAATCCTTTCTTTCGAACATGAACATTTAATCCTCTTGTCCATTGGTATCCAATAAAGAAGTAGGCTAAAAAGTGAATTATTTTACGAATAAAAAATTCAACGAACTGAGCATAGCCTAATGAAGGAATACTAATGGTTTGATTCGCATATTCAAACTTAATCTTTGAAAGTAACTCTGAAAATGGTTGAGAGGGTAAGCCCTTTTGAATAGTCGCTACTAAGGATTGATCTTTGTACGACATACTAGAACTTACAAATATTAGAACCATCGCTGCAATTGCTAATGTAATAGCAATTGTACCTTTAGTTTTTTTAGACATCAAACCTCTCCTTCTCTTTGACTTTCTCCATTATGTAAGACTCTCCCTATGAAGTCAAGCTTATTTTAAAAATCTTAAAATAAACAAAAATCAACTAAAAAATAGATAAATATTCATATTGACGGCAAAAAGTGTAAGCGTTACAATAAAATCAAAAAAGCTTTAGGGAGGGTCATACAATGGAACGTTATACGCAGGATTTAAGTTTATTAGTGAAACAAATTGAATTACTTGAGGAGCAACAACAAAAACATTATTTTTTCTATAATTTATTTTCTCCAGATCCTAATCCTTATAACAAGGCATTTGAAGAAATTATTGAGTATTTAATTAGTTCTAGTGAAGCTACTTTTTTAATCCATCATTTTGAAGATTTTTCTCACACTCTTTCTATCCAGCAACAAAAGCAATTTCAAAAATTGAATGATTATTATCTTCGTCATCAGTTTTCTACCCACTGTTTTCATAAGCCTTATTCTGAGGCTTTGTACACATTAACCTCACTGTGGATTAAAGGACTTCGTGGAGAAAGCATCATTAATTTATTCCCTCACCTCAATCTTCTAAGAGAATTTTTCCATTTAAAATATCAAAAACAATTAAACATGAATGAAGTGAAATATATGGATGTTCTCAAATCCATATATGGAGTAGAACTTACTGAATTTTATTATCAGCATATTAAAGAAAGTAAAGCTTCTTTTTTACGTTTATATAGAGATTACATAGAAACCTTTCCAAGCGAATACATTCCAATTCAACATTTACATTTGAGTAAAGAGGAAACTATGTCTGTGTTATACGATATTATCCGTATTGCACAATCCGTTATCTCGAAACAAAGTATCCTTATTAATTTTGGTCCGAATCCTTTTCCGACCATCTACCAAAATGAAGAGACGATTTATCTTAATTTAGGATTATTTACAGACTTTGTAAGTGCACTAAACGAATGTCTAAAACTACTAGGAGAAGTTTTTATATTAGATTATAATCATTCAGCAACAACAGATGACAAAAGTGAAACAGAACAAAGATTTATGAAACACTCCATTATTGGCTTTTGTACACTCCTCCCCTTATTAACAGATAGTCTTACAAAAGTAATCGTTAACAGAATTTTCCCAGAAAATAACGGAGATCCTGCCTTTCTTGAAAAGATTCATGAAGAACTGACTTTCCATTACTTTAAAACAAATAAAATTCATAATAGTATCGAAAGTTATCAACCCCTTCAAGAAATGCTTAAATATTTTATTGAACTAGAAATTGAAGAAGAATGGTTTGATAAAAAATTTGATTCCCTCGATCTATCACATCAATGGAACATGCGTATTGAACATTATTTAAATAAAACTCCTCATTCTCATGTCGAGGGTGTTTTGAGACACTCCAATTGGACAAAAGGAGAAATAGGAGTCGCTTTTGGAAAACTATCTGGTTATTTTTCTATATTTTGCAGTGGTTTACCAAAGGAACCTTATGACCACCCTTTTTCAGAGTTTTTAGAACATTTTTCTGGAGGCAAACTTCGTTGGTGGAGACCGAATTATCAATTGTACAGTAAGCTAAAAATGAACGACGAATCCTATAAATGCTGCTGGGTATTTTTTAAACAAAAAATCAATCATTTTAGATAAAAAACAATACCACATCAACAGATCTGTTGATGTGGTATTGTTTTTATAATCCTTCAAACTTTTTTGGACGATCTGCGGGAATTTTCTTAGCAGCATGTTTTTGTAACCACGCAATATGATACCACCGATTAAATTTACAACCACAATTTTCAAAACGTCCACATTCTTTAAACCCTAAGTATTGGTGATAGGACAAGCTATTATTAGTTAAATACTCATCCTCTACTTCTGGCACTGCCACACAAGCATATATGTTTTGATAGCCTAATTTCAATAGTTGTTTTTCAAGTTCTGTATATAATAACTTGCCAAAACCTTTTCTTTGATGTTCGATGCTGATATAGATACTAACCTCGGTTGACCAGTCAAATGCTGCCCTTTGAGAAAATCTTCCAGCATATGCATAACCAACAATCTCTTCCCCCTCCTCTAAAACTAAATAAGGAAAAGATTCCAATGTTTTAGCAATACGCTCTTGAAATTCTTCTACACTAGGAACTACTTCTTCAAACGTTATGGCCGTGTTCAGGACATATGGTTCATAAATTGCTTGAATAAAACGAGCATCTTCTACTGTTGCAACTCTTATATTTGTATTACCCATTCACTGTTACTAATTCCACAAGGGGAACACTTACTCCTTGTAATAGTTTTTGAATAGGGCATATACGTTCAGCAGCCTCTAGAATTTCTTTCGCTAATTTTTCTTCCCTTGTTGGCATTAAAACACGAACTGAAGGTAAGAATAAATACCCTTCTCCATCAGGATCTTTTGTTAAATCTACTTTAACTTCGACTCTACATTGATGTTCTAGATTCAAACCTTTTTCAACAATTCCAATTGAAGCATTTAGACAAGTAGCATAAGCCAGTGCAAATAATTGCTCAGGATTGGTTCCTTTTTTTTCGCTTAAAGGAGATGAAATTTCAACTTCCCAGTTTTTATCACCATTTCCCTCAGTAAATGATTTCCCATTTAACCCATCTATGTTCACAGCTGTTGTAGTGTAAATAATTTTTTCCATAGAATCGCACCTAATATTTTTTATGATTGAAGAATAGCACATTTGGAATAAAAAAAGCTATCATAACAACCTGTTACGATAGCTCTTATAGCATTATAACCATTCATTATATTTTTTAATATACGCTGTTTTTACAATGGTTACTAAAAACATATATCCAGCAATAATCAGTATCAATGCAAGGAAGTAAAGTCCGTTTAGTGGTGCTAGTTTTAATGCTCCTGCTAGTGGTGTGTAAGGAAGTACCGTTACAACAAATAAAGCAAATAAGGATGTGACTAGCAACGAGAAGGCTGGTTTTGAATGTACGAATGGTAATTTTGGTGAGCGTAACATATAAATAACCATCGTTTGAGACCACATAGATTCAATGAACCAACCCGTTTGAAAGACCATCAAGAAGAATGCTGAATTCGTAGATGTTGCATAACTACTTCCAGTAATCATTGGTGCAATTCCAAAGAACATAATCGCAAATGTGATGATGTCAAAGATGGAACTGGTTGGTCCAAACCAAGCCATAAATCGTGTAATCGAGCTCGCTGTCCATGCTCGTGGTTCTTTTAAGAAATCTGCATCTACATTATCAAATGGTAATGCCACACAGCTTAAATCATAGATTAAGTTCAATACGATTAAGTGAACTGGAGCCATGGGTAAGAATGGTAGGAAAATACTTGCGAATAATACGGAGAAGATATTTCCGAAGTTTGATGAAACGGTCATCTTAATATATTTTGTCATATTCGCATAAACTTTACGACCTTCAATTATTCCTTTTTCAAGAACGAGTAAGTCCTTATCTAAAAGAACGACATCAGCCACTTCTTTAGCAATATCCACGGCACTATCCACAGAAATTCCAATGTCTGCTACTTTTAAAGATGGTGCATCATTGATACCATCGCCCATATAGCCAATCTTGTGACCTTTCCCTTTAAGTAAATGAATAATTCTTGCTTTTTGGTCTGGAGATAATTTTGCAAAAATGGTTGTTTCTTCAGCTACTGTTGCTAACTCTTCATCGCTCATCTCTTCAATTTCTGTACCAAGTAAGATTTTATCCACTGGTAGCCCTACTTTTTCACAGACCGTTAGTGTTACTTTTTCATTATCTCCAGTAAGAATCTTCGTAGTTACACCATGTTCTTTCAACGCTTGAATTGCTGGTGCTGCAGAAGGTTTTGGTGGGTCAAGGAAAGCTAAGTACCCCATTAGAATCATATTGGATTCGTCTTCAACAGTGAAGGCATGGTGAGTATCTTTATATTTCTTTTGACTCACCCCAAGCACGCGAAGACCTTGTTCGTTTAAGCCACTCACCGCTTCTAAGATGGATTTACGAATATCCTCTGTAATTGGATGAACTTCATCTCCGTCTTTTACATGTGTAGAGATACCAAGCATTTCTTCCAATGCCCCTTTTGTTACAAGCACTGCTTCGTCGTCTTCCTTCACAATAACACTCATACGACGACGTTCGAAGTCGAATGGTAACTCATCAATTTTTTGATAGCGCGTTGCTAAGTTTTGTAAATCTTCATGTTCAACAGCTTCTTTTTCTGTACGTGTAATAATGGCACGATCTAATAAATTTTTAAGACCTGTTTGGAAATAGCTGTTTAAATATGCAATTTTTAATACGCCCAAATCTAAATTTGCATAGATGTCTAATGGATATTCAAGAATAATTTCATCTTGCGTTAATGTACCTGTTTTATCTGTACAAAGAATATCGATAGCCCCTAAATCTTGAATCGCATTTAGTTTTTTAATAATGACTTTTTCTTTTGCCATGATGACTGCCCCTTTAGCAAGGCTGGCTGTAATAATCATTGGCAACATTTCTGGAGTTAAGCCCACAGCCACACTTAACGCAAATACCCCTGCTTCTAACCAGTCGCCGTCTGTTAATCCATTAATCAAGAATACAACTGGTACCAACACAAGCATTAAACGAATCAATAGCCATGAGATTTTATTCATTTCTTTCTCAAAACTAGTTGGTTCTTCAAATGTATTCAATGTTTTTTCGATACGACCAATCATCGTATCATTACCCGTCACTAAAATAACTGCTAAGGCACTACCACTAACTACGTTTGAACCCATAAAGACAAAACGTTCGCTCTCAAGCGCTTGTTTTGTTTTTTCTTCTTCATCTGGTACCCAGATTGATTTCTTCTCAATGGATTCACTTTCACCAGTTAAGCTTGATTGTTGAATAAAAAAATCACGTGTTTCTAATAATAATGCGTCTGCTGGTAACATGTCTCCAGCGCTTAATTTAATAATATCTCCAACAACTAGGTCTTCAATTGGAACTTCCATCTTTTCTCCACCTCGAATAACTGTTGCTGTATTGACGATTAAATTGGATAAGTTACTCGCTGCTTTGTCACTCTTCAACTCTTGAACAAAACGTATGGCTCCTGACACAATTACGAGCACCACGATAATAATAGAAGTCGTTGGATCAGCTTCTCCAGGTTTTGCAAAAATTACGTTCGTGAACAACGAAATGACAGCAATAACCAACAAAATAACCGTAAATGGATTGATAATAGATTCATAAATTTTTTCCCAAATTGAATCCTCTTTAGCCTTTGTAATTTTATTTTCTCCATATGTTTCACGGAGAGTTTCTACTTGCTCTTCATTTAGTCCTTTCACGGATGTTTCTAAAGCCTCTAAGACATCTGCGATTGGATTCATAAGTGCTAAATCGAATCTTTCTTTTACTGTTTTCATAAACTTCACCTCTTTTTTAGATTAGGCGAAGTTCCGGGTGATCATCACACTCTTCCCTTCGCTCATTGATTTGTTTCGTTTGACTCTCCGGTCCAGGCATATAATCACCTCTTTCTATAAATTTTTGGCAAATGAAAAAGCACCTTGTCGAAACTTAGACGCGACAAGATGCTTACGATATAAACAATTCTTATTTTTCGTCCAAGCTTTAACATCATGGAGCAATGTAATGACATTAGTCTCTGCCTTCACGACAGCGACTGCTGACCAACGAATAGTGTCTCCACTATTTTGCGGTAGTCATCCGTATCTCCATGGTAGTCTCACCTACCGATTCATTATTTTCAAAATACCACTTAAAAACCTCTTTGTCAAAGGAACAGCTTCTAAAAAAATATACATATTTATCTTTATTAGTAGTATAATAGAATAGAAACGGAGGGATTTTAATGAAAAAACTGATAACATTATTCTTAATAGCTCTTACTTTAGGGGGCTGTTCACTTTTCCAAAAGAAAGAAGACGCAACTACAACTCAGTCAAAAGCTACTACAACATCAAGTACAAAAACTATTGAACAAAACTCATCTAGTACTACAGTCGAACTAACTACTGTGGTTTCAACGACAGTAGAACAAAAAGAAGCAACTCTTCCGCTTCCCGAAACTGTATCTACAGAAAAAGTAGTAATCCCAGCAGAACAACCAAAACCAACTTCAATGGATCTTCAAGCAATAAAACAAGGGGACTTCCGAAGCGTGGAAGGAACTTGGAGAAACTCAGCTGGTTGGGAAATCCACATCGACAAAGAAGGTAAAATTTCGAGTAGTCATGGGGTTTTGAAAGTTGCAATTACCAAACAACAATATCAAGAAGGCCTTTTAAACTGGATTATGGTTCCAGAAAACAATGATAAAACATTTGTAGGAGGCGCGGTATTCTCCTTCATCCCGAAAAATGTAGAATTGACTTATGGTTTACTTCCTGATGAAAAAGATCAATCGGACATTTCAAAAGATCGTATTTTCGGAACACAAACGGTTACAGATGGTAAAACGGTTAAAAACATGATGTATTACAAAGTGGATTAATGATATAAAAAAAGAGCTAGTTCAAATGAACTAGCTCTTTCTGTTTAGTTTTCTCTTTTTTTCACTTTTCCATTCCATGCTTCAAAACCATGTTTTAAAATGAAAATATTTGTATATCCATTTTTCTTTAAACGATAAGCGCAGCGACCAGCAATCGTTACGCCGTCTTCGTATAAATAAATTGGTTGATCTTTACGTAATTCCATGTAACGTTCTTTAAATTGAGAATATGGAATATTACGAGCTCCTAAAATATGAGCTGCTTTAAATTCGTCTTTCTCACGAACGTCAATTAATTGTCCATGACGCAAATCTTTTCCGAATTCTTCAGCGCTAACCACTTTAGCAGATGATTGACGCATCCAGATTAATACAAATAAATAAATTCCATAGGCCATAAATAAAGCCCAAACGATATACCACATGAGACTTAACTCCTTTAATAAATATTTAATCAGACAAGAGATATTGTATCATGTTTCTTTTAATCTTTCAAAAGCACTAAAGAAGCTGCTCCAATGACTCCTGCATCATTCCCAAGTTCGGCTAAACGTAAATGTGTTGTTTCGCGTACTTGTGGGAATACTAATTGTTCGTATTCTTTTCGAACACCTTCTAGTAAGAATTGTCCTGCCGCACTAACTCCACCACCGATGACGATGAATGATGGATTTAACATATTTGCAACATGTGAACATGCAATTCCTAAATACTTAGAAAAATGACGAATGACGATTAAGGATAAAGGATCATTCTGTTTAGCTAAATCAAATACATCTTTAGCACTGACATCTTGCCCATCATCGATTCTTGCTTTTAATTCTGAATCGCCTGCAAATTCATCTGAATAACGACGGGCTAAGTTCACAATCCCTGTAGCGCTCGCTACCGTTTCAAGACAGCCTTTTTTACCGCAAGTACATGCAAATGGACGATCACTAAAGTCAACCGTAATATGTCCAAGTTCGCCGCCCGCACCAGCTACACCATGAATCAGTCTATTTTCAGCGATAATTCCACCACCTACACCTGTTCCAAGTGTAAAGAAAGTTACATCAGGTTGGTCTCCACCAGCACCCATCCATTTTTCACCAAGTGCGGCAACATTGGCATCATTATCAATATAGAAGGGAATTCCTAGTGCTCCTTCAATTTTTTCCTTTAAAGGTTGCGAAGTTTTCCAGTTTAAGTTGTAGGCACCGATTACTGTACCATTTTCTCTATCCACAACACCAGGAGAACCCATCCCGATTCCAGCAAAGTTTTCATTTGTTAGTCCTAATAATTCTAAGCGATGACGAATCGTATCAATAATGTCATCCACAATATGACTTCCTTCATCTAAAATATTGGTAGGAATCGACCATTTTTGTTGAATTTCACCTTCAAGTGAAATAATCGCAAATTTGATGGAAGTCCCACCTAAATCAATACCAATAATTTTTTTTTCCATTGTATTCACTCCACGAATCTTGTATATGCTTTCATTATAACAGCATTATCTTTTCATTCCTAGCCAAAATAGTAAAAATGCAATGACAAAATACGTTGCAATTCCCGCAATGCGTGAAGCCGGCTTTGTCAATCGGTCTCCTCTAAAGCTAATCGCTGTCATCACTAAATATCCTCCAACGAGTCCGCCTAAGTGCCCGTAGTTATCTACCGCAGAATTAATAAATCCAAGCACAATATTGATAACGATAAGTCCTGCATATTGCACTCCCATTTGTTGGAAAGTACGAATGTATCCATGTTTTCTTGATAAGTAAACAACTGCACCCATGAGTCCGAAAAGGGCCGTACTTGCTCCAGCTGAAATGCTAGATGAGAATGCAAAGCTAGCTAGGTTCCCCATAATCCCTGATAACAGATAAACTGCAAGGAATCTCCAGTGACCAATTTCATATTCCATCTGACGACCAATCATATACAAGAACACGCTGTTAAATAAAATATGTTCCAACCCAATATGTAAGAAAATGGGGGTGAGAAATCGATAATATTCATGTTGATGAATAATATACGGATTGAATTTCGCACCAAAATTAACAAGAACTTGTCCATTCGTGCTACCACCTGCTAGCGTCATCACGATAAACAGCGCTGCTTGAATCGCAAGAATTAAATAAGTGAAGCTAAAATTCTCATTGAAATTTCTCTTCATCCGTTCTAATTTCCAAGGGTTAATCTTAAACATGTCGAACCACTCCTTCACTTGTAATAATCGTTGGAATATGAATATCCGTTTCAAATATTGGCCAGTCGACAACAGGAGTCACCTGAGTCGTATATGCTAGTGAGAGAATACGATAATCGTCCACCTTTTGCAGGGTTCTATCATAATAGCCACCGCCAAATCCAATTCGGTCTCCTTTGGTACTATAAAGTAATCCTGGAACAATCACTAAATCTAAATCTTTTGCTTCAAATATTGGATGAGCGCTGTCAATCACAGGTTCTAACGCTCCGAACGAAGTCCGTTTAAAAGTGGTTTGTTCATTCCATTCCACAAAAACTAATGTCTTGTCTGGCATAGTGACAGGAACAAATAATTGTTTCCCCAAAAGTCTGGCTTCTTGTATCACCAAATCTAATTGGAATTCAATTCTCATTGGCATCGTTACAGCAATTGTTTTAGCCTCAATCCATTGTGGCATTCCTTTAAGCCACTCTACCACTCGTTTTTCTTCCGCGCGTCGTTTCCCGGGGGGCATTTCTTCGAGTATTCTTTTTTCCTGAGCGCGTTTTAATTTTTTTACTTCTTTTTGATAGGCTTCAAAGAGTACGGTAAACAACTTCAAGAATTCGAGTTCGACTGCTCGCATACCTCTTTCTTCGAGAATTGGACTGCTAAGTAATGACGCTTTTTTTATAATAGGTTCATCCGTTAAAATCACCGGTAATTCATTAGAGAGCATCTCATGATCAATTGCCCAAACTTTTGCCCATTCTTTCTCTTCTAAATGTTGCAAGAAAAATTTTTCTTTAATGACTTCAAATAAGTTATTTTCAATTACTTCATACTCTGGCAATTGTTTTTTCACAGGTCGAATTAAATCAGCGATATAGGCTTCGGTCGCGTCATGCAATAGACACGCAAGGCCCGTTCCTGTTTGGTATCCTCTAGCGATGGCTTCTTGTGCACAGTTAATGCTATGTAATCCTACTGAATAAAAGAAACGTAGATGTCCGTTTCCTCGACACATCATACTTAAGGCATGCGCAATATCTTCAATGGCAACATTGTCTGGAATTATTTCAAGCGGATTAAATACGCGCCCTGTATATGTATTCATCAATAATTTTTTGTCTCCCATATGTTCCTCCACAGTTGATGTGAGTTTATTCTATCATTGAATTCACGCGATTTAAAAGGATTTAGGCATTTCTTAAAGATTCTTTTCCTTATGAAAGTCTCTTCAAAACCTAAAGAAAGATTCCTTCGAATTCTCACGGATGTCTTCATACTAGCTGTAACGTTGCACCGGTGTAAGACGAAGTCTTACACCTTCGAAGCTTCAAATGGGAGTAAGACCAAAGACAAAACAGGACTCACAGTGTGAGTCCTGTTTGCTTTGTAGTCTTACCCCCGCAAGGCTGATTAGAATTAAGCGAATCACAAGTGATGAAGCTTGATTCAATCAGCTACTGCGTCTACCTTTATAAAGTTTTTAACTACGAAGTAAACTCCTACTCCCCATAATTTTTATTCGATGCACTTCACATTACTGCTATTATAGAATCCGTAAGCTTCTCCGGAATCTTTACTTTCTAACAACGACTACTAATACAATAAAAAACACAGATCAGCACAAAATGCCAATCTGTGTTTTTGTAAAATTCTTATTGTGCGTGTTTATTTCGGTACAGTTCGATTAGCTCTTGCGCTAATAACTGTACTATTTCTGTTGATGCCATTTGATCCTCTGCATGCATGAACAACAATGAAAATTCTGTTTTTTCTCCACCTGCTTCTTTTTGAATCAGCTCTGCATGAATTTTATGTGCCTCAACAAAGGCTTCCTCTGCTTCCTCCAATTTTGCATTTGCGTCTTCAAACTGTCCTTTTTTGGCCAATTGAATGGCTTCTACAAATGAGGATTTGGCTGCACCGCTATTAGCAATCAGCTGGAAACAAATAAGTTCCATTTCTTCTGTCATTTTATTCTCCTATCAATGCTAGTGCTTGGTCTAATACTTTTGGGCCGTTCATCATTCCATAGTCACGCATATCAATCGCATCTACTGGAATATCCCCTGCGATTTCTTTTACTGCAGGTAACTCATAACGAATTTGTGGTCCAATGAGAATAACATCTGCTTCATGGATATTCTTTTTAGCTTCTGTAATCGATTTTGCTTCAATTGAAACATCAATACCACGTTCAGCCGCGCTTTGTTGCATCTTTTTAACGAGCATACTTGTCGACATTCCCGCATTACATACTAATAAAATATGTTTCATAATTTTAACCTTCCATTTCTTGTTCAACTACTTTGTCATTAACTTTGATAAATGGAATGTATAAAAGAACACCAAGTACAAAGATGACTAATTGAACTAGAATTGCTCTGAAGTCCCCTGCTGTTGCTAACCAAGCATTTAAGAATACTGGTGTAGTCCAAGGAACTTGTACAAATGCAGGACTCATGAATCCAGCAACGGTTGCTAAGTAACTGATTAAAATACCAAGAGCTGGAACTGCGATAAATGGAATCGCTAATGAAATATTATAAACGATTGGGTAACCGAATAATACTGGTTCATTGATATTAAAGAGACCAGGTCCAAATGATAATTTAGCTACGTTTTTAGAAGCAGCGTTTCGGCTCACTAAGAATGTTGCTACTAATAAACATAATGTAGATCCACTACCACCCATTAAGGCAAATGTTTGAACTTGAGATAAGTTGATGATGTGCGGAATCGCTTGTCCATTATTGGCTGCAGCGATGTTTTCAGTGATGTTAATTAATAGTAATGGTTCTAGAATTGCACTGTAAATAACGGCTTGGTGAATACCAAATAGCCATAACATATTTCCTAGAGAGTAAATAATGATTACCCCAATCAAGCTTGTACCAATATGACGAATAGGTTCTTGGATGAAGACTGTAATAATTGAGATTAAGTTTGTTTGATACATGTTGAATAATAATGCTGATACAACCCCGAATAATGAAATAACCGTCATTACTGGAAGTAATACGCTGAATGATTTACCAACTGCTGGTGGAATGTTATCACCAAGGTTAATTTGTAACGCTTTAACGCTTGATAGTTTGATGAATAATTCTGTTGCAATAATCGCTACGATAACCCCTGCGAACATTGCACCTGTTCCTGTGTTGTTAAATGAAAGAACGCCTGAAATGTTCACCGCATCTTTTGCTCCATTAGGAACTGCAGAAACTGTATTTGGCATCATAACAATTAATGAAACTAATGATAGCATTGATGCTGCCAATGGGTTTTCGAAGTCTCTGTTTTTCGCTAAGAAATAACCAACCATTACGGCAATAATAATTCCTGAAATACTTAAAGTACCGTTTGCAATTGTAATTCCCCAATATTGGAATTTCGTTAAGGTATCCCCTTGGAAAATCCACTTAAATACTGTGTTGTTCAAAAGAACAATTAAACCTGCCAAAATATATAATGGCATTACTGTCGCGAAAGCATCTCTGAGGGTTTTTAAATGAATTTGGTTCCCCAGTCTACCTGCAAACGCGGCAAATTTATCAATAAATTTTGAGTTTTTCATCTGAATATCTCCTCTCTTTATTCCTCAATTTTTATTTCAAAACCGTTATTGTCGGTGACGTTACGATACCATCTTCCACTACTCTTGATGGTTCTCTTTTGCGTTTCTAAATCTACAGAAATAAAACCGTAACGATTCTTATACGCATTATTCCAAGACCAGCAATCAAAAGCAGTCCATGTATGATATCCAAAACAACGACTACCTTCTTCAATCGCTTTATGTAGCCATGTTAGATGTTCTTCGTAAAATTCAATACGATACACATCATCAATGACTCCATTTTCTCCAATGAAGCGACCTTCGTTTTCAACACCCATTCCGTTTTCACTAATGAACCATGGGATATTGCCATATTCTTCTTTCACAATCATTGCAATGTCATAAATTGCTTTCGGGAAGATTTCCCATCCACGATATGGATTCATGCGACGCTCAGGCCATTCATACTCTTTGAAATATTGGTCTGGCATCCAAGGTGTTTTGTACTCCTCTGGATTAGGCTGCGTTTGAACACGTTTTGGATGATAGTAATTCACTCCAAGAAAATCAACTGTATTCGATTGGATTAGCTGCAATTCCTCTTCGGTATGACTCCATAACACGCCGTCCTCTTCTAGTTGTTTCACCAAGGTTTCAGGGAATGTACCTTTCACCGCTGGATTCAAGAAGACTCTGTTAAAGAAATCATCTGTAAATTGACTTGCTGCTAAATCTCCTGGAGAATCACTTCTAGGGTAAGCCGGCGTCAAGTTCAAAATAATTCCAATCTTGCCATTCATGCCTAGCGAATGATACAGTTCAATCACTTTTGCACTCGCAAGGTTTAGATTATAAATCACTTGTACAGCTTCTTTTCCTTTCCCTTTTAGGTTTGGATAATGGAATGCATATAAGTATCCTGCTTCTGGAATGACCATTGGCTCATTGAAAGTTGTCCAGTAATGAATCTTATTGCCAAAACATTCAAAAGCTGTTTTAGCAAACTTTACGAATAAATCCACGACATGTTTACTTTCCCAGCCACCATATTTTTGGAGCAATTCAACTGGCATATCGAAATGATGTAAATTCAAAACTAGTTCAATATCGTTTTTCTTTGCCTCATTAATAACTGCATTGTAAAATTCCACAGCCTTTGGATCGGCTTCACCCGTTTCGAAGTCCTTAATCAAACGGCTCCATTGAATGGAAGTTCGGAATGAATTAAATCCAATCTCCTTCATCAAACGAAAATCTTCAGGATACGTATGATAAAAATCACTGGCAACATCAGGTCCTACTCCATTAAAGAATGCTTTTGGATCAGTTCTATACCAGTAATCCATCACATTTTCATGCACCTTGTCGAATTGTCCTTCTGTCTGTGGTCCGCTAGAAGCGGCACCCCACCAGAATCCTTGAGGGAAAATCAATTGTTTCTTCATAATTAACCTCCTTTCTGTAAGCTTTTCCAAACATAGTATATCACATTTTTATAATTTGTCTAGACAAATTATATTATTAGTATCCAAAATGTCGTTTTTGCCTATCTATACTACATTTGTTATAATTAAGCTAGTTTATAGAAAGGATGACATTCGATGAGCGTAAAATATTTACAGATTTACCATGCGATTCGTGAAAAAATTTTAAATAACGAATATGCCATTAATCAACAACTCCCCGATGAAATTACATTAACAAAAAAGTATGATAGCAGTCGAATGACGGTCAAAAAAGCATTAGACTTGCTCGTTTCTGAAGGGCTTATCTTCAGAAAACGTGGCCAAGGTACCTTTGTCCTCTCTCGAGGCACGTCGAAGCGAAAACTCATCGTTCCAGAACGAGACATTAAAGGGCTGACGAAGATTTCTGAGGATTCGCATTCTTTCATTCAATCCAAAATTATTCACTTTAAATTAGAGTTTGCATCTGAATTTCTTGCAGAAAAACTACAAGTACCGCTGCAAAGTCCTGTATACAACATCCATCGCCTTCGCATCATCGACGGAAAACCTTATGTATTAGAACAAACGTATATGAGTACAAATGTGATTCCAGGGATTACTGAAGATGTCCTATTAAACTCTATCTATCAATATATCGAAGGTCCATTAGGCTTACGCATTGCGAGTGCAACGAAAATTTTACGTGCAGCACCTTGTTCGGAAGATGAGCAAAATTACTTACAACTCCTTCCAACAGAGCCAGTCTTTGAAGTAGAGCAAGTGGCATACCTAGATAATGGAACTCCGTTTGAATACTCGATTAGCCGTCACAGATACGATTTATTTGAATTCAATTCATTTGCACTAAGACATTCATCATAGGAGGCACATTATGACAAAACCAATCTTTTTAAATGCTGTACTGCAAGAGAAAATTTGGGGTGGGACAAAATTACATTCGCTGTTTAACTTCACTCTCCCTTCTGACAAGACCGGTGAAGCGTGGATTATTAGCGCGCATCCCAATGGAATTTCAACCATCAAAAGCCCTGCTGAATTCACAGGACTAGGCTTAGATGAACTCTATAAAACACATCCAGAACTCTTTAATGGGCAACAATTGGCAAGCTTCCCTCTTCTCATTAAGTTGCTAGATGCTTCTGACGACTTATCGATTCAAGTGCATCCAGATGACGAATATGCTTTGGAACACGAAGGCGAATACGGGAAAAATGAATGCTGGTATGTGGTACAAGCAGAGCCAGGCGCAAAAATTGTCTACGGACATACGGCAATGACTCCTGAAGAATTTGCAGAGAAAATCGACAATGAAGCTTGGAGTGATTTATTTACCGAAGTTCCTGTTAAGGCTGGAGACTTCTTCGATGTTCCAAGTGGAACGATTCACGCCATTGGAGGCGGTATTGTGATTCTTGAGACGCAACAAAATTCAGATACGACTTATCGCGTCTATGACTACAACCGCACCGACGATGCTGGAAACCCTCGCCCACTGCATATTCAACAAACAAAAGACGTGACGTCGATTCCGCATAGTGTCCCAACAACCAACAAACAAGTGGTGTCAACGGACACTGGAACAAGAACAACTTTTGTGGAAAACAAGTTCTTTACCGTTTGGAAATACGATATTGACGGTGACTACAGTGATGCACTCTCTTCTACTTATCACCTTGTAACGGTGTTAGACGGAAAAGGTACACTCACAGTCGACGGAACACAGTACCAAATTGAAAAAGCAGATTCCTTTATTCTTCCTTCCGGAACACCTACACTCCAGGTTAAAGGATCTGTTCAACTGATTGTCTCTAAGTCTAATCAATAAAAATAAACGCAAAAAGGTCAGCAAAAAATGCTGACCTTTATTTTTATGCATTCAATTGTTTTGTAATGTCTACGATTTCGTCGATTAAACCGCCGATTGTTGCAATCGTATCTTTCAGCGGTGCATCTGTTGAAACATCCACGCCTGCAATTTTTGCAAGCTCTTCTGCGCTCTTTGTTCCGCCCATCTTCAAGACTTCCACCCAAGTGTTTGCGACACTTGAATCTTTTTGAATCATTTTCGCCACTTGTGTACCGATGGTTAAACCTGCTGAGTAAGTGTAAGAATAAAGCCCCATGTAATAATGCGGTTGACGCATCCAGGTTAACTCTGCCCCTTCTGTAAGAACCACTTCTGATCCCCAGAATTTAGCCAATGTTTCTCTGAATAAATCGTTTAACGTATCTGCGTCTAAACTCTTACCTGCGTCCACTAAGCGGTATACTTCGCGTTGGAAGTACGCTTCTAATAAGTGGGTCACAAAGTTGTGGTAGTAAGTTTTTGCGACCATTTGAGAAATAATCCAACGTTTCATACGTAGGTCATCTCCTGCTTTATTCTTCAAGTAGAATTCCACAAGTAACTCATTTGTTGTAGATGGTGCTTCGACAAAGTACATACTTGGACGACCATCTAAGATATTTTGGTTTTTGTACGCTAATTGGAAGTGCCCTGCGTGTCCTAATTCATGCGCTAGCGTCATGCAGTCATTCATATCTTCTGTAAAGAACATTAAGATAAATGAATTTGCCCCATAAGGTGATGAACAGAACGCACCTGTTCGTTTACCAATTGTTTCAGCGTAGTCAATCCAATGGTTATCGAAGGCTTCCTTCATAATCTTGAGGTAACCTTCCCCTAATGGTTCTAATCCTTCTAAGATGTATTGTTTTGCTTCGTCATATGTTACTTTGGCTGCATATGTTGGATCCACTTCTAGTTTCAAGTCTTCATAGCGTACTTCGTCTAATTGATAGATTTCTTTCAATAGGCGTGCGAATTTACGCATATGTGGCGCTAATTCTTCCATGATGACATCGATTTGACGGTCGTATAATTCACGAGAAACTTTTTGACGATCTAATAAGTAGTCAAACACTGAATCGAAACCACGCAATGTTGCCATTGTTTTTTCTTTTTGAATTTGTGTGTTATACGCTGAAGCTGTACTGTGTTGGTATTTGCGTAATGTGTCGCTAAATACTTTGAACGCTTCACGACGAATCGCTGTATTTAGTTCAGATTGCATACGGCCTTCAAAGCTGTTGTATGTCATCGGAATCGCTTGTCCGTCTGCTTCGACTGCTGGGAAATGCATGTCTTTGAACTTGATATCGTTATAGGCTTGGTAGCCAGCATCTAATGTATTTCCAAGAGCTGCTAACGTTGCTTCCACGTCTTTTGATAATAAATGTTTCTTATCTTCTAAGAGACGTTCAATATATAAGGCATCTTCTTTATTCAAGCGTGCTTCTTCTAACACTGCATCATCCATTTGGCTTAATTCTGATTCAAAGAAACTTAACTTGGCGTCTAATCCAGCTAACACTGTACGTGTTTGTGCAGCACGTGTTTGCGCTTCTTTATCTTTTGTGTTGGCACTAACTGCAAGATTGCAATAAGTAGAAAGTTTCCCACGGATTTCTAACAATTCTCGATAAGTTACTAAGCCTTCATTCACCAACTCAGCAGTAGAAATGTTTCCTTCATATTTCTTTTGAAATGCGTCTACTTTCTCTTTCAATTCTTTTAACGCTTTATTAAAAACTTCTTCTGTTTCAAATAAAAGCGTTAAATCCCATGTTTGATTTACGTCTACTTGACTTCTTTCAATCATACTCTCACTTCACTTTCTAAAATCGTACTCCCATTGTACCATAGTTTTCATTTAATTTTCAGAAAGATTTAATTTTTAACAAAAAATACTACAGTCAATCGACTGTAGCATCTTTATCATTCTTATTAACGTAACGCACCAATAGCACGAGCAATTTCTTCATAAGAGCTTCCTGGTTTAATCTCAAAAGTACCAGTCCAGATATTTTCATCAATATTATTAGTTGTTAAGTAATCAACAAATTCTTTTGCACTCTTAATCAATCCCGCTTTTGCTAATGTTTCAGCAACATCATTCGATGATTCGCCTTCTTCTACTGTAATCGATACCGGAGTTGAAGACGCTGTAGTTGCTGCTTCTGTAGTTGAAGCTTGAGTCGTAGCTGAAGCACTTGTTGTTGATGCTTTACTACTTGATTCTTTTTCAGCTAATAAAGATTCGTAAGCGGCTTTATAGCTCGCTTCATTTGCTCCTTCAGTAACGATTGGCAAATTCACTCCATCTAATTGGCTTTTCAATGATTGTGGAACTAATGGCCAAATCACTGTTACCAATGCTAAAATTAACGCTGCTACTAAGAAGCCCATTCCTAAAGAACGAAATTTCGTTTTACTCATGTTCTTCTTCCTCCTTATTTCGCATCTGCTTCAAAATAATTATCAATCACTAATTGTACTGTTGAAACAGGTACATTTAATTGCTCAGAAATTGTTTCTACTGAATTTCCATGGCTAAATAATGTAATAATTTGCTGTTTAGTTACATTATGTAGACGACCAGATTCTTCTACAGAAACTTCTTCTACTGTAGTTACTTCTTCTTCAACAGGAGTCGTTTCTTGAACTTCCTCTACAACTGTTTCTTCAGCCACATGAACTTCTGCTGTTTTTGCAGCACGAACTTCCTCATATGTTGGCTCAACTGATGGTCCTTTATACACAGTTGTTCCTTCTAATTCTTGAATTTTTTTCTTTAATGAATATACTTCACGGTTTAATTCTAATAACCCTTCTGCTAATTCATCGATTTCTTCTTCATTTTGATTATCCTTTAAGAATAGTGAAATGAATAAGAAAAATACTGCTAATGCTAATAACGCTAGAACTACAACCCATACGTGCATTTTCTCACCTCATTAAATAATTTTTTTCCTTTCGTCCTATTTTAAATAATGTTAGAGAAAATATCAAGGTTCAAGGCAGACTTTATCATTTTGTTAAGCATTTGTCATATAGTGAAATATATGGATACTTAGCTGAAAAATAAAAATCTTTACCTACTTATTTCATCCGAAAGAAATAAGTAAGTAAAGATTTTTTGCTTAACCGAATCCGTTATTTATTGATTGATACGTTTCTCTTTTTGACTTAGTATTAATAGATTTTCTCGAAGTTCTTGCTCCATTTGAGACAATTCATACTCCGCTTTTCTACGTTTTTGTCTTCCTTCTTGTTGAATCAAAATTGTTTCTTCTAAAGTATCAATTAAGTCTTGTTGTGTCTTTTGAAGTGTTTCTAAATCGATAATACCTCGTTCATTTTCACGAGCTGTTTCAATCGTCGAAATTTTCAACATTTCTGAATTCTTTTGAATTAATTGGTTCGTCGTTTCAGACACTTGTCGTTGAGCCGTAACAGCATCTTTTTGACGAAGTAACGTCATTGCAATCGCAATTTGATTTTTCCATAAAGGAATCGTTGTTGTAATAGAAGATTGAATTTTTTCTGCCAATGTTTGATTCGTATTTTGAATTAAGCGAATTTGTGGTGCTTGTTGAATCGTCATCTGACGAGTTAATTTCAAGTCATGATTTCTTTTTTCCAAACGATCAAGGAACTGATGCAAATCGTTAACGGTTTGTACGTCCATTTGATCTCCTGTTTCTTGTGCTTTCTTCATGGCTTCAGGAATTAATTGTTGTTGCATTTCTTCAATTTTCAATTCCCCTGCAGCAATATATATACTTAATGCTTCAAAAAATTCTTTATTTCGTTGATAGAGCTGTTCAAGAGATAAATTATCATTTAATAAGCCATTTTTTTCATGGTCAAGTTTCACAGCAATCTTATCTACTTGCGATCCAACTTCTTGATATTTCGATTGCATTTCATAAATAGATTTCTTCACACGTCCAAAAATTTTACGGAAAATATTAGAATCCTCCGCCACTAAATCTTGTGGATTGGTCTCATTGAGGCACATCATCAACTCATTTAATGTATCTCCAATTTCTCCAGTATCTTTATTTTGAACATGGGCAAGCATTGAGTGTGAAAACTCCCCCAATTGCTTTTGAGCTCCCGCACCATAACTAATAATAGCTTGCATATTCTTTTCATCGATTTGTTTCGCTAAAGCTCGAGCTTGTTCTTGTTGTTTCTCGGGCAATGAATCCACCAAAGCCTTTTGTGGTTCCACTTGTTCTTGTGGAAAATCAGCTGAAACATCTTGTAAACTTGTATTTTTCACAACATCCTCACCAAAGGGATTTTGAATGAGGGCATCTACCATGCTAGTTTTTTCTTCTGTCATTTTATTTTGCTCCTTTACCTTTTTCTAGAATCTTTCGAGAGACATAGTCCATCTCTGCTTCAGAATCTTGAATTCTATCTTCTTGAAAATGTAAATAATCTTCTTCTAACTTCTCACAGGTGAGTTCAATCTTTTCAGCCAATTCTTGCAACGTTTGATAAGTTTCACTACCTTTAACAGGTTGTTCACTCATCTTCCGGTAGGCTGTTGTCATTTCTTTTAACGAAGGCACACAAGTATGCACAAACAAATCCGCATCTGGTAACTTTTCTGGATTTGCCACAAGCTCTCTAAAATAATCCTTCATTGTTATTGAAGTATTATAGCGATTCGCAATAATTCTGAGTTTTGTATATCCTTGGATATTGTCCTCAATTTCGTTGATTTGATCTTTTACGACCGCCATTTTTTGTCTAAAATACTCAATATCTTGTTTGGAAAGTCCAGATTGTTCATACCTTTCTTGTACTTTAGTAGAAGTTTTTTTCAAAGGTTTCTTTGTTTTTTCAAAAAATGATTGAACCTCCATCTCTCGAGGAAATAGAACAAAAAAGAAAATGGCAAGTAATACAATAGATACTACTATTCCTTTTTTCATTGAGCCATCCACATAATCTGCCAACCTAAACGTTAACAAGATAAAAAAGGCCAATTTTGCTAGTCTAAACCACTGTTTCATGACATTCCCTCCTTATAGCATTATTGTATCATTCTTCATTTGTTAAACATGGTACTTAAGGCCGATTTTTATATGATTTTTATTCAAAAAAACTGAGCCGAATTTCTTCGACTCAGTTAAATTTTGTTATTCTGCTTCTGGAACCAACGCTTCAGGGAAGTATTCACGTACAATTGATGCACAACGATTACATAAAGTTGGAGCATCTTCTAATGTTCCCACTTCAATCTTCACAGCACGGCAACGTTCGCATGTTTCACCTTTAGCATGTTCAACCATCACTTTCACGCCTTCGCCTTCAACAGCATTCGCTGGAGCTTCAACTCCTTCTGCAGCCACTTCTAATTCACTGACGATGAATAATTGAGCTACATTCGTGTTTAAGCCTTCTAATAAAGTACGAACTTCATTAGATGGATATAGCGTTACTTTTGCTTCGAAGTTCTTACCGATTAATTTCTCGTTACGAGCTTCTTCTAAAGCTTTCAAAGCAGTGTTACGAACTTTGAAGAATTCAGCCCATTGTGCTAATACTTCTTCTGTATTTTCGTAGCTTCCTACTGTTGGGAAATCAGCTAATTGAACATAAGCTTCTTCTTCCTTCAAGTATTTCCAAACTTCTTCACTCGTGTGAACTAAAATTGGGCTTAGTAATTTCGTTAATTTCACTAGGATATCGTAAATCACTGTTTGCATTGCACGACGTTCGTAGTTATTTTCGTGTTCGATATACACAACGTCTTTAGCAAAGTCTAAGTAGAATTGTGATAAATCAACAGTACAGAAGTTCATAACTGTTTGATAAATTGTTGAGAATTCATATTTTTCATACGCTGCTTCAATTGTCTTCACAACATCATTGAAACGAATCATCATATATTGGTCAACAGTACGTAGGTCTTTAAACGCTACAGCATGTTTAGATGGTTCGAAGTCCGTAGTGTTTGCTAACATAAAGCGCATTGTGTTACGGATCTTACGGTAGGCTTCAGATACTTGATTTAAAATTTCAGTACTGATACGTACGTCTGATTCGTAGTCCACAGAAGATACCCATAGACGGATAATGTCTGCCCCTTTTGTTTGCATTTCTTTTGCAGGTGAGATGACGTTTCCGAGGGATTTACTCATCTTCTTCCCTTCTCCGTCCATTACGAACCCTTGAGAAAGAACTGCTTTATATGGAGCTTTCTTATGAACCGCTACACTTGTTGTTAAACTTGAGTTGAACCATCCACGGTATTGGTCTGATCCTTCTAAGTATAAATCAGCGGGGAAAGTTAATTCTGGACGAATGCTTAATACACCAGCATGTGAGCTACCTGAGTCGAACCATACGTCCATGATGTCCATTTCTTTTGTAAATGTGCCATTTGGACTGCTTGGATGTCTGAATCCTTCTGGTAATAGGTCTTTTGCTTCACGCTCAAACCATACGTCAGAACCGAATTCTTCCACTAATTTTGCAACATGTTCAATTGTTTCTGGAGTGATAATTGGCTCACCGTTCTCACCATAGAATACAGGAAGTGGAACTCCCCATACACGTTGACGAGAGATAACCCAGTCGCCACGGTCACGAACCATGTTGTAAATACGTACTTGTCCTGATGGGTGGTACCATTTCACATCATTTTCAATCACATCTAAGATATCTTGACGGAAGGCTTCAATTGACGCAAACCATTGTGGAGTTGCACGGAAGATAACTGGTTTCTTCGTTCTCCAGTCATGTGGATAGCTATGCACGAAATAGCTTAGGTTTAATAATGAACCATTTTCAGCTAATAGGTCTGTGATGACTTTGTTTGCTTTAGCATAGAACATTCCTTCAAAACCAGGAGCTTCTGCAGTATAGTGTCCTTGGTTGTCCACTGGTGACAATACATCTAAATTATATTTACGTGAGTAGTAATAGTCGTCTTCCCCGTGTCCAGGAGCTGAGTGAACTAAACCAGTCCCTGCATCAAGTGTTACATAGTCTCCAACCATTACAAGAGATTCACGTTCATAGAATGGATGCCATGCTGTCACATATTCCAATTCAGTACCGCGGAATTCTTTTAATACTTCAACAGATTTCCAACCTAGTGTTTCAGCAAGTGAGTTTACTAATTCTTTCGCTACGACAAAGTTTCCTTTATCAGTTTTCACTTCTACATATTCATAGTCAGGATGCACGAAGATTCCTAAGTTTGCAGGAAGGGTCCAAGGAGTTGTTGTCCAAATAACGAATGATGCATCTTCTGAAACAACACCTTTTCCGTCTTTCACTTTGAACGCCACATAAATAGATGGGCTTTCTACGTCTTTATATTCAATTTCAGCTTCCGCCAGTGAAGATTCACTTGATGGAGACCAGTAAATTGGTTTTAATCCTTTGTAAATATAGCCATTTTCAGCCATTTTACCAAATACGCGGATTTGTTCTGCTTCGAATTCAGGTTGAAGTGTTAGGTACGGATTATCCCATGTGCCTGTAACCCCTAAACGTTTAAATTCAGCACGTTGGTTGTCCACTTGACGCAATGCGTATTCCGCACATAATTTACGGAATTCAGCAATCGATAATTTTTTACGGTCAACCCCTTCAGCATTCGCAAGAGCTTGCTCGATTGGTAGCCCATGTGTATCCCACCCTGGTACATACGGTGCACGGAATCCGCTCATTGATTTACTACGAACAATGAAGTCCTTAGAAATTTTATTTAAGGCATGTCCCATATGTACCGCACCATTAGCATAAGGTGGGCCGTCATGAAGAACGAATGATGGTTTCCCTTCATTCTTCGCTTGACGTTGTCCGTAAACATCCGCTTCTTCCCATTCCTTTTGGTATTCTACTTCTTTTGTTGGTAAGTTCCCACGCATTGGAAATTCTGTTTTCCCAATTTGTAAGGTTTCCTTCATTTTCATCAATTTTCCTCCTTATTTAGACTTCTTTTACAATCATTTTCCTAAAAACATAAAAAAGCCCCTGCAAACAGCAGGGGCGAAATCGATTCCGCGGTACCACCCATATTTACAAATGAAATTCATTTGCCTAGGTAAATTGTTAACGCCATTTAAGCGACCCTTCTTAATCTATCATGTATTTCAGAAAAGTTTCCAAGAGATGATTCTCGCTATAAACAGGGACTGCCAACCTTCCACCTACAATCGGCTCTCTACAAAGTATATTTACACAAGTTGTTCTCTTCATTGAATAGATAAATTTTACGCTATTTCAAATGATTTTGCAACATTTTGCTTTTTTTAAAGGAGAAAACCGGCTCACATTGTGAACCGGTTTGAGGGCAGACTATTTTTATTGCAGAAAATGTTAAGTCAATTTTTGCAAATCTTTATTTCATACTTTCCTTATCTCTTTTTTCTTTTCTTATCTTGAGTAAACCTACCCCACCAATAGCAGCAAGGATTGCTCCAACAAGTCCTAATGTCGAATCTCTCACACCAGTATCTGGTAATGAATCTTTACTTGTTTCATTGTCCACTACTTGTTGAGTAGTTGACGCTGTATTGCTAGTAGTTACTTCTGTTTCAGAAGTTGATGGTGTTTGGCTATCCCCAGTCTTGAATGACACTGCATATAAGCTGAAGTGTTCTACTTCTAATGTAACTACTTTATCTTCTCCAGCGGAGAATTTTACAGTATTAACAATTTCTTTTGTATCACTATTGACAAAATATGCGTTTTCCACTTCTTTATCTACAGGGAATGTCACTTTTGCAGGTCCATTGACAGCAACTACGTTTCCATTTTTATCCACAAAAGTAATTTCATAAGCTTGGTATTCTTTACCTTCAATACCTTTAATATTTTCATTTACTTTTTCTACTTTAAGCATCTTAATGCCTTTATCTAGATATTTCGTAGCTACTTCCACAGACACAGGAGTATCTCCATTTTCATCCTCAAATTTAGCAATCGTTTTATCTGCATTTAAGGTTACTTTGACTCCCTCAGTTTCATATAGAGGTAACTCTATTTTTGGATCTGGATCCGGTTTTGGATCTGGTTTTGGATCTGGATCTGGTTTTGGATCTGGTTTTGGATCTGGATCTGGTTTTGGATCTGGTTTTGGATCTGGATCTGGTTTTGGATCTGGATCTGGTTTTGGATCTGGTTTTGGATCTGGTTCCGGTTTTGTGTCTTCAGATTCTTTTATCGTCTTCAACGACTCCACGATTCTATTGACTGCATTCGGAGTTAATAGATTGTATTCCACTAAACCTTCTTTGTAAGCTAAAGTTGCTTCTAAGAATTCTTTAGCATCTTTACGATTTATTTTACTTACTCGAGCAATTTCTTCATTTAAAGCTGTTTCATCAACAGGAACATCTTCTTCTACAGGTAAAACAAAGCGTAATTCTGCAGCAGAAATATGTCCATAGTCCCCGTAAGTTTCATTTGCAGTAAAGATTGCCTTCTTCACTTTAATTGGAGTATCAAATTTGATTACTTTTGTTTGAGCATTGTTTCTCCAACCTTGGAAACTGAAATGATGTTCTTTGTCATTTTCGTCAATCACTGTTAAACTTCCACTCATAGCTCGTCCGTTTGAGCCAGATTGACGTGGAACGTATTCAAATCGAGTAGACTCAAGTGGTTTATTGAAGGTTACAGTTAATGGTCGCCCTAAACTATCTACTCCATAAGGGGTATGCCACAATGAATTTGTATTATTATCAAATGCATACCATGGATTATCAGATTGTTCATATGGAGCATCTACATCTGTAATATCATCCCAATCTGGCATACTACGTTTTACTTCAAGAGCTTCTCTAGCTTCATCTACTTTTTTAATTAATGCTTTTGCGTCTTCAACACTAATATCATCAGAGGCTTCTATTAATGCAGAAACAGCATCTTTATAGGCATTTAATGATTCTGATTTATAGTTTCCATTAACTACAGGAGTATTCTTTTCAAAGGCATCATCAATTAACAATTTACCAGTTAGAGTGACTTCTTCAATTTCTAGATTATCAAGCATGAAATCTTTATAACCTTTGAAATTAATTTCGTTATTATTTGTATCACTCTTTGTGTCTGCTCCGCGTGAATTTGAAAAGATACCAATCCAAGTGTTACCACCTTTTTCTCCAGTTACATAGAAGCTTACTTTCTTAGGTGTGGAAGAATTTTCCCAAGTGTTTTCTAAATCATACTTTGTTAATTTACTACGACGAGTATTTTCCCCATTTCCGACTACGAATGAGTAAGTTCCATTAGAACCTGATTCGTATTCAAATGTTACTTTATAGGTCTTACCCTCTTCAAATCTGTAATTTTGAGGAATTGTTTGATAAACTAGTTTGTCATATCCGGATAAACCATTTGTCTTCAATGACCAATTACCATCAATAACATCGTTTACTTTCTTACCGTTCCAACCACGTTGCGTATATGGTTCATGTTTTTCAGATAAGTGTGTACGGTTGTCTTGAACCCCTTCAACATCACCTACAACGAATGGGAAAATTCCTTGAGGAACCTCTTCAAAGTTTTGTTTAAATTTACCACTTCCAGAATCATGTCCATCTGAAAACATAGTAGATTGGTTTTCAAACACACGAATTTCATCAAAATATGTTGCATTTTCATCGGCATCACGTCCAAGTTCCAACGTTACATCTGAAACATCATCACCTGTTGTAAAGTACACATACATATTTTGGAAGTAACTTGTGTTATCTACTGTTGCATTCTTACTTAAGGTATTATGAGCATGTGCTTGTACATAGTTTTTCGCAATTGATTTATTCGTGTAGTTCGAGATTGCTTTTCCGCCAACACGAACCGTAATATCTGCACGAGCATCACTTCGGTTATCAACACCAACGTATACTGCATATTTAGTATTTGGTTTTAAATCTGTAAGTTTTTGTTTCAATGTTACTCGTTGTTTATTTCCTTGAATACGTAACATTTCATTAGCACCTTGAGATTTTACGATTTCTGCATGTTCAGCATCCCCTGTTTTTTCCCAATGATTTAAAGTACCACTATTGAAGCCTTGGTCATTAATATGAAGACCTTCACTCCATACCATTGTTTTCTTCGGTTGAGGTGTCTTATAAAGTACATATGGTTGATATGCTTCTGCTTGAATTTGAATCTTTCGACCTTCTCCCACCGTTAATTCAACAACATCTTCTTTTCCTTGGTCTGTTAAACGATATAAATATACTTTTTCAACATTCCAGTCTTCTGGAAGAGTCCATTCAGTAGTTCCTGTATTATTTGAGAAATGATACATCTTTTCTTTATCAGCTGTTAAAGGTTTACCATTTTCATCCCAATTCCAAGGTACTAAGTAACTTCCACCATTTTCAATAACCCGTCCATTTAATGTTGTTACACGTTTACGGTAATCTTCACTATTTGGGTCATTAGATTGACGAACAATCTTCACTTCATTCCCTTTATCATCTGAAAGTTGAACTTCCATTTCTGGAGTCCATTGATAACTCTTACCATTATCACTCATCGATACAGGTTGACCATTCACCCATTTAGTGACTTTATAATGTTGGAAGAACTTCGTCATTACATTACTCTCAAACAGATTACGAATATACCCTTGATAGTCGCTTCGTCCTTGCCAACCCTCAAAGTCTTTCATATTGTATCCACCAAGAAGTGGGTAGTTTGCAGCACCACCATAGCTTGGATAATCACCTACCCATGAATCTTTTTGATGGTTCCGAATGAAACGAACAATATTTGAATTTATACCTTTTAAAGTATAACCACCGTAAGTTAAGTCGGCAGCCCAATGTTGGAATGTAGAGTCATATTCTGCACCGAATCCCCATTCAATAGCCATTCTCCAACCTTGAGAATTTAATTCTTTTGCTAGTACATGCGTTGGCCAAGCAGAGTTGTCTCCAGATTGCCCATTTCCCCAAACGTCCACATAAATGAAATCTAATCCATCGCCTAATTTTTCTCTTAATTCTTTCCAACGTTCAATACGATTATGAGCTAGGTCATAAGCTGCATCAATATTAATGCCTTGGTCTAACCAGTTCCAACCATACATATATGTTCCATCAGAGTTTTTACGTAAGATTGCTTCGCTGAAATATTTTGATTCTGGATACGTTTCAGAAGCATTTACGTGAATACCAATTTTAGCTCCATATTCTTTTGATCTTTCAAGAAGCTTCTTAAAGTCTTCTACTCCACCTATTCTCTTTCCAATATCTGCATAGTTCAAATGACCTGAATCGTGACCTTCACTTCCATATCCTTTAAGAAGAACAGATTGCCCTAATCCATCTGTATGCAAGTTAATCTTCTTAATACCATCTAAAGTCATTAAGAATGGATTTTGTGCTTGGGATGCAAAGTTCATAGCAATACGATAGGCCACTAAATCCGGAACAGATTCTGCTCCTTTTGGATTATTCATAATGCTTCGATATGCAATTGCACTATCTTGCCAATCAACTACATTATCCTTATTCAAATCTTTAGTGATTACCACTTTAGAACTTGGTAATTCTAATGTATATTCTGGATAAACTGTATTATTGAAAGCTCTTTGATACCAATATGGTGAACTTTGTATTCCTAGATAGTTTACACCTTCTACTCGTTCTAAAGCTGTGGTAAGGCGTGCAAAATCATTTCCTCTGTATGTAAATTGTGAATTACTCCATACTGCTGCAGATAACTCATTAGAAGATACGAACCCATACATAAATCCGTATGCATAGTCATTCATCTTTCCTGTCTTCAAATCAAGATGGTAATCTCCTCTTTCGTGAGTATTGGTTGACATCTGAGCTCCATCAAATTTTGCATCTTGTTTATTAGAACCTACCGAAACAAGTGTGTTTCCTGGAAATTCGATTGTTTGGATTAACTTTTTGACATTGTCAATTGATTTACCCATTTCAACATTGTTCTTATTGACAATTTTGGTAACATCAAAATGCATTTCATTGCCAACTAACTCTAATTTGACTGTAATTTCTGCATCAATGTATTCCTCTTCATTTTTAAGAGTCATTACATACTCAGCAGTTGAATTATTAAGTTTTCGATATTGAACTTCTGGTTTTACTAAAACACCATTAATGGATACTTTATCAATTTTTTGAACTTGTCCTGTTAATGTTTTTCCATCTAGTTCATATTCTTTTACACGTGGAAATTCAGTATCAATAATTGATTTTAATACTTCAGATTGCAAGGTTTCATAACGTACATCTTGATCATTTCTTGCTAACCCATCATTAACAACACCACTATTATCATTATCAGGTTTAACATTAGCCTGATTATCTGTCTTTATAGATACAGACGTTAATTCTTCTCCCCAAGTTCCAGCCTTAAGATACACTTTTTTCACATCAGTCAAAGCGTTTTTCACGGCTTCTGGAACAATAACTGTACTAAATAAACTTTCTCCATTATTAGTAGCGTTTAGTTGTCCATCTTTCTTATAAGAAATCGATAGTCGATTTTCTACTCCAGCAGCAGGAGCTGGAATACGTGTTTTACTGTACCATGTATCTACATTTGGCCCTTTATATTGCCAAAACCATCCACCTTTGTCATACCCAACAAAAATATTGTTTCCATTATCCTTATACTTCAAGTACACACCAAAACGAGTTTGATCTGGATTAGAATTCGCTTTGAAAGTTAAATCGATAGTGACGTTCCCTTCCTCATCGACTTGGAGTCCTTCTTTTTCAAATAGAGCTTCTCGTCCACCATTATCATTTTGAAGAGTAGATGTTAATTTATTATAACGAACTCCACCTTCTTCAATAATTTCAACATTTCCCTTTACTGTACTTACAGATGTCCATTCATTTTTTACTTCCGTATTTCGAGCTGCTTCGCGATTTTCACCTAATGAACTCTCTACAGCACCTTGAACTCCAGAATTACTCTCTCCACTTGACACAGCATCGTTTTTTGGCGTATTTACAACTACTGTTTCAGTTACTTCTGTTCCATTGGCCTCGTTAGATGAAACAGGTTGAAATGTTCCAAAAAAGAAAGCACCAATAATAACGGAACAAGTTCCTACTGTGAGCTTTCTAATAGAGAAGCGCTGTCTCTTCTCCATATTATGATCAACCTTTTTGTGCATAATAACCCTCCTTATTATTTTTGTAAAGCGTTTACATACCCATATTTTATCACTTCGAATCATAAGGCACATGTACGTTTTTGCTCTTTTTTTGTACTTTTTTGCTCTTTTTAAATATTCTCTAAACTTTCTTTTAAAAAATATATAAAAAGCTCTTAGCATTTGAAATGCTAAGAGCTTTACCCTTTATTTTTGTCCCATATCTTTTACTTTCATAATACGAGTGATGCTTGCTCTCTCGTTTTCTTCCAGCTTCATTTCGATAAAGTAAATCGTTTCTTCTAATTGTGGGATTAATCGATATTCAAGGGCGTTTACACGGCGTCTTGTTTTTTCGATTTCATCTGCTAGCAATTGACAAGTTTTTTCAATTTCTGTTAATTCTAGCAGTTCATTCAACACATTTGAGATTTGTTCCACAGAATCATCAATTTCACTGTTTGAATTTAAGTAACCATATTTAAAGTCACTTTCCTCCGTTTCATCTTTCACAGTGAAATGCATTTCTGGAACGTAAACACTCATAATGTTCTTTTCTTGAAGATCCAAGGATACGCTTTGTGGCGGAATCGCTACAAGTTCTTCGATAAACGCTTCTTCCAACGTTGCTTTTGCAAGAACGAAGCTCTTCATCCCTTCCACAAGACGACCTTCGACCGCCTCCCGTAACGCATTGTTTTTTCGAATTAGTTCGATGAACTGACGCATTAACTCATCCTGTTTATCTTTTAGGAGCTTATGCCCACGTTTTGAGACAACGAGACGATGTTTTAATTTCGTTAATTCCATACGAGTTGGTTTGACGTTCAATCTTGCCAAAGGAATCACTCCCCTTTCGGAAGAAATTCATCTAATAACTCGTCCTTGATACGTTTTAATTCCGTACGCGGTAAGATGGATAGTAATTCCCATCCTAAATCAAGTGTTTCTTGAATAGAACGGTTCTTGTAGAAGCCTTGTCCAACATATTCACGTTCGAAACGTTCAGTGAATTCTACATATTTCTTATCTGTTTTCGATAATGCAGATTCCCCTAATACAACGGCAAGTTCTTTAGCTTGTTTACCAGTTGCATAAGCCGCGAATAACTGGTTCATCGTTGGCGCGTGGTCCTTACGAGTTTTTCCTTCACCTGATCCTTTATCTTTTAGACGAGATAACGAAGGTAATACGTTAATTGGAGGTTGAATCCCTTGTTTATCAAGAGAACGGTCCAAAATAATTTGTCCTTCTGTAATGTATCCTGTTAAGTCAGGGATTGGGTGAGTAATATCATCTTCTGGCATTGAAAGGATAGGAATTTGAGTTACAGATCCCGGTTTCCCAACGATACGTCCTGCGCGTTCGTAGATTGTAGAAAGGTTTGTATATAAGTAACCTGGATATCCACGACGTCCTGGAACTTCACGACGAGCCGCTGAAATTTCACGAAGCGCTTCACAGTAGTTGGTCATGTCCGTCATAATAACCAGTACGTGCATTCCTTTTTCAAACGCTAAGTACTCAGCTGTTGTTAATGCGATTTTTGGAGTCGCAATACGTTCAATCGCTGGGTCGCTCGCTAAGTTTAGGAACATCACTGAACGGTCAATCGCCCCTGTCTTACGGAAGTCTTCCATGAAGTATTCCGCTTCGTCGAAGGTAATCCCCATTGCAGCAAATACTACCGCGAATTTTTCGTCACTGTTTAATACAGTCGCTTGACGCGCGATTTGGGCCGCTAACTCTTTGTGAGGAAGCCCTGAACCAGAAAATACTGGTAATTTTTGTCCACGAACAAGTGTGTTCAAGTGGTCAATGGCAGAAATCCCTGTTTGGATAAATTCATCTGGATAGTCACGAGAAACGGGGTTAATCGCTTGTCCGTTTACGTCTAAAGTCGCTTCTGGAAGGATTTCAGGACCATTATCCATCACGTTCCCCATTCCATCAAAAATACGACCAATCATGTCTTCAGATACGTTTAATGATAATGGTTTACCACGGAAACGTACTTTTGTATCACGAATGTTGATTCCACTTGGTCCTTCGAAAATCTGAACCATCGCTTTATCTTCGTTTACTTCCAATACTTGTCCATGACGTAATTCACTATTTTGTAATTGGATTTCAACCAACTCATCATATTTAACGCCTTCGACTTGTTCAACCATCATTAAAGGGCCAACAACTTCACTAATCGTACGATACTCTTTAAGCATGTGTCATCCCTCCATGTTGAATTGTTTTTTCGATATCTGATTTAATTTGAGCTTTAATCTCTTCAAAACGTGCAATTTCAGCTTCCGGAATATATTTAGAACGAGCAATACGGTCACGCACTTCTTCTGTTCCGTCCATAATTTCCGCATAGTAAGAACCCAGTTTCATCGCATTACGAGCTTCTTTTTCAAACGTTAAGATGAGCTCTAACATACGATATTGTTTTTCGCGTGATGTAAATGTATCGACATCGTCAAACGCGTTTTGTTGTAAGAAGTCTTCACGAAGAGATTTCGCGATTGTCATTGTTAGACGGTCACGTTCAGATAATGATTCAAGACCTACTAAACGAACGATTTCTTCTAAGCTTGCTTCTTCTTGTAATGTGTTCATTGCATGTTGAACAAATTCAGACCAGTTCGAATGCACATTCTCATCCATGTATTTACCAACTTCTGGGTCATACAATGAGTATGAAGTTAACCAGTTCATAGATGGGAAGTGACGTTTTTGCGCCAATGTTGCATCTAATCCCCAGAATACTTTCGCTACACGTAATGTATTTTGTGTTACTGGTTCTGATGTGTCTCCCCCTGGAGGTGATACGGCACCGATGGCTGTAATCGTCCCTTCACGACCTTCGCTTCCTAGTGTTTCAACACGTCCTGCACGTTCGTAGTATTCTGCGATACGGCTTCCTAAGTAAGCTGGGTACCCTTCGTCCCCTGGCATTTCTTCTAGACGTCCAGACATTTCACGAAGCGCTTCTGCCCAACGTGATGTTGAGTCTGCCATGATAGCTACGTTATATCCCATATCACGGAAGTATTCCGCAATCGTGATTCCTGTATAAATTGACGCTTCACGAGCAGCTACCGGCATGTTAGAAGTGTTGGCGATTAAGATCGTACGTTCCATGATGGATTCGCCAGTTGTTGGGTCAATCAATTCAGGGAATTCGTTCAATACGTCTGTCATTTCGTTACCACGTTCCCCACAACCTACGTATACTACGATATCTACGTCTGCCCATTTCGCGATTTGGTGTTGCACCACTGTTTTACCAGCTCCGAATGGTCCTGGTACAGCTGCTGCTCCCCCTTTTGTTACCGGGAAGAAAGTATCGATAACACGTTGTCCTGTTAACATTGGAACTTCCGTATTTTTCTTTACTTTATATGGACGGCCACGACGTACTGGCCAACGTTGGATTAAGTTGAAATCACGTACGCCTGATTCTGTTTCAATTTGGTACACTGTATCTTCAATTTTGAAGTTTCCAGCTTCCACTTTCGTTAATTTACCTTTAACGCCAAAAGGCACCATGATTTTATGTTGTACAACTTTAGTTTCTTGTACATAACCGATAATGTCTCCGGCTTCTACTTCTTGACCCACTGCTAGTGTAGGAAAGAATTCCCACACTTTTTCACGGTCAAGAGGATCCACGTTTGTTCCGCGGACTAAGAAGTCACTTTGTGATACTTCTTTAAATTTATTGAGGGGACGTTGAATCCCATCAAACATTTGAGATACAATCCCTGGCGCTAATTCAACAGATAATGCTTCCCCTGTTGTTTCAACGGGTTCTCCTGGTCCAATTCCTGAAGTTTCTTCATACACTTGAATGGATGCGATATCTTTACGCATTTCGATGATTTCACCGATAAGGCCTAGATGACCTACACGACAAATATCTTGAATATTCGCATCTTCCATTCCTTCAGCAGTCACAAGAGGACCTGATACTTTTACGATTCTTCCGATCTTCACTGAGGTACCTCCCTTAGTTTAGTGATTGGTTGGTTATAAGATGTTTTGTCCAACCGCTTTTTCAACATTTTCTTGAATTCTTGATTTTCCAATTCCTAAAGAGCCCTTATGGTTTGGAATGAGAATGATGGCTGGTGAAATTTCTGCATCATAACGACGAATCGTTTCCGGAATTTGACTAGCAATAGCTTCCGTTACATAAATAATCCCAAATTGCTCTCCAGCAAGTTCATCAATCGTCTTTCGTGCACTTTGCGCTTCATGGCAAGGATACACGTCAAACCCTAAAATTTTAAAAGGAAGGATGGAATCTTTGTCGCCGACTACGGCAATTTTATGAGACATAAACTGGTCGCATCCTTTCTCTTAATTGTTCTTCGGTAAACTCATTGTCCACACCAACCAGTAATAGACGAAGGTTTTTTACTTCCATCTCTAACGCATGAATATACGCAAGACTTGGCAGCGGTCCAAATGGTTCAAAAGTCGCTTCTTCTAGAATGTGATATATCAATTCTTCTTTTAATAATTCCAATGCAAAGACTGGATGCTCTTCCTGTTCTAAAATCGCCACAATCTTGTCATAGTATGGAACATGACGATAAAGATCAATAAGAGCCTCTGTGCCCTTTTCAAGCACTTCGTCGATTAATAATGTCTTATCAACTGTTCCTTCGCTAGACAACACCCCAATTAAGAAGGAGCGTGATTGTTTTTGCTTTGTGGCACGGATTAAGATGGTGATATTTTCCAAATCAATCATAATGTTCACGATTTGATGGATGACCTCTTGATTCATGGTACGGTCGATGAGTCGAAGATGTTTGAAATAGTAGCGATCCATAAATACATCAGCCGCTTCTAAGCGACCAAAGTTTTCAAAATCGGCATACGCTTCACGGACACCTTCAATCATGATATCGGGTACATCAAGTGAATCTTGAGTTTCGACTAATTGATTTAAGGTTTCGAAAGAATAACGTCCTAAAGGAACACATAAATGCTTTAAGTCTTTTCCAGAAAATTTCGATTTCAGAAGAACTTTTAAATTATGGTAAGTGTAACGAATCGAGAACACATCAAGGAGTGATGCATCTGGAATGAGTTCTAATACCTCATCATAGTTGCGCTTCAAATGGGCATCTAAGACTGGATCGAACTGTCTTGATTCGAGAACTTCTTGTACATCTACCTCATAACTTGTCTTTTGCAAGGCTTCTAATGCTTGTTGTAAGGATTTAGATACGAGAATCCCATTCAATTGTTCCTTGGACAGTAATTGCTGTTCAAGAATACGAACGGTCGTATTCACTCCTGAATAGGCTAAATCATTCATTCCATCCCTCCTTACCCAATGAATGCTTTTCTAGCTAAGATAGGTGAATATTCTTCTTTTAAATCTTCAATTAATGCTTCGAATAAATAGTTATATTCGATACCTTCTTGTTTCAACACAAATCCTGCTTTCTTTGGAAGAGCTACTTCGTCAATATTAACGAAATCAAATTGCGAAGTTAACGCATGTTTGTCGTCATCGCTTAAACGAGAAACAGTGTCTTCTCCAAAAGTTAGTGTGGTTTGTTGTTGTTTTGGTAATTTGCGAATAGCTGACTCGATAAAGAGACGTAATGTTTCCCCACTCCAGGTTGACATTACTTGTAGAACGTCCTCAAATAGACTCTCAAGAAGTTCACGTTTTACGCGCAAGACTTCTTTTTTACTTGCGTTCAAAATAGTCTGTTGCTCTTTTTCGTATTGTGATTTTGCTTCTTGTTTTAATGCAGTTTTCTTCGCCATTTCTTGTTGCGAATATTGTGCATTCATTTGATTGATGCGTTCTTCTTGTTCTTTAGTAGCAACCTCAATTCGCTGCTTTGATTCTTTTTCTAAATCCGCTAGAATAAGTTGTTTTAGTTGCTCTAAATCTTTCAAGAATACCCCTCCTCTTAACCTTTGTTAATGATAATTAAGATAGAAGCAAGTAATCCTAAGATTGCGTAGGTTTCAACCATTGCGGCAAAGATAATCCCTTTAGTAGATTCTTCAGGTTTTTTCGCTAAGATTTGTACCCCTGCTGCTGCTACTTTACCTTGGGCAATCCCTGAGAATAAACCAGTGAATGCGATTGGTAAAGCTGCCATGAATAAGTATAAACCAGCTGCTAAAGTCATTGAAGCTGACATGTTAATCATGATGAAGAAGGCAACGATGAATCCGTAGATCCCTTGTGTACCAGGTAATAATTGTAAGATTAATGCTTGAACGAATTTTTCAGGTTGTTCTTTAATTAAGGCAGCTGCTGCTTCACCGGCAATCCCTACCCCTTTTGATGATCCAATCCCTGAGAAGATAATGGCAATTGCCATCCCTAGAGCAGCAAAGATTTGCCCTCCACCATTTTCAGCGAAAAATGTTAACCAGTTTGTCATAATTTTATTTCCTCCATTTATTCTGATTTTTGATGTTTTATATCAATATACTTTTCATAAGTTTTGAATGGTTTTAGTGCACGACCTCCACCTTCATAGAACTTACCAAAAAATTCTACGAACTGAAGACGTAACCCGTGAACATATGCTCCTAGGAATGAAAGGAAAATATTCAATCCGTGCAGCGCAATGATAAGAATAATCCCTGCAGAGAAGCGTGCAACTGGTGGTAAAAATCCAACCAACATATTAAACGCACTTGCAATACTTCCTCCTGAAACGGCTAATGCCATTAAACGGGTATAACTAACGATATCTGCTACATATCCACTGATTCCATATAAATTGTAGAGCCCACTTGCTAATCCGCCCCATTTATTATCACTAGTTAGTACGGTGACAACTACAATTCCAATGGCTGCAATAATCGAAATCGAAGATCCAATCGTTGCTATCCAAGAAATATTGAGTACCATTCCACCAACTACATACAAAATAAGACCCGTTAAAATCGCAAGCCAACCAATATGACTTGTGTAGGCATCAGTATAGGCTTTCTTCTTAAGATTAGAATAGGCCCCCAGAGATAGTCCAACCATAATTTGAACGACACCGAATATAATTGAAAGAATCATAATCGTGATTAAGTCTTTCGATAATGATAATGGTTGGAATGGTAAATCTGCCCCGAAAGCTGAACCAAATACGATTCCCCATAACATTACTGGGTAGCTAAGTAAATGGAAAAACTTCAAGTTTCTACGCATTCCTTTATCAAAATGGAAAAGCTTCAATAGTAGAAAAGTACCTAGCCACAGCAAAGCTCCATATCCTAAATCAGCAGCCATCATCCCAAAGAATGCAAGGTAAAACGGTGCCGTAAATGGTGTAGGATCGAGTTCTCCATATTTTGGTAATCCATACATTTCTGTCAGATTTTCAAACGGTTGTAAGAATGCATTATTTTCTAACACAATCGGTACTTCTTCGTACTCTTCTTTAGAAATTTCGAGCGGAAGGAAAACATATTCTCCTTCTCCTAATTTTTCTCCTAATTGCTGTTCTACATCTTCTACCGCTTTAGTCGTCATCCATCCTTGAAGAACAAAAACATGTTCCCCATTCACTAATTCATTTTTTGCTTTTTCTTTTTGCAATGCATTAAAACTTGCCTCCGAAGAAAGTTTCAACTTACGAAGTAAATCTTTCTCCTCTTCCAATGAAGACAGAATGGCTTTCTTCTCGTCTAGTACGTCTTGTTGGGCTTTTAAATTTTTCTCCAACTCAATAGAAGGAGCTTCTTCAAAGGCATACCATACAATACTGAAATGTGCTTTAGCAAGTTCCGTTTTGGCTTCTAATTGTGCCTTTCTTGGATAGGTCACAAGAAGTCCGATTTCCTCACGCGTATGATACACTTCATGAACAGAAATTAGTTCACTATTCTTCAAAATTTCTAAGTATGCATTATCCACTGCTTGAGGAATGACACCCATCTTTGTCTTCGTATAAGGATGTTTGAAAATATCTTTTGGATAAAAATCAAGAACACTCCACTTACGTAACAGCGTTTCTTTTTCTCTGAGTTCTTTTAATTCATCCTCTTTTTTACGTAAAGAAGAACGAATATTTTCAACATGTTGAACGAGCTCATCTGTATTCCACTTAGAAACTTCCTCTTGAAGCTCAGATAGTGTAAACTGTTCCTTTGCAATTTTTAACTTTTGAATCATCGAGGGTTGCTTTTGATTTTTTTCTACAAAAGCAATCGCCGCATTCATTCCTTCGAACTGTTGTTGAAGAGTATTTACTTCTTGTTCATCAGCATCTTTCAAAACGATGGATTTTTGTGTAAATAGTTCTTTTGCCTGTTCTAGCGAGGTTACTTCTAAAGATTGTAATTCTTGAATAGCATCTAATAAGTCATTTTGCTTTTCTGTAGGAGCAATTAACATGACTTTATTCATTTTAGCTATCGCCATATCTCTTCAACACCTCCTTCACAGTATCCTGAACTAAATCCTGCTTCAGATTATTGAAACGTTCCGTTAATGCTTGAATTTCTGCTTTTTCTTCCTCTTTCACTTTCGCTTCAAAAGCCGCTCTTTTTTGTTGATTTTTTTCTTTCAACTCCTTAGCGTAAACTTCTAACGATTGTTCCATATTCGATTTTGCTTCATTCACTCTTTGATCTGTTGCTGCTTTCGTTTCGGAAAGCTTTTCGTCGAATTTTTCCTTCAACGCCTTCGCTTCAAATTCAATCGCTAAAACAGAATTTAGAATCTCTTGACTCATGTGACACCTCCAATCCATTCGTTTTCACGAATAGTAAAATGCTTTCCTTACCATTATAAACTTTCTTTTGCTAGGTATCAAACGATAATTTACTAGTATTCTCGGGCAAAACGAAACTTTATAAATAGGAAGAAACACAACTTTTTTGAAATTTTTTTCTTTTCTATTGCTTTTTAGAACATTTGTTCGTATAATGAATATGCAAACAAACGTTCGGAGGTATCGAAAATGGAACAACGCAAAACACCATTCACATCATTTATCAAACCATTATTAAACAAACTACACGTTTCTGAGGAAGAATATGAAGAACGAGATGTCTTTTTTAAACCAACTATCATGCCACTGATTGATGTAGTAGAACAAATTCACCATAGTTATTATTTTAAAAAACCGATTGTTCTTCACTTTGAAAGATATGACAATGCTGGAAATTTGATTACTTTTACTAAAGACGGATTAATTAAAAGTCCTATTCAAATGAATAATCACTTCGTTTTCTTAGAGCAAGAAACTGGGATTACTCATATTCTCAATGTTGAACAAATTGTTGCTTGCATGGAAATTGATTAACAAAAATACCATATATGGACATGTCCATATATGGTATTTTTGTTAATCCAGTTAAACTGAAAAAGGAACTCACAAACACTGTGAGTTCCTTTTTTTATTCGATATTGCAAAGCTTTTAAAAGTTTGATTTTTAGGCGCGATACCTCGTATCCTGTGTAGTTGAACTCGGGCTCACAGGACTGACGTCCACTTCCCGAATTGTTCGCAGAACGTATCACGTTCCTTACGTCGCTTCGGTCCAGTGTTTCAGTCCTGAGCGTTCGCCCTCGTATCCTGTGTAGTCGAACTCGAAAAAGCAGAAACGGCGTCCACTTCTAAACGCTTTTTCTCGTATCCTTTAGTTGAACTCGCCATCGCAGAAATGGCGTGCGTTTCCCGAAATATCCGCTCGGCTGTTTCAGCCGCTTACGGTATTCCGGTCCAACGGTCCATTTCTAAGCGCGATGTCTCGTATCCTTTTATAAAATCGGGGAGAATAAGCGAGCAAATTTTTGTTTGAATTTTTTCCATCGGGTTTGTTTATCAAAATATTCTTTAGTCGCAATCGTACAATTATGTAAGTCTTTTAAAAAGTCTGTTTCTACTTGTTTAGCAACTTCTTCATTATAAATAAACGCATTGACTTCAAAATTCAATCGGAAACTTCGCATATCAAAATTAGAAGTTCCAACCGTCACTAGTTCGCCGTCTATGATCATAGTTTTGGCATGTAAAAATCCATTTTGGTACACAAATACCTTTACTCCGGATTGAATAATTTGAGAAGCATAAAATTCTGTTGCACGGTAAACAATCGGATGATCTGGTTTACTTGGAATCATAATGCGAACATCTACCCCAGACAATGCTGCAATCGATAAGGCTTCCTGAACGCTTTCATCTGGAATGAAATAAGGGGTTTGAATCCATACAGATTTTTTTGCCATGGAAATCATCTTAATAAGACCTAATTTAATCTTTTGTAAACTAGCATCTGGACCTGTTGAGACGACTTGAATCGTATTTTGCCCCATTGACTCTACCACAGGGAAATATTCAGGAATGAACTCTCTTCGTTTGTCTTCATGTACAGCAGCATTCCAGTCGATGAAAAATCGAGATTGTAGTGAATATACCGCATCTCCCACAATTCGTAAATGAGTATCTCTCCAGTACCCGAGTTTTCCTTTGCCTAGATATTCATCACCAATATTAAATCCACCAACATACCCTATTTTTCCATCAATCACAACAATTTTACGGTGGTTTCGGTAATTGATACGCCAGTTAATGAAGCCTAACGAATAACCAAAGAAGGCAATCGTATGTCCACCTGCATCATGCAGTTTTTTCCAAAATCCCTGTCTAGTCGTACGAGCTCCTAGGGCGTCATAAATGACGAGCACTTCGATTCCTTCTCTTGCTTTTTCAATTAGAAGATCCATGATTTCATGCCCAATCGTATCATCATTAAAAATGTAATATTGAAGGTGAATATGATGTTTAGCCTGCTCGATATCCGCCTTTAACTGTGCAAATTTATCTTCTCCTGATACATACAGAGTCACTTCATTGTTTTCAGTAATAATAGCATCATCGGTTTCTAAAAAGAAGGAAGCTAAATCTTCTTGATATTCATTTTTAAACCGAAATTTGGGAGTTCCTATTTTTTCTTTGGTTCTTTCTAAATCTCTTTGTTGCTGTTCGACCAATTCTTGAAGGCCAACTGTTTCTTGAGATTTCATATTAAAAATCCGTTTTTTCCGAATTCTTCTTCCAAAAAAGAAGTAGATGATAAAGCCAATAATCGGAAGCATGATAAGCACAATAAGCCAGCCCCAAGCAGCCGCAATTTCCCTAGGCTCCCTAAAAACTGTGATGACTGCTCCAATCGTATTCGCAAGAATGATGAGGTAAAGGAATGAACTAATAAATTCCATACGCTCTCCTTTCTTTTTAAATAAAAAAGACCACGACGAATCAAGGTCTTTTTATTTTTAATTAATCGTTTAATAAATGAGATTGTTCTCTACGTGATAAGAAACGAGTTCCTTTTGGAATATAAACATCTCTTTTTACGTAAACAAGTGTTACAAAGATGAGTAAAGTCACGGCAAGTGTCACTAAAAAGTTAGTCCCAAATTCGAAAATTCCTTGAGTTAAACTAACTTTTTCTGCTGAAAACACTGTTGGAGCTCCAATTCCTGTAGCAATTACATGGAATCCATAACTTACAATAGTCGCAATTAAACTGGCTGTTACAACATTTAATGTAGTAGATGACGTACGCGCATTAAACGCTGTGCGCACCGTGTTTCTAGCAAAGAATCCTGAAAGACCTACAAAACCATAGGCCATGAAGGAATCATGTAGAGAAACAACAAGGAATCCTGCTCCTGTTGGATGTAAGAATACATGGAGTAATCCAAAGAGGACACTCGCAATCGTTCCCCAAATTAATCCTTGTCTTAGAGACACAAAAATTAATGGAAGAATCGCTAAATCCACAAAGACAGGTAGGCTTTCTTGTGGGATATAGGATAGAGCTACTGAAACCACAACAGCTCCTAATACTTCAAGTAAGATTTTTACTGCTTTTGAATTCATTCTAATCTCCTTAAAAATCGTTATTTTTTATAATTAGAGGCTTCCATAATCATTGGTAAAATGACTGGGCGACGTTTCGTTTTATCGAATAGATAACGGCTAAGAGCGTCACGAACCTCTTGTTTTAATCTTGGCCATTCGAAATCTTCACTTGCCAAGTTTTCTTCAACAACATCTGTCACAATTTTTTGAGCTTCCGCTAGTAATTCCTCACTTGTTTTCATATATACGAATCCACGAGAAATAATTTGAGGACCGCTCAAAATCTTACCTAGTCTTCTAGAAATCGTCACAACGGCAACAAAAACACCGTCTTCTGATAGAATTTTACGATCTTTTAGAACGATATTTCCAATATCGCCCACGCCGATTCCGTCGACCAATACATTTCCTGCTGCTACTTGACCAGAAACATTCATTTGGCCATTTTCAATTTCTACGACATCCCCTTTTCCAGGAATGAAGATGTTCTTATATGGAATTCCTAATTCATTAGCTAATTCCGCATGCGCTAATAAACTACGATACTCCCCTTGCACTGGAATGAAGAAGGTTGGTTGCAACAAGTTAATCATTAATTTCAAATCATTAGGAGTTGCATGTCCACTTGCTTTTTTACTGTTTGCCATTTCAAAGACTTCAGCATCCGCACGATAGATTAAATCCTTCGTACGAGCAATTTGAGTTTCCATCGCAACTGAAGGAGTCGTTGCAATATACACTAAATCTCCTTCGTGCAAGTTTACTTGACGATGACGTCCTAATGCCATCTTTTGAAGAGCTTTAATAGGCTCTCCAGCATTTCCTGTTTCTAAAATAACAAGTTCATTATCTGGCAATTTTTTCATTTTATTGAAAGAAATAATTAATTCTTTATCAGGAACAGTTAATTTATTCAGACTCAATGCGATATTAACAATTTCTTCAAGTTCTGAACCTGTTAGGAAAATTTTGCGCCCAGATTCATACGCTGCATTGATAACTTGTTGAATCCGTAAGATATTACTTGCTACACAAGCCACCACAATACGACCTTGCGCATTTAGGAAAGTTTCTAACATCGCTTCAGCAATTTTACGGTCACTCACATTTTCAACTGGACTTTCCGCATCACTTGAATCACTTAAAAGAGCAAGAACATAATCTTCCCCAACATCTGTAATACGACCAAAATTCGTTTGATATTCCACTGAAGCACTTTGATCGAATTTGAAGTCCCCTGTATATACGATATTTCCTTCGCTCGTTTTAATCACAATTGCCAATGAATCCGGAATCGTATGGGTTGTTTTAAAGAATTTAATCGTAGCACTTGCAAAGTCAATTTCTGTATTTTCAGTAACTTCGTGGTAGTCATTAAATCCTTTCACTAATTTGGAAGATTCCACATAATATTTAGCTAATGCAATCGTTAATTTTGAACCAAAAACTGGCGCATCGATATTTTGTAAGAAATAAGGTAATGCCCCTACCGCATCGGCATGCCCATGCGTTAAAAACACCCCTGCAATTCTCTCTTTGTTTTCTTCTAAATAACTAAAGTCTGGGATGACAACATCAATCCCTAGTAGTTCATCTTCTGGATAAACTAAACCGCAATCTAGTACGAAGATGTCTTCTTCAACTTCAACGGCATATAGACTTTTACCGTTCTCTCTCACGCCACCTAGCGCGATGATTTTAATTGAACTCATGATTTACCTCTCATTTTCTTTTATTTACAATTATTTCTTTTAGGCGGACTCCACCACCATATATGCTCTTTTAGAATACCATAATTGTCGACATATTGCGAATTTCAAAGTCCTTCGAAGATGCTCTTTTCGTGTGCATTAGAACTCTTTCAAGCATTCCTTTGCTTCGTAAAAAAACTTTTTAAGAGTCCTACAAGCATCGAAAACTTCTTCCTTTAAAAAAGCAAAAAAGACCGAGAAACACTCGGTCTTTCCTTTTACTGTTCTTGTACCTTGTCAATCATATCTTGAATCGTTTTTTGATTATAGAATCGAATTTGTTCTTGGATTTGCTCTTCTTGTAGTTTGCACATAATTTTCCCCATTCGAGAACTTACTAGGCAAGAAGGATCTGAAGCATCTTTAAATGTTTTTTCTAGGCGCGCATCTTCAGAAACGAGTATAAAGATTTCTCCTAATTTTATTTTAGAGGGATCTGAAATCCATTGATAGCCACCCTGTTTTCCAGCAGCTGTACTCACCCATCCTTTTTTTACAGCTAAACTCATGAGCTTTCTGACAATAGCCGGATTACTACAAGCGTTAAAAGCTAGCTCTTTACTGGAATAACGATTATCATGATGAATCGCTAAATAGGTTAGACAATGAATCATTACGATGAAGTCATTTCCCATTAAATCACCTATTGAATCATTCCGAATACATCATTCAATGCTTCAGCCATTGTTGGATGTGTAAAGATTTGATCGCGAAGAACTGTGTAAGGTAAGTTTGCATTCATTGCTGTTGCGATAATATTAATCACTTCATGCGCTTCTTCTGCAAATAATGTTGCACCAACGATTTGGTTATTTGAAGCGTCTACTAACACTTTATAGAAGCCGACTTGGTTTCCAATAATTTTAGCTTTTGGAATTGCCATTGCAGGAAGTTTTGCAACTTTCACTTCGATACCAGCTTCTTTTGCTTGTTTTTCATTTAAACCAACACTTGCTAATGGTGGATTAATGAAGGTTGCTGTTGGGAATTTCGCACGTTGTTTCGTTGAATAGCTTGTATCCCCTGCTAAGAAGCGTTTAACGATACGGAAATCATCTAATGATACGAATGTGAATTGTGGTCCACCGTTCACATCGCCCATTGCAAAGATATGAGGGACATTTGTTTGTAAAAATTCATTCACTTGAATCGTACCACGTTCGCTTACAGCCACTCCTGCTTTATCTAAATCTAAGCCTTGAATATTTGCACGACGTCCTGTTGCTACTAAAACTGCATCAGTATTAAAGGCTAAAGGTGTTCCTTCTCCCGTTACCGCTTGAATGATTACTTTTCCATCTTCTTGGTGAACATTTTTTAATTGAATTCCTAAGTTAAAGGAAATCCCTAATGACTCCAATTGCTCTTTAACAGCTGAAGATACGTCATCATCTTCACGAGGTAAGAATGTATCAAAGACATCCACTACGGTCACTTTTGTCCCGAATTGAGCATAAGTTGCCGCAAATTCTAATCCAATAAATCCACTACCAATGATGACTAGGCTCTCAGGATATTCTTCCACATCCATAATTGTTTCGCTAGTATGAATATTTCCTCCAATCGTTAACCCTTCTACTGGTGGAACAAATGGAGTAGCCCCTGTATTAATAAAAATACGTTCTGCTTTAAATAATTTTTCTCCTTCTGCAGTATCTACAGCTACAGTATGGTCATCCACAAAACGAGCGGTTCCGTCAATAATGGTTGTTTTTTCAATAGAATCTACTTTATTGTAGTTCGCTTGATTTAATGCAGAAATTAAAGCCTTTTTCTCTTGAACGCTCTTTGCGTAATATGTACTTGCTTCTTCTGTTGAATATTGTTTACGAGCAGCTTTTGTCGCTAATTTTTTAGTTGGAATACATCCAACATTAATACAAGTACCTCCGTACATTGCTTTTGATTTTTCAATAAGGATTGTTTCTTCTCCTTGACTTCCTAAATAACCGGCCAAAGTCTTTCCAGCTTTACCGAATCCGATAATAATATTCTTCACTGAAGTTGTCATATAAATCACCTTTCTAACTGTAATTATTTTTATTACACTTTGGAGTATACACTGTTTTCCAAAAATTTCAAAAGAATCTGCTCACAGTTTTAAAAAAAATTTTAAAAGGCACCTACATGACGTAGATGCCTTCCTCATAAACGTTTATAAAAAAGATTTTAATTGGGTCACTAATTGCTCTAACGCTTCGCCTTTTGGTTGATACTCCTCAGTTGACATTTCATCCCAAGGAACCCACCACACAGGACCTCGACCATTATGACCATAATCCTTCATATCTCCTGATTTTCTTGGAAATAGATGCCAATGGACATGAGCATCTCCATTTCCCAGTAATTCGATATTCATTTTTTCCGCATGAAATGCCTTTGCAACAGCTTCTTGAACAATACTCATCTCTTCTAGAAATTTAAGCTTTTCTTCTTTTTCCATTTGATGCAATTCCGTTACGTGTTTTTTTGCAAGAAACAAGGTGTATCCTTTAAAATACTGTCCATCCCCTATCACTACAAAACCTGTTTCAAGTTCTTTAACAAAATGCGGATTTCTTCCTTGTTTGATTAATTCAATCCGCTCACAAATCAGACACATTTACTTACCCCCTATAGCTTTTTCTGCTCTTTTTATACTTTCTGGGGTAAATTCTCGTTTTTCAAAAATAAATGAATTGATTTCGGTAGCCCCCGTCATGTAGCCTTCGTTATCCACATCCTTAATAGTGATAGTGATATGAAGTCCTTTTGGTCTAGTTTCAACTGATACCGTTTTTAGCAACGTTTTCCTTTTTCCTTGATATACATAATCTAAATAAAACGGAGAAACACTTCTTTCTGATTTAGAAATGTCTACTGCTCCTTTTGTTCTAGAATTAGCTGCTAGATTTTTTAAATACACTCGATCCTCTGGAGAGTTAATGTCGTTCTCGGAATATTCACCAATAATCAATTCTTCTATATTCTGATTCGATTGATTGATGATTTCATAAGAAAACAAAGCATCATCATTATATTTTGGACGAGTAAAACTAAACAAAATCCATAATAGAGCTAATAATAAAAGGCCTATCGCAAACTGTAAAATTAATTTAAATATTCTTTTTGAACCCAATGTTTTCATTTCACACCTCGATTAAATGAATGTCAATAGGAGTATTGATGACTTATCAATTTACGCATACTATCAAACTTTTATTCTTACTCATGGGATAATGGTTTATAAAATGAGCGGTTATCTAAACCAAATACGCGTTCTGAAAATGCTCCAGGTTCTGTCTTATCCAGTGCATTCGACATCATCGTAATTGTCGCATCTAATAAGTCGATATGATGCAATACTTCTGCTTCAAGTAGCTGAGGTCGAACTGGAGACCCGTATTCTAACTTCCCGTGATGCGCTAACACTAAATGTTTCAACAAGAGAACTTCTTCCTGATTTTCGTCAATCCCTAGTTCTTCGCAAGCTTTTGTAATTTCTTCGTCCATAATCACGATATGTCCGAGTAAGTTTCCTTTCAAGGTATACTCTGTTCCAATAGCCCCTGATAGTTCCATGGTTTTACCGATATCATGAATAATAACACCCGCAAATAATAATGAACGATTGATTTGAGGATATTGACCTGCAATTGATTTGGCTAAACGCAACATCGATAATGTATGGAAACTCAACCCTCCAACGAAGGCGTGATGATGACGTTTAGCTGCCGGATATTCAAAAAAGGCTTCTTGATATTTCCCTAGAATATTATGGACAATTCTTCTGAAATATGGATTTGTAATTTCAAACATTAATTGATTGAATTCTTCTTCCATTTCTTGTTTCGTCATCGGAGCGTGTTCAACAAAGTAGCTTGCAGAAGTCGGCTCTCCCTTTGACGCATCCGTTAGACGAAGACTCACAATTTTGACTTGCGGAGAATTATTGTATAGTTCCCGTTTCCCATTTAAAAGAACCACTTTCCCTGGAACATATTTTTCAATATCTTCAGAGGTTGCTGACCAGTACTTTCCATCCATTTGACCAGACTGATCTTGGAAGGTAAACGCAATAAAAGGTTTCCCATTTTTTGCCATTCGTACGTCCGCAGATTTAATAAGTAGGAAAATCTCAAAGCTGTCATCTACATTATATTCATATAATTTCTTTGTCATAATTGACCCTCTTTCTCTTTAGCTCAACTTTAGAATGTTCTCTTTTGAAATTTCTGTGGGAACTTCCGTAGTAAAGTAAAATACTTGTGTAACACGAGATAGCTCTTCTATTAATTCTATCATAATCGATAGCCGTTCTCTATCAAAGTTTACGAATCCATCGTCAATCAGAACCGGAATTTTCATTTTCTTAGCTAATTGGAAAATAAAGGCAAAACGAATCGCAATATACAATTGGTCTAATGCCCCTTTTGAAAGATAGAAAGCTTCCATCCACTGACCATTTTCCTGTTGTACCTTCGCCTGTGTATCGCTCAAATGAATTTTCGTATATTGTCCCCTCGTTAATCGGCTAAAAATACGACTCGCTTCCTCTACAATCAAAGGAACTTTTGTCGGAACCTTTTCATCCAGTTGCTTTAAGATCCATTTTGCAGCATACACTTGGGTTGCCCAATCCTTCATCGCTTCCTGAGCTTCGAATCGTTCAAAGCCCGCTTCCATTTGAAGAGCTTCTACTTGCTTATCTTCTTCCAATAGTTCTGCCTTTGTTTTGAGGCTTACTAGTTGGTCTCTAACTTCTTTACGTCTACTTTCCAACTGCGCTTTCGTGAAAACCTCGTCTTGAAGTTCTTCTTCAAGCGTTTCACGTTGCAAGCTTTCTTTTTCTTCACTCGAGAAAATAGCGACTTGCTTTTCAATATAGGCTCTTTTTTGCGACAAGGCTACTCGATGGTCAAGAGTTGGCAGGTGACTTCTAAAGGCTTCTATCGTTGTAATACCAAGAGGATGTAAACTTTCTAGCAATTCTTCTCTTACTTCTAATGCATCTTGTTCTAATTGCGCTAAATGTTGCTCTTTCTTCAGGATACTTTCTTGGAGTTGTTCCGTTTTGGCCACTCTTTTTTGAGAAGTCATCCATATCTCACGAATGATTCCTAGTTGTTGATTGATGGTTGCCGGTGCAGTAATTTGTTCATTTTTCCAGAAGTCTTGAGTTTCTTCTTTAAATGCTAAAAGTCTTTCTTTCAACTGAATCCACTGTTCCTTCTTTTGTAAGAAATCATTGACACTACGTCCTTCGTTTCGGCTAATAAAACGTTTTGCTTCTTCCAGGGTCACTTCAATGCCTTTATCCAAGAGAATTTGTTGAACACGTTCATTCTTTTTTTTGCTTTTTGGAGAAATCACCTGTCCGTTTTTTTGTAAAAAGAGCCCTCCTGCAATCCCAAGAACTGTAGCAATGATCACACTTACTATTACTTGATTGGTTAGAAATCCAACTATTATCATCACGATAATTCCAATCAGTCCAATGATTATTTCCGTCCGCATTGATGTTGAAGGTTGATTTTCCCTTTGCATTGCATCGAATTTGGCTAGTTCAACCTCTGTAAAGGATTGGACATGTTCACTTTGTACACCGATATTTCCAGGATGGGTCTTCAACTCACGTTCCAATTCAAAGGCACGTTCTTCAACAGCAGCCACACTTTGTGCCTTTTTATAAAGAGCTTCAAGTGCTGTGTCTTCTGTAGCTTCACCTAGAGCTTGAACTTGAGCTTTTGTTCGGTTTAACTCTTCTTTTATTTGTTCGATTTCTTTTTCAAACGAACGCAAGCAATGATTCGCCTCTACTGCCTTAGAATGGTCATATTCTTTTGGTAAATCATGCTGCCCTTCAATGGCGCGGTATTCTTCCAATGCGTCAAAATAACTATGCTTTTCTTCTAAGGCAGCTATTCTGTTTTGTGTCTTGGAAAGTGATGTCGTCAATTCCTCTTCTTCTTGTTGGAGGTCTTTTATCGTACGAAGATATCCTTCATAGAGTGTATTCTCGCTTTTGGTTTGTGACAACCGATTCGTTAATTCCTCGAGTCGGTCGATTCGCTCATTGAGTTCCAGTTTTTTTGCTTGAGGGCGATACAGTTTGTTCGCATCATTTAATAGCCTTTGACTCTCTTCATATGCCCCTTTATGTCCCATGACACTGAGACTATATAAGAAACGATGCATTTCTTCTTCATTACTAAAGACGTTTTGTTGTAATTCCTCTTCATTAAATCCAAAAAGCGAATGGTACTCACTCAATGTTAATTCGTGGAGGATACGCTCTAGCATGAACTCCGGTAAAGCCTGACCTGTTTCGGCCGATTTTAACACTAATTTCTTTTGAGAACCTACCGCAGTTCGTTCAATGATGAGAGAACCTAGTCCTTCATCTTCAATCCACATTCGCCCGCCCCGCGTATTCGTATGAAGTGGCTGATATGGATACACACCATTCTTCTTTTGCTTAAAATCAAAGAGCATTTGTTCGATAAATCTTCGAATGGTCGTCTTCCCAGATTCGTTCAGTCCTTGAACGACTTGTAAGTTCGGATGGAAAGTAAATGTCTCATGTTCCCATTTTCCAAAATGATCAATTTCGATTTTTGAAATATACATTAACCTTCCTCCCTTCCTAAAAATCGAGCTTCTAATAATCGCATCGCACGTTCGTGAATCTCTTGTTGAACATCTTCTTGTTGGACAAACTCACTCATCCATTGATTCGCAAACCCACTCTTTGCAATCTCCATTTCAGCAAAAATGGTAGAATCCTTCTCCCCTACTAAAGAGATTCCAGAGACGCCGCGTAAAGGCTCTATCATTCGTTCTCTAATACTCATTACGCTGACAAGTGAGCCTCTTTCTTCCAATAAAGAATTCACTACTTGCGTGAGTTGCTGTAACTCTTCTCTTATAAAAAGTGACTCTTGTATTTGTAAAAAGGCGGTGATAAGGCTACGTTTTTCTACTTTTGGCAGAGCCTCTACAATGAAATAGGGAACAGTTTCCAAACGAGCCCTTTCTGTAATCTTTATTGTGACGTCCATCCAATCCATCTTACTCGTCTCAATAAAGCGAATCTGAGGAGGTCGTCCTGAAGTGATTTCAACTAAAAGCGCTCCTTTTTCTCCACTCTCAGACCGGTCAGCCCCCTGTGTCGTTCCACTATACCAAGCACATGGGTTCTGTGATACTTCTTGGCAATGATGAATATGCCCTAGCGCCCAATAATCATAGTTTTTAACTCTTAATTCTGGAATTGAAAAAGGTGCATAGCGCCCACTAGAAGAAGTCACCTCACCATGTAAAACCCCAACATGAACATCACAGTGTGGACTCTTGATGGGATACTCTTGTACTTTTCGTTCAGGGATAACAGGAATGTCATAACTAAATCCACTAAAAGCCACACGTTCTCCCTTTTTTGTCTCTATTTCGATGGTTTCAACAGTACTTCCAAAAGTATAAATATGCTCTCCATACACATAAGGAGTCCCCGCATCATGATTGCCAAGCGCCAAAATGACAGGAATCCCAAAAGGTGCCAGACGATTCAGTTGCTGTTGAAGAAACAACTTTTCTTTGATAAAGGTCCGCGAGCTATCCAATAAATCTCCTGATAAAACAAGTACATCTACTTCTTCTTCAATGGCTTTATCTACAACTGTTTCAAAAGCATCAAAGGCAGCCTGTCTTAACTCCCTTGCGATTTCACGATGATTCTTACCAATGCCTGCATAAGTAATCCCCAAATGGACATCTGATGCATGGATCAATTTGACCATTCTAGTTACTCCTTTCTTTTTCTTCAAAAAAAGCATATTTTCCTGAACCGTCTTTCGTGCGTTCAAAGAAAATATGCTTTGGATCGATTCTTATTAAAACCGTTTGATTGAACTATTTACCATTATAAAGCTCTTGAAGTGGATTTGTAATGATACGGTTAATGTCTTGCATAATCGTATTTAAACGTTGCTCCGCTTCCATCAACGCTTTAATATATTCATTTTCGCTCACTTTTTGTCCTAATTCTTGAGCTTTTTGAATATCTTCTTCCGTAATTTCTTGTCCTGAATATTGTTTTTGTTGTAATTCAATATTCACTTGACGGAATTCATCGAATAATGCTTTTGCTGTTTCATCTGCTTCAATGGCTTCGAAGCTTGCTTTTACAGTTTTGAATTCTGCTAAATCACGCAAATCACGTTCTAATTGGTTTGCTGTATCATAAATATTACTCATCTTTCATCCTCCTAATTGTTTTGTCTTATTATAACATATCGTCGCCTACTACACTACAAATACGAACGTACATTCGTATTATCGATTATTAAATTTATTCCAGATATTTTTACCCCATTCCTGAAGTTGATTCCAGATTTGTTCTCCAGTCTTTTGGGCATCCTGAATAAAATTATCTAGCGTATTATTTTGATTCTTTTGATTTGATTGTTTGGTTTTTACAGGCTCTACATTAAATGCCGTATTGGCTGTATATTGTAGTAAGCCTTCCATCTCTAGTTTAAAGAGTGGCCCTACCCCTTCTCTACTGGAAGCAGATAAAGAATAATTTCCGGATTGGTCATATCCCATCCAAGTCGCCACCACTACATCCGGCGTGTATCCAATCATCCATTGGTCTCTAGAACCATTTTCATTATTAAGAGCTTCTGTAGTCCCTGTCTTCCCGGCAATAATTTTACCTGAAGGGGAAAATGGAGCGCCTAGCCCTTCTTGACCATAGACCGTTAAAAGCATACTTGTCATCTTCTTAGCTACTTCTTCTGTCGTTACACGATTGTCTTTAACCGCTGTATTATCGACAATGACTTTCCCGTTTGCATCTACAATTTTAGTAACAAAACGAGGTTTCGTACGAACACCTTTATTGGCAAAAGCTGTATAGGCTGAGGCCATTTGGATTGGAGAAACCCCTTTTGTGAGACCGCCTAAAGCAATCCCTAAATATTCATCTCCGGGATCAGTTTCAATCCCAAACTGATGGGCTTTTTCGATTCCTTTTTTCAAACCAATTTTATCTAATAACCACACTGCTGGAGCATTCCAACTCTGATTCAACGCTTCTGTCATCGTAACTGTTCCTTGATACTGTTTATTCCAGTTTTCTGGAGTATATTTGTCTGACCCATAGGAACGTTTCTCATCCACGAGTACAGAATTCGGTTGGTATCCTTCTTCCAGAGCAGAAGTATATACAGCTAATGGTTTAAACGTAGAACCGGGTTGTGCTTGCAATTGAGTGGCACGATTAAATCCTCGGAAGGTATGTTTCTCATTCGTACGTCCTCCAACCGTAGCTAGGACATCCCCATTTTGTGGATCCATAGCCACAGAAGCCGCTTGAGCAATCGTTCCGTCACTAGCTTTCGGGAATAACCAACTATTGGAGAAGGTTTCTTCCATATCGGCTTGCATCTTTTGGTCTAAGCCTGTATAGATTTTATACCCTTTATTTAACAGTTCTTCTTCGCTAATCCCATAATTATTAGTAATTTCGTTAATAACGGCATCAAAATAATAAGGATATTTATAACGAGAGTTTGCTACATAAGCGTCTTGAACCGTAATAACTTCCGCTCCGGCTTTATCCGCTTCCTCTTGCGTAATTTTTCCATTAGTCACCATTAATTGTAATACTGTAGCACGACGTTTCACCGTTGCTTCCATATCATCGATTGGATTATACACATTTGGTGCCTTCAAGCTTCCGGTTAATACGGCAGCTTCACTAATGGTTAAATCTTTCGCACTTTTACCAAAGTAGCGTAAAGACGCATTCTCGATTCCGTATACGCCATTACCAAAATAGGCATTATTCAAATACATCTCTAAAATTTGATCTTTAGAATATTTCTTTTCCAGCTCAAAACTTAAAAAGAGTTCTTTTGCTTTTCTCAAAAACGTCTGATCTTGTGTAAGAAAAGCATTTTTAGCCAACTGTTGGGTGATGGTACTTCCTCCACCTGTAACACGACCGCGATTGAGTAATAACCCAAATGTGGCACGTAAGAATCCTATTGGATCAAACCCATGATGATCATAGAACCGCTTATCCTCGGTAGAAACAAGGGCATTAATCATATTTGGAGAGATTTGATCGATGGTCACAAATTCTCCTTTGTTGATATTTAAAACTCCCGCTTCTTGATTATTACGGTCATAAACTTCTGTTACTTGTACCATCCCAGCTCTTAAGCCACTGACATCAGTAGTTTTAGCAGTATATACTAAAAATGCTGAAAACAGGGTAATAGCTGTAAGCATAAGGACAAGAATTAATTTCGTCACATGGAATTTTCTCCAAAAACGACGAATGGCTAACATAATACTATGATTCCAGGCTCTCTTTATAATCGATTGTTTTGTAGGCTCTTCTGTATGACGATGTTCGACTGTCTCTTCTGGTTCTTGATCATGCGTCACGTGATCGACATGATCTTTTTCATTAAATTCTTCGTTCATACAATCCTCCTTTTAAATTGAATCTATTATACTGTACCACAAATTCTTTTCAAACCACATAGAAGCTTTTGACCTTTTACAAAAAATTAAACGATTCTTCTTTTATATTCTAGTCTTTATAACTCACTAAGTCGCATAAAAGAAATAAAGGACGAAGGAAATCTCTTCCTTACGTCCTTATGATGTTATACTACAAATAGTCTTTCTAAATCTTCGTTACTAAACGCTTGGCCTTCTGGTTCGTTCACACGTTCAATCGTTGCTCCTAAAGCACGCAATTTTTCATGGAATTCAAAGTATCCACGGTCTAAGAACTGTAATTCTGTGACTCTTGTATATCCTTTAGCGACCATACCCGCAATAATTAATGCCGCCGCTGCACGTAAGTCCGTTGCTTTTACTTCTGCACCAGACAAAACTGAAGCACCCGTCATTACAGCTGTGTGAGAATCAATTCGGAATTGAGCTCCCATACGACGCATTTCTTCTAAATGATTGAAACGGTTCTCAAAAACTGTTTCCGTCATCGTACTGGTTCCTATTGCTAGTAATTGAGCAATCGTCATTTGCGCTTGCATATCGGTAGGAAATCCTGGATAAGGTAATGTTTTAACATCGATTGGTTTTAATGAATCTGGACCAATCACACGAACTCCATCTTCCTCTTCGATAAATTGAACACCCATTTCACCTAACTTAGAAATTAATGGCTGATTATGCTCTGCAATTGCATCTTCAATAAACACATTGCCTTTCGTTACTGCTGCTGCGACCATGAAAGTTCCTGCTTCAATACGGTCAGGGATAATAGAATGGATAGTTCCATCTAAACGTTCTACCCCTTCAATACGCATACTTTCTGTCCCTGCTCCCACAATTCTAGCACCCATTTTATTTAAAACATTTGCTAAGTCCACGATTTCTGGCTCACGAGCTACGTTTTCTAAGTGAGTAGTTCCTTTTGCTAACGTTGCTGCCATCATGATATTTTGAGTAGCACCTACTGATGGAAAATCTAGGTAAATACGAGCCCCATGTAATTCTTCCGCGTGCGCTTCAATATATCCCTCTGTTTGAACGATGGTTGCTCCCATCGCTTCGAACCCTTTTAGGTGAAGGTCGATTGGACGGCTACCAATGGCACATCCACCTGGCATTGCCACACGCGCATGTCCAAAACGAGCTAATAGTGGACCCATCACAACGATTGACGCACGCATTTTGCTCACATATTCAAAAGCAGCAGTCGTTGTAATATCTTTTGTAGCATTCAACGTAATCGCTTTTTCTTCTTCATCAAATGTGCTTAATACGTTTAGGCTTCCTAATACGTTTAACATCATATGTACATCTGATAAATTAGGCACGTTTGTTAAATGTGTTACACCTTTTTCTGCTAAAATACTCGCAGCTAAAATCGGTAATACCGCATTTTTAGCTCCTTCAACTTTTACTGTCCCTTGAAGACGTGTATCGCCACCGCGAACAATCATCTTTTCCATGAAAAACCTCCGAAAACTCAATCCAATTACTGTATCACATTTTGAATATACTGATTTAAATAGTCTGATAAATCGAATATGACTTTTGCTATACTTGCGCCCATCCAAATGGCGATAAGTAAAAAGAGGATTCGTGCTTCTTGTACTCGCCCCTTTTTCAGAATTTTTTCAATTTGAATTCCTTGAAGCGCCCAGTAACTCAGTACGATAAAAGCAATAATTAACGTCATTCTAACCATCAATGTTACCTGAATCATACGTACTCCCCCAGTCATATACTGCCTTTCTATACTACCATATTTGACCATTAAAAAAAAGCAGGAGATACTTTGGTCTTTATGCTATACTGAAAGAAAGCGAGGGAAAAGAATGTTAGAAAAATATAAAACGATTAAAGAAAATGGAGTCCATGAAATTGAGATCAAAGGGTCTCGTTTTATCACTCATTTTAGCCGCGTAAAAGACGAAGAAGAAGCGTTGAAATTTATTCAAACGATCAAAAAGGAACATTGGAAAGCCACTCATAACTGCTCTAGTTTTCTCATTGGTGAAAATGACCAAGTACAACGAGCAATGGATGACGGTGAACCTAGCGGAACAGCAGGTGTTCCTATGCTAGAAGTGTTGAAGAAAAACGAATTAAAAGACATTGCTGTGGTAGTCACTCGTTACTTTGGCGGTACAAAGCTAGGCGCTGGTGGGCTCGTTCGCGCATATTCTGGGGCGGTAAGTGAGGGCCTGAAAGCCATAGGAGTGGTAGAATGTCGGCTTGAGGAACAACTGTCTCTTACTTTCAACTATGCTCATGTAGGAAAAGTGGAATATTATTGCCAAACTCAACAGATTCCAATTGTAGATAAAGTCTTTCTAAACGACGTGCAATTTACTTGTAGCCTGCCCGTTCAAGAAGTGGAACACTTTGAAGCAGAAATCATTGAGCTCCTGCAAAACCAAGTCACTTTTGATAGTCTTGGTACAAAATATACCGAATATGAAATCTAATAAAAAAAGGCCTATTCGATGTGAATAGGCCTTTTTTTAGGGTTCTAAAGGGAGTTCCATTTCAAAAAAATGATCGCACTAGTTGATTGACTTAAACAAAGCTTTGATTCTTTGTTTAAGCCGAATCAACTTTGCGTGGGAGCCATATGAACTCATTGAGAAAGGTTTGAGTTCTGGCCTCTCCTTTGACCTACACTAGAGGAAACGTAAAGAGGGGGCACGGGTTTCCAGACGTTTCCTTAAAAGAGAAGATTATCAATATCCGTTTGCGACAATAGAAGATCCATTTTCGCTAAATTGGAATAACGGTTCATCGTTGGAAGTTCATCCAGTATGACGATATCTGTTCCAAGGCGTTTTAATAATTGATCGATCATATTCGAAAGTCGCATTGCAAAAGGGCCACTCGTAATAAATCTACGTGGGACTGCCTCCATCATCATGATGATTTCTAAAATATAATTTTGAATAGCTTTCGTATCTAAATCTGTTTCTTGTAAAAAGATGATTTCTCTCTCATCGGCCATCGCCAGCATAAAAGCACCTTTTTTATAGAATCCCATCGCAGCAATTGGAGAAAGTGTCAGTTGAATTTCACAGCTACCTGTAAGAATTCCTTGAATCATCTTTTTGGCTCTTAAAAGAGAAAAATCACTAACAACAATGGGTTCAGGCTTCACTTGGAAAAATGGCTTGAGTTCTTCAATCGAATCGAAACTTATCTCCTTACGAGTGATTCCTAGAGACTTAATTTGTTTTGTTTTTTGGTTATATTCTAAAACAGAGTAAAAATCCTCTTTTTGTTTAAGAACTTTCGCCGCTTTTAAAATTTCTTCCCAGTTTCCTTCTTGAAGTAATACTGTAGTGATTCGTTGTACAAAAGTAATTTCAGACTTTTTTAAATCGGCAAAAAGGTCGAATGGTTCATTGAAGCTCGAGATAATCGGTAATTCTCTAGCTCCTTTCACGGGATATCCTTTTTGTTTTAAGTATTCCATTTCGCCCTCATCAAATTCACTGCGCTTTACAAATCGAATTTCAATGCCTTTTCGAAACCAAAATGCTTCTGTTTTTTCTTCCCCAACAACCTCATCCGACATCGAAACAAGTCTTTCAGACAGTCGATATCGAACAAGTTCTTCTTCGTTCTTAAAGAATAATAAGCGAAGATCTTGTGGTTGATTTTTTTCAATTAAAAAGAAAAACTTAACGGCTCCCGTCTTATTCTGGAAAGCAAAGGCAGCATTTTTGAGTTCTGTTTGCTTTTTTACCTTCTTAAGAAGCAACGGTATCAGTTGGTACAATTCTTGACTCATATACACTACCCCTATCTTTCGTTTATTCATTTTTATTATACTACCTTTTACATTTTTTTGATATCGTTTTTATTTTTTATTAAAAATATTATATATTTGATGTTTTTTAATGATTTATTTCCTTTATTAACTATTAATTCCCACTATCTCATGAATTTATTCGTTTTTTTAACTGCTCAATTTTCTAAATTTTCAAAAAACTTAATCATTTCTTAATCATTTAATCGTGATAATTTCTTAATTTAGGTAAAAAAATACCCCGTCAAGCATTGGAAACCCAATCCTTGACGGGGTAAGGAATACTTCTTAACGATCGATTTCTAAAACTTGCCCTGTTGAGTTTGAAACTTTTACTGTAACATCGTTCCCGTTACTTTCATGAAATTCAAACTCCCAAATAATATCCCCATGATCTTTATCAACACTCCATTCACGAAGAACACCCGTTGGAAATGCTTTTTGTGCAATAGCAATCATATCATCAACTTGTTTTAAATTAGGAAGATCTAATTTTTCTAAATTATGTTCATTAGGATTTGCGTTATCTTGTTCTGCTAGAATAAAAGTTTTGGAGTTTTGATCATATCGATATGTAAACTCAGTGGTACTATTCATCGCTTCTACTTCATAGTACGTGCCACAAACAAGTTCAATTTTTGTTATATCCAAATCGGGATAAGCTTTTTGGAACGCCTTAATCAATTCTTTCTGCATTGCATCTTGATTTCCAATCGACTGACTAGAATTTGTCGCTCCACTTGAAGTAGTAGTTGTATTGGCGGTACTTGTGGTGGCTGTCACAGTTGTAGCAGGAACTTGCGTTGACTGTTGCACTGTTATTTCAGGAGCAGCAGTCATAGTTTCTTTTGCAGGTGCTGCTTGGTTTGAACAAGCGGCTAATAAGCTTGCGGCTGCAAGACTTAAGATTTTTGTTATTTTTTTCATTGTTTCACTCCATTCTTAAGTTTTTGCTATTATACACTATTATGTTAGAAGTTTTAATAACCCTCTATGAGCAATCTAAGAAAAAACACCCTATTGATAGATATCAATAGGGTGTTCGAATTCACAGATTATTCATTTGTGTCCTCTTCAGAGGAAGTTGGTTCACCAACGAGAACTTCTGTTTGTTCCACTGTTAATACTGGTTCTGAAGTACTTGTTTCCATATTGCGGTAGCGAGCCATTCCTGTCCCTGCAGGGATAATCTTACCGATGATAACATTTTCTTTCAATCCTAGTAAGTGGTCTTTCTTGCCACGGATAGAAGCATCTGTCAAGACACGAGTTGTTTCTTGGAATGATGCAGCAGACAAGAAGCTGTTTGTTTCTAATGAAGCTTTTGTAATACCTAGTAATACAGGACGAGCTGTCGCAGGTACTTCACCGTTCATGATTGCAGAGCGGTTACGTTCTGTAAAGTCTGCAATATCAAGTAATGTTCCTGGAAGGATTTCTGTTGAACCTGGATCCATGACGCGAACTTTGCGTAACATTTGACGAACCATTACCTCAACGTGTTTATCGCCGATTTCTACCCCTTGCATACGGTATACTTTTTGTACTTCACGTAATAAGTAATTTTCAACGGATAATACATCACGAACACGTAATAATTCTTTAGGATCGATAGAGCCTTCCGTTAATGGAGCACCACGATCGATGATTTGTCCTTCTTCCACTTTTAGACGAGCTGTAAATGGAACTGTGTAAGAACGAGTATCTGTAGAGCCTTTAATCGTAATCTCTTTTGTACGACTGCCAGCATTTTCTTCGATAGAAACGACTTCACCCGCTACTTCACTAATTGTCGCAACCCCTTTAGGATTACGCGCTTCGAAGATTTCTTGGATACGAGGTAAACCTTGAGTAATATCGTCTCCGGCAACCCCACCGGTATGGAACGTACGCATTGTTAACTGTGTACCAGGTTCCCCGATAGATTGAGCGGCAATTGTACCAACTGCTTCCCCAACTTCAACTTCTGAACCTGTAGCTAAGTTACGTCCGTAGCAGTATTTACATACCCCATGCTTTGTATCACATGTGAAGGCTGAACGAATGGTAATTTCTTCGATTCCAGCTTCGATAATCTTACGAGCAATATCTTCAGTAATGATTTCATTGCGTGCTACTAACACTTCACCTGTTTCAGGATGTTTCACTGAACGTTGAGCGTAACGTCCTAACATACGTTCTTCAAGTGTTTCAATGACTTCATTTCCTTCTTTAATCGCAGTAATTGTTAAACCACGATCGCTTCCGCAGTCTGTTTCACGAATGATGACATCTTGCGCAACGTCTACTAAACGACGAGTTAAGTAACCTGAGTCGGCTGTCTTCAAAGCCGTATCGGTCATCCCTTTACGAGCACCGTGAGTAGAAAGGAACATTTCCATAACGGTTAATCCTTCACGGAAGTTTGATGTAACCGGTAATTCCATGATCTTACCGTTAGGAGCGGCCATAAGTCCACGCATACCAGCAAGCTGAGTAAAGTTAGAGATGTTACCACGGGCTCCAGAGTCACTCATCATGAAGATTGGGTTACGAGAACCTAATGTGCGAATTAATGCCTTTTGGATATCATCTTTCGCTTTGTTCCATGTTTCGATAACACGTTCATAACGTTCGTCATCTGTAATTAAACCACGACGGAATAATTTAGAGATGTTGTCGACTTGTTTATGTGCTTCAGAAAGAATTTCTTTCTTGTTATCAGCAACTGAAATATCTGCAATCCCTACTGTTAAACCAGCACGAGTTGAGAATTTGTATCCTAAGTCTTTCATACGGTCTAACATCATTGAAGTTTCAGTGATATGGAATCGTTTGAACACTTCTGCGATGATTTGACCTAAGTTTTTCTTTTTAAATGGCGAAACGATTTCACGTTTAGCAATTTCTTCTTTGATGTTTGCTCCTGGCTCTAAGAAGTATTTATCTGGTGTAGCTACTTCTAAATTTTCCATTGTTGGCTCATTTAAGTAAGGGAATTCATTTGGCATGATTTCGTTGAATAATAATTTACCAACAGTTGTTACCATCATTCTCTCTTTTTGCCAATCCGTAAATGGTTTATGAGCAAGTGAGCTTGCCGGAACTGCAATACGGCTGTGTAAATGTACATAACCATTGTTATAAGCTAATACTGCTTCGTCCATGTCTTTGAAGAACATACCTTCCCCAACACGGCCTTCTTGTTCCATTGTTAAGTAATAGTTCCCTAAAACCATGTCTTGAGATGGAGTAACAACTGGTTTACCATCTTTAGGGTTTAGGATGTTTTGAGCCGCTAACATCAGTAAGCGAGCTTCTGCTTGAGCTTCTTGAGATAGTGGCACGTGAACCGCCATTTGGTCTCCGTCGAAGTCGGCATTGTAGGCTTCACACACTAATGGGTGAAGACGGATTGCACGACCTTCTACTAGAGTTGGTTCAAACGCTTGAATCCCTAGTCTGTGAAGTGTCGGTGCACGGTTCAATAGAACTGGGTGTTCACGGATGACTTCTTCAAGGATTCCCCAAATATCGTCATCTAAACGTTCAATTTTACGTTTAGCGCTCTTAATGTTTCCAGCGATTTCACGTTCAACTAATTCTTTCATTACGAAAGGTTTGAATAATTCAATCGCCATTTCTTTTGGAAGACCACATTGGTACATCTTCAAGTTTGGTCCTACTACGATTACTGAACGTCCAGAGTAGTCTACACGTTTACCAAGTAGGTTTTGACGGAAACGACCTTGTTTACCTTTAAGCATGTGACTTAATGATTTCAATGGACGGTTACCTGGTCCAGTAACTGGACGGCCACGACGACCATTATCGATTAAAGCATCCACAGCTTCTTGTAACATACGTTTTTCATTTTGAACGATGATACGAGGTGCATTTAATTCTAATAAACGTTTTAGACGGTTATTACGGTTAATCACACGACGGTATAAATCGTTTAAGTCACTTGTTGCAAAACGTCCACCTTCTAATTGAACCATTGGACGTAAATCTGGTGGGATAACTGGAATAACATCCATGACCATCCAACCAGGTTTGTTTCCTGATTCTTTGAAGGCATCTAAAATATCTAAACGACGAATTGCACGCGTACGTTTTTGACCTTGAGCTGTTTTCAACTCTTCTTTTAATTCAGCGATTTCAGCCTCTAAGTCAACTTTATTTAACAATTCTTGAACGGCTTCCGCACCCATTGCTGCATGAAAACGAGTTCCAAATTCAGCACGTTTTTCACGGTATTCACGTTCTGTTAGTAATTGTTTGTTCATTAATGTTGTGTCGCCAGCGTCAATAACAACGTAGCTTGCAAAATAAATGACTTCTTCCAACGCACGTGGACTCATGTCTAGCACAAGTCCCATGCGGCTTGGAATCCCTTTGAAGTACCACACATGTGATACCGGTGCTGCTAATTCGATGTGTCCCATACGTTCACGGCGAACTTTTGATCGCGTTACCTCAACGCCACAACGATCGCAGACTTTCCCTTTATTATTAATTTTCTTTAATTTTCCACAAGAACATTCTAAGTCTTTTGTTGGTCCAAAGATTTTCTCACAGAATAAACCATCGCGTTCTGGTTTTAAAGTACGGTAGTTGATTGTTTCAGGTTTTGTAACTTCCCCATGTGACCATTCACGGATTTTATCCGGTGACGCCAAACCAATCTGCATACTTTCAAAATTATTTACATCTATCAAGGGGCCTACCTCCCTTTCTTTTGGAATTGCCCTACGATTCCAATAGTTCTATTACTCTTCGTCAATTTCAAAATCATCTTCAATAACGTCTTCGTCAACGTTTTCGTCTTCAGATGAAGTTTCTTCTACTGCTGATAATTCAGCTGCACGGTCAGAATACTCATCTAATTGCGCACGTCTTTCATTTGTTCTTTCAACGTCACTGAAACGAATTCCTTCGTCTTCGTCCATATCTTCAAGTTTTATTTCTTCATCCTGTGCATCCAGTACTTTCATATCAAGACCTAAAGCTTGTAATTCTTTTACTAATACACGGAATGATTCAGGTACACCTGGACGTGAAATTTGTTGACCTTTAACGATTGATTCGTAAGTCTTCACACGACCAACAACGTCATCTGATTTGTACGTTAAGATTTCTTGTAATGTATAAGCAGCACCATAAGCTTCCAGTGCCCAAACTTCCATTTCTCCGAAACGTTGTCCACCAAATTGCGCTTTACCTCCAAGAGGTTGTTGTGTAACGAGTGAGTATGGTCCAATTGAACGAGCGTGAAGTTTGTCATCCACCATGTGGGCAAGTTTAATCATATACATAACTCCTACTGACACACGGTTATCAAATGGTTCCCCAGTACGTCCATCATATAGAATAGTTTTCGCATCACGAGCCAATCCTGCTTCTTCAACTGTTCCCCATACGTCTTCATCTTGTGCACCATCGAATACTGGTGTTGCGATGTAAATACCTAATTCACGAGCTGCCATCCCTAAATGTAACTCTAATACTTGTCCGATATTCATACGTGAAGGTACCCCTAATGGATTCAACATGATGTCAATTGGTGTTCCATCTGGTAAGAATGGCATATCTTCTTCCGGCATAATGCGGGAAACAACCCCTTTATTACCGTGACGTCCGGCCATCTTATCCCCTTCATTGATTTTACGTTTTTGGACAATATATACACGAACTAATTTGTTTACTCCAGGTGCTAATTCATCACCTGCTGCACGTGTGAACACACGTACATCGCGGACAATACCGCCACCGCCGTGAGGTACACGTAGAGACGTGTCACGAACTTCACGAGCTTTTTCACCGAAGATTGCGTGTAATAAACGTTCTTCTGGTGATTGTTCTGTTAACCCTTTAGGAGTTACTTTACCGACTAAAATGTCACCATCTTTAACTTCGGCACCAATACGGATAATTCCATCAGCGTCAAGGTTCTTCAATGCGTCTTCCCCAACGTTTGGAATCTCACGAGTAATTTCTTCAGGTCCAAGTTTTGTATCACGAGCTTCTGAATCGTAGTCGTCGATGTGGATTGAAGTATACACATCGTCTTTAACTAGACGTTCACTCATGATAACCGCATCCTCGTAGTTGTAACCTTCCCAAGTCATGAACGCTACTAGAACGTTTTGTCCTAATGCTAATTCACCTTTTTCCATAGAAGGTCCATCTGCTAGGATTTCGCCTTTAACTACTTTATCCCCTTGTGACACGATTGGACGTTGGTTGTAACACATACCAGCATTTGACCCGTGGAACTTAGTGATTTGGTAAGTATCTAATGAGCCATCAGCTGTACGTACGCGTACTTCTTTAGCATCAACGAATTCGACAACACCATCACGTTTACATAACAAGGCAACCCCTGAGTCATGCGCAGATACGTATTCCATACCTGTACCAATGAATGGTGCTTTAGGATTTAACAACGGAACAGCTTGACGTTGCATGTTCGCACCCATCAACGCACGGTTTGAGTCGTCGTTTTCTAAGAACGGGATACATGCTGTCGCAACTGCAACTACTTGTTTTGGAGAAACGTCCATATAGTCAACGCGTTCTACTGGCACTTCTAAGTTTTCAGATACGTAACGCGCCATAACAACATCATTAACGAAGCTTCCATCTTCATTTAATGGAGAGTTTGCTTGCGCTACAACGAAGCTATCTTCTTCGTCAGCTGTTAAGTAGTCGATTTTATCTGTAACTTTATGAGTGTTCCAGTCCACACGACGGTATGGAGTTTCGATGAAACCATATTTGTTAATCTTCGCATAGGTGGATAAGCTGTTGATCAACCCGATGTTTGGTCCCTCAGGAGTTTCAATAGGACACATACGACCATAGTGAGAATAGTGAACGTCACGAACTTCATATCCGGCACGGTCACGGGTCAAACCACCAGGTCCTAACGCTGATAGACGGCGTTTGTGTGTTAACTCTCCTAATGGGTTTGTTTGGTCCATGAATTGTGACAATTGAGAAGATCCGAAGAATTCTTTAATAGCTGCAACGACTGGACGAATGTTTACTAATTGTTGTGGTGTTACTGTTGCAGTGTCTTGAATAGACATACGTTCGCGAACCACACGTTCCATACGAGATAAACCGATACGGAATTGGTTTTGTAGTAATTCCCCTACTGAACGGATACGACGGTTTCCTAAGTGGTCGATGTCGTCTGTTGTTCCGATTCCTTCGTAAAGGTTTAAGAAGTAGCTGATTGTTGCAATAATGTCGCTTGCAGTCACGTGTTTCACGTCTTCAGTTACGTTTCCGTTACCGATTACTTTAATCACACGTTCCGCATCATTTGGAGCATAAATTTCAACAGATTGAATTGTAACTGGTTCCTTGATTACACCGTCTTCTGATGGATGTAAAGTAAATAGGTTAGCGCCTTTTTCAAGCACTTCTACTACTTTTTCCATTACATCGCGTTCTAGAACTGTTCCTTTTTCAACAACGATTTCTCCTGTTTCAGGATCCACTAAGTTCTCAGCGATTGTTTGGTGTAATAAACGGTTTTTAAGATGTAATTTTTTATTTACTTTATAGCGTCCTACTGCTGCTAAATCATAGCGACGTGGGTCAAAGAAACGAGCTGTTAATAAGTTACGTGAACTTTCAGCTGTTTTTGGTTCACCCGGACGTAGGCGATCATAAATATCTTTTAAGGCTTCTTCTGTACGAGATTCATCCATACGTTTATGAACATCTTTATCTAGAGTTAAACGTAATGTTTCGCTATCCCCGAAGATTTCTTGGATAAGATCATCTGAACCGAAACCTAACGCACGAACTAATACCGTTAATGGGATTTTACGAGTACGGTCGATACGCACATAAGAAATGTCTTTTGAGTCTGTTTCATACTCTAACCATGCACCACGGTTTGGAATTAATGTTGAACCATATAATGCTTTACCGTTTTTGTCAGGTCTGTCATGGAAATAAGCACCTGGTGAACGAACTAATTGAGATACAATTACACGTTCTGCACCATTAATGATAAATGTCCCCATTTCAGTCATTAATGGGAAGTCCCCGAAGAATACTTCTTGGTCTTTCACTTCTCCAGTTTCTTTATTCACTAAACGCATTTTTACGTAAATTGGAGCCGCGTAATTTGCGTCGTGATTTCTAGCTTCTTGTAAATTATATTTTGGAGCATGTAATTCATAATCTAAGAATTCCAATGATAAATTTCCAGTATGGTCTTCAATTGGAGAAATATCCTTGAACATTTCACGGATTCCTTCATCCAAGAACCATTGGTAAGAATCTGTTTGGATTTCAATCAGATTAGGTAATTCTAATACTTCACTGATTCGTGCATAACTTCTACGCACACGGTGTCTACCGTATTTCACATCATGATGTGCCAACTCTTCCACCCCTAATAATTAGTATTGATAAATGTTACAATATGATGACATTTATTAAAAGTTCGTAACAAATGAAGATTTCGGTCGATTTTTAAACAAAAAAAAACCAAAAGAATTGTTTGCGGTCATTTGTGAAAAATGCAAATTCTTTTGTTTTAAGCCTTTACTTGTAAGGAATTGGACAATATTTCAACCCTCACACCGATTAAAATCCACACTTATTGCGTTATATTATTATACACAAAATCCCAAGCCTCGTCAAGGTTGACGACACTTGGGAAAGTTAGATTTTATCTGGTTTTTTCGGACTAATAAGTACCCTCTTCGACCGATTGATTCTTCACGATTTTCACAATCCGACTTGTTCCAAGACGACTTGCTCCTAATTCGATGAATTTTTCTGCATCTTCGATGCTAGAAATTCCTCCAGCAGCCTTCACAAGAACGCCTTCACCAACATGTTTCTTCATTAATGCTACATGCTCAAATGTCGCACCCGCCGTTGAGAATCCTGTTGAAGTTTTAATAAATTCCGCACCCGCTTTTGTTACGACTTTGCACATTTTGATGATTTCTTCTTCTGTAAGAAGTGCTGTTTCAATAATGACTTTTAAGATATGACCGCTACATGCTTCATGAATTTGACGAATTTCATCTTCCACAACATCAAAACGTCCATCTTTCACGTCTCCAATATTGATGACCATATCAATTTCGCTAGCTCCGTTTTCGATAGCATCTTTTGTCTCAAAGACTTTGGTTGCTGTTGTGCTATAACCGTTCGGGAATCCGATAACGGTACAGATAGCTAATTTTCCATTCACATATTCGCTCGCACGTTTGACAAAAGAAGCTGGAATACATGCTGAAGCAGTTTCGTATTTCATCGCATCATCTAAAATCTCTTTGATTTCACTCCAAGTAGATGCGGGCAATAGTAATGTATGATCAACTGTTTTCAAGGTTTCTTTGATTTCCATATAATCCCTCTTTCTTATTTTGCACGGTCTTCTTTAATTAAATTACGAAGTGCTTCAACCGCTACTTTAATGGCTGCTTCTGTATCATGTACGATTGGATTTGATAACCCTGTCGCTTCACGTTCTTGGTTCCCCACTACTAAGAAAGTAGATCCTACGCGAACGCCTAAGTGGCTCGCCACAACGAATAACGCTGCTGATTCCATTTCAGAAGCCTTCACGCCAAGACGTTTCCAAGCTTCCCACTTGTTTTGTAAGTCATAGCTGACCGGCATCACTTGTGGTTCATGTTGTCCGTAGAATGAATCTTTACATTGCACAACCCCTGCATGTGTTGTGTATCCTAAGCCTTTACCCGCATTAATTAGCGCTGTTACGACATCGTAGTTCGCAATGGCTGGAAATTCAATCGGAGCATACTCGCGTGTTGTCCCTTCTGTACGAATCGCACCTGTCGCAATTACGATATCGCCACCTTTAACGTCGATATCAATTCCTCCACATGTTCCAACACGGACAAATGTATCTGCACCACTTCGTACTAATTCTTCAAGCGCAATTGCAGCTGACGGTCCACCAATCCCTGTTGATGTCACACTTACTTTTTCTCCGTCTAAGTATCCTGTATACGTAACATATTCGCGGTTATCGGCTACTAACTGCGCATTCTCAAAGTGTTCCGCAATTTTAGCGCAGCGTTTTGGATCCCCTGGTAAAATCACATAGCGACCTACATCCCCTTTACGTGTATGGATATGATATTGTAATCCCTCTTCTGAATATTTCATGAATACCTTCCTTCCCCGCACCCTATGTGCCTCAATATTCCCTAGCAAACTAGGAAGGGGCCATGGTTTTTCCATAGCCCCAGATAGGAGGATGATGACAAATCTTCATCAAATAATTATGCCTATAGATGCCTTTTTGCAAATATAGTTGAAAGGATTAAACAATTGGATATACAGTTACCATAATTATCTCTATTTGCCTCTTCATCCTTCTACACTCATGAATATTTTACCAAAATTACCATTGTTTTGCAAACGGTTCATTTTTGATTTTGGATAAGCAATTTTTATTTTTTTATCAGCCAATATCTCGTCTATGAACTCCCAAATGCAAGCCTCCATCTGACTTTCTGGATTCGAGACTGGGCGCAAGAATGGTCGCCAGACTTCTTTCACTCTTTCCATAAAATCCATCATTTCAACATCCCCACCAAAAGCCATTTGTTCCAACAGTATCCATGCATGCCCCTTCCACACAAGATTAGGCACCTTAAACGTCTCCGTATAAATTGGAAACGTTAAGAAAGAATTTGGAAGATCTTCTATGGTTTGACGGCACCGGTATAACTTTACGAGAAATGCCCTCGTGAGTGGAGACGCTAATTTCTTAAAAAGCATTGTATCCCTTGACGTCCATTTCATCTCTCCATCGGGTTTTAAGTGTGCTTTTACAGGAATAGAATCTTCGACAAGCTTCTTCCACTTTTTCCACGAGAACGATAAGAGCGGTACCCGTACTATTTGATACGTCATCTGCTGAGATCGAGGTTTTATCTTAATTCGCGTATGAAAAATCATCTCCCCCTTCACAAAAAAAATCAAATAATTACCTAATTGCGGGTGATATTTCATTAAATAACAAAAGGTATCTGTCAATTTATTCTGACTCTCATAATTCTCCCCTAAAATCCACTGAACCGACATTCCAATTTCACCTAAATGTTTAGTCCGCTCTATAATATCATCAGGCGGAATTACACTACATTGATACTCGATGCACCAAGAATTCCTGCCTTCTGTGACGACGATATCCGGAATCTGTTCAATAGACGACACATACGGCTCTAACTCAGCATGAAAACCATGACTCTTGAGACTCTCTTGCAATAGGTGCTTTCCTTCTCGATGTGCCTGTGTTTCCTCCTGCCTATGTTTCTTTGGAACATGTGCAAAAAACACGACTCCATTTCTAGAAATCTTCTTTGTTACCTCTTCTCCGCATTCCGGGCAAAAATAGGCTTCATCTTCTTTAATTTGTGTGGCATGAATCAACTCTCCTGTTTTGGTTCTAACGATATTCATATCTATCACCTCAACAACAGATACGAAAAAAGGAAGCAGAATCTCCTGCTCCCTCTAAATATTATCTTATAAATTTTTTTCTTGTACGATATCCCAAGAGAAGCCTAAAGCCCCTTCACCAAGGTGAGTTCCAACAACTGGACCAAAATAGGCTAAAGATGTTCGTAATTTAGGATATTGTTCTTGCATTTTTTGTCTCCACGCTTCACCAGCTTCTGGAGCATTTGCATGAATAATGACTAATTCATAGCCATCTCCATCCGTCGTTCCTGTTTCATCTGCAAATAATTGCTCAATTCGTTTCATCGCTTTTTGTTGTGTACGAATTTTCTCGAAAGGAACAATTTTTTTATCGACAAATGTCAAGATTGGCTTGATTTTCAACATAGAGCCCACTAATGCAGCCCCTGCAGATAGACGTCCACCGCGTTGTAAATTGCTTAAATCATCAACGATAAAGTAGGCTGTCGTACGATCAATTAATCGTTGAACAGTTTCTACAATTTCTGAAGGAGAATAATCTCCAGATTTTGCCATTACCGCTGCTAATTTTACAGCTCTTGCTTGAGGCGCACAACTAATCCCTGAATCAATTGGATAAATCGGCACTTCATCTTTCATGTCATCGGCCACAGCCACACAAGTTTGATATGTCCCACTAATTCCGCTAGAAATAGTAATAGGAATAATAGCATCATAATCTTTTGCAAGTTCGCGGAATAATTCGTAAGTTTCTCCTACTGGTGGTTGTGTACTCGTTGGAAAGATTGAAGAAGATTTTACTTTTGTATAAAATTCTTCAGATGAAATATCTATATCTTCACGATACGTCTCTTGTCCAAAAATAACAGACAACGGCATCACATATACATTTAGCTCGGCCAATTCTTCTTTCGTTAAATAAGCTGTACTATCTGTAACGACAGCAATTTTCATCTATCCAACTCCTTTCACATTTGAATTAAGTGAACTTTAAAGTCAAAAAACTTCAAAACTCCTACATTCAAGTATAACAAAAAATAAATACCTGCGCAATGAATGGTAAGTTTTCTAAAAGAAGCTTAACAATACTTGCTCATCCATCAAATTGCAGTATAATAGAAGACATAGTAATTTTTTTGGAGGTATTATGGAACAAAGATCTACGCAACATCAATTAGATAAACAAAAGAAAAATGACTGGTTTTTACGATTCCTCAAAGGAATGTTCATCGGTTCAGGATTTATTCTTCCTGGAGTTAGTGGAGGTGCGCTTGCGGCTATCTTCGGATTATATGAACGCATGATTAGTTTCCTTGCCAATGTCACAAAAGATTTCAAAAAGAACTTTCTCTTCTTCTTGCCAGTTGGTATCGGAGCTCTTGCAGGGATTGTCGTACTTTCATTTGGAGTCAGCTATTTATTAGGAAACTTTGAAACAATTATTCTTTGGTTCTTCATCGGATGTATTGTCGGTACCATCCCTGCTCTTTGGAAAGAAGCAGGAAAAGAAGGTCGTAGTACTCGCGAGATTATCATTTTAATCGCTTCATTTATTGGCGGAACTATTCTTTTATACTTAGGGAATACCGCAATTGAAGGAAGCATTGAGGCCAACTTCTTCACTTGGATGATTGCTGGAGGATTAATTGCTCTTGGAATTATTGTTCCTGGCCTTAGCCCATCTAACTTTATTGTATACATGGGTATGTACAAACAAATGTCAGATGGTTTCAAAACATTAGATATGAGTGTGATTCTTCCCATCGCTCTTGGTGGCTTAGTAACACTAGCACTCTTCTCAAAAATGGTTCATTACATCTTCAAAAAAGCTTATCCACAATTATTCCACTTCATTTTCGGTATCGTACTTGCATCAACCGTCATGATTGTCCCAACAAATTACGCTGGATTTGACATCGTTCAATATCTTGCTTGCGTTGTCATGTTAGGATTTGGAACATGGTTAGGTGCATTTATGTCAAAACTTGAAGACACTTATAAATAAACTTTCAAACAGCTTTGCATTCAGCAAGGCTGTTTTTTTATCCCTCAAAACAACATATCTGTTAATTTTCACTCTCACTTCATAAGCAAGATGTAACAATTATGTTACGTAACAAAAATGTTACATCTGCTTTTTATGAAACGCACAAACCTCATCCCTTCTCCCTTGTTCCTTTATCGAGAATAGAACTTTATAAACTCTCTCCTCGAGTAGAGTTTTAAGCCAAGAAGGCGATTATGGTATTCCGCCAAAAAGCTAAAAAGAGAATTCGCTTATCAAACATTTATTGAAACCATAGCGGGAAAAACTATCGAATGCGAATTAAAAGCCGTTATGGATTTTATCCATTACGGCTTGTTTGAGGCTTTGAAGGAGAAAGACTTCAAGGCTTTCTCCGGTATCCCGCTATTTTGTTTCAATAAACAATGGCTGATAATAAGAATTCTCTTTTTCAAACTTCTCCTGTTTAAACCATAATCGCCGCCCTTGGTGGCAACTAAATATATTGAGCGTACAAAAAAACTCTCTCGAAGTGAGAGAGTTTGTAAAGTTCTTATTTGAGACCGTATTTTTTGTTGAAACGATCCACACGTCCGTCTGCTTGAGTGAATTTTTGACGACCTGTGTAGAATGGGTGAGAATCAGAAGTGATTTCCACACGTAGTAATGGGTATTCGTTACCGTCTTCCCATACAACAGTTTCACTTGAAGTCTTTGTTGAACCTGATAAGAATTTGAATCCTGTAGTTGTATCCATGAACACTACTGGATGATATTCTGGGTGAATTCCTTGTTTCATTTCTATTCCTCCTGCCCTGAATTATTTGCTAATCCAGAGTTATTTATTTTCGCATGCATAATGCAACACGAATATAATACCATGCTCAAATTGAATTTGCAATAGTTTTATTCTTCCCCTAATTCTAGCCCTGGGACAGCATTCAAATCCATTTTCGCAAAGTCCTTTTGCATGTATTTAGTATGTGCAGCAGCACCAATCATCGCCGCATTATCCCCACAAAGTGACAATGGTGGGATAGAGAAAGTAACTTCTGGATATACCTCTTCCATCATCTGTGTCATCGCTGTACGAAGTCCTTTGTTCGCTGCTACCCCTCCTGCTAACACAAATTGTTTCACAGGATAAGCTTTAAGCGCTCGTCTTGTTTTTTCGACTAAAACTTCTACTACACTAGCTTGGAAACTGGCAGCCAAATCTTCAGGAACTATCTCTTCCCCTTTTTGTTTTGCATTATGGACACGATTGATGACCGCTGATTTCAATCCGCTAAAACTAAAATCATAATGGTCTTCATGAATCATTGCACGCGGAAATTCGTAAGTATCTTGACCCAAATGAGCCAATTCGTCCATTTTCTTTCCACCAGGATAGGGCAAGTTTAAAATACGACCAATCTTATCGTATGCTTCCCCTGCCGCATCATCTCTAGTTTCTCCGATAATCTGGAACTCCCCATCTTCTGGCATATACACAAGTTCCGTATGTCCACCACTCACCACAAGCGCCATTAGTGGAAATTGCAAAGGTTCCACAAGTTGGTTCGCGTAAATATGTCCTGCCATGTGATTCACTGCAATCAGTGGTTTTCCACTAGCTAATGCCAAGGCTTTTGCTGCAGAAATCCCAATGAGAAGAGCTCCCACAAGTCCTGGACCATATGTCACCGCAATGGCATCTATATCATCCAAAGTTTTGCCTGCTTTAGCAAGGGCTTCGTCAATAACCTGTGTGATTTGTTCGACGTGATGGCGGCTGGCAATCTCTGGCACAACCCCGCCAAAACGCATATGACTTTTAATTTGAGAGGCGACAATATTTGAAAGGATGGTATTTCCGTTTTGAATCACGGCTGCACTTGTCTCATCACAACTACTTTCAATTGCTAGAATCAATGTTTCTTTCATATTGTTCCTCCTATCTTTGTTCAATTTCTAAGCGATATTCAATCGCATCTTCTACTGGATCACTATAATATTCTCTTCTCGTATGGAAGGCTTCGAATCCAAGAATTTCATATAAATATTGAGCACGTTTATTACTCTGGCGTACCTCTAAAAAGACAACTTGAATGTCCTTTTGTTTCAAGTCATATAAAGCCATTTGCCATAAACGTTGTGCGAGTCCTTTGCCTTGATAGTCTTTAGCAATTACGATATTCGTTATCGTCGCTTCATCAAGTACCGCTTGGACTCCAAGGAAACCAACTAATTGACGTTGCATCCATACTCCGTAATACGTGTTTGCTGGATTTTCCAAATCCGCAAGGAAACTCTCTGCGCTCCAATGATTGGGATGCTCATAATTTTCTTGCACTAACTCAACTAATGCCTCAGCCATTGCCAAATCAGCTGGTTGAAGTCTTGTAAAAGAGTACTCTGACGAATGGAAGGAAGATGGCGTTTTTGGTGGTAATGTATAGAGCATTTCTACAGCATCCTCATTTTCAGGAGTATAATAATTTTCCTTCGTTCCCACAACACTATAGCCATTCTTTCTATATAAATGAATCGCTTTAGTATTCGACACTCGAGCTTCCAAAGTAATTTCTTTTTTATCGAGAGCTCTCGCAATTTTTTCAATTGCCTTTAACAATAATGTAGCTACATTTAAAAAACGATAATCGTGTAGTACAGCTACATTTGTAATATGTAAATCCGTATTCTCTGTCGTTCTCGCTCCGATAAAACCAACGATTTCCTTTTCCACTTCCAGTACGATATAAATAGCATCAGAATTATAGGTAACATCTTTTTCAAGAATCTCTTTGGCCCATGGAGACGCACCGTTGTATGCAGCTTTTTCCACTTCAAAAATACGAGGGGCATCTTCTGGAATTCCAATTCGAATTTTGGCTTGCGCCCCATTTCCAAGAATTACTCTTTTTTCGAAATTTTCAAATTGATTGCGAATCGGTTCTTTTGGTTGCGACCCTTCTAGAAACAATGCTTTGATTTTTTCAAACCACTGAATGAAGTGTTCTTTAAACTCGTTCCACATACACTGACCCCTTTTCTAAAGGATGCTCAGCTTGCCAATTCTCTTCTGCTTCTGCCAGTTTCAAGTACATTGGGACAAAGACGTCCACGTCAACAGCTTCCTTATTTCTTCCTAATTCGATAAGTGACGTTGCATGAGGGATAGCGTCATGCCCTTCAAGCCACTTCGCCTCACTCGCTCCTTTTTCTACGATTTCCTCTTTTGTAATCGACTGTAATTGCCCTACAAAAGTCACTCCCGCTGCAAATTTCGGCAACACTTTCAAGAAATCATCCCATGAAATATGTTGCTCTGGAATCACCTTTTTAAACCCTTCTTCAGTTTTTTGATAGCCTACCGCGAAAATATTTCGACGTCTAGCATCAAAAAACGGTACAACGATTTTTCCTACTTCTACTTTTGAAGCAAGGTCGGGTAAAAAGACATCGAGACTGGAGACGCCAACAAGTGGAATCCCCAGACTCTTTGCGAGTGTTTTAGCAACGGTAACGCCAATTCGAAGTCCCGTATAAGAACCGGGTCCTTCAGCAACAATAACCTTCGTTAAATCTTTTGCTGTAATGCCGGCTTCTTCAAAAATGGCTTCGATAGTTGGCACAAGGAGAACACTATGTTGCAACGTGTTCTCAATCGTTTGTTCAATCATGGTACCGTCTGTCAGTTCTACAGCGACCGATAATGTCTTATTCGATGTATCTAGTGCGAGGATTGTCATACGGCACTTCCTTTCTAACTATTTCGTAAATTCATGCATGAAGGCGCTGAATGCTTCTTGACCTTCTTTTGTTTGTTTAAAGACGCCTGCATATTCTAACACGCGGCAGAATTTTGCACTCACCGCTTTTTGTAAAAATGCGTCTACAGTTTCTTTTGTCGGTGCTTGTGCTTTTAATTCTTTCGCCCATTCTTGGTGAATTTCTGCAACTGCTTCAAGAGGTGCTTCTCCAACGAGATAGTCTCTTACTTCACCAAGTTCACTTTCAAGACGTGGCGGTAAAATCGCAAGCCCCATTACTTCAATTAAACCAATATTTTCTTTCTTAATATGTTGTACATCCGCATGTGGGTGGAAAATTCCATCTGGAAACTCTGCAGTAGCGCGGTTGTTACGTAATACTAAATCAAACTCATACGCATCTCCTTGACGGCGCACGATTGGAGTAATTGCGTTATGCGGTTCGCCGTTTGATTCACGTAAGATTTCAAGATCTTTGTTTTCGTAGTTTTCCCATGCTTTTAAGATATCAACTGCCACTTCAAATACTTCCTCATGATTATTTCCGCGAAGACGAAGCGCAGAAAGTGGCCAGTATAGACGTTCGATTTCAACGGTATCAAACTTCTTAGAAATTCCAGTTTCCAAGACTTTAGCACGGTTCATTGGGAATACGTAACGTCCCCCTTGATAGTGGTTATGACTTAAAATCGATCCTCCAACAATTGGAAGTCCTGCGTTTGACCCTACAAAATAATGTGGGAATTGTGTCACGATTTCAAGAAGTCGGCTAAAGGCTCCCTCATCCACTTTCATTGGTTCTAAGTTTTCTGACAAGAAGATGGCATGCTCTGAATAGTAAGCATATGGAGAATAGTGGTAGCCCCAAGACTCTCCACCAAGTTCCATGCCGACAATACGGTGGTTAGCACGACCTGGCCAGTTGATACGACCATGGTAACCTACATTTTCAAAACATAAACGGTTGGCAGGATAATTGAAATCCTTCGATTGCGCCGCCTTGATGATTTCTTCTTTTGTTTTTTCGGGTTTTGATAAATTAATCGTGATTTCTAAATCGCCATACTCTGTTTCTCCGTTAAAAGAAATGTTTTTAGCGATATCATTGACCTTAATTAAGTTCAAATCAAGCGCCATTTTATAAAACGCGTCTGTAGCAACTTTAGGTCCTTCTTCATATTTGTTCCAGAATAGACGGTTCAATTCTGAAGGTTTTGGAATCACAAGGTTCATTAACTCTTGTTCAAGCCAGTCGCGTTCTTCAGCGTCATCTGTAATCCTCCCAGCTTCAACAGATGCCTCCACTACATTCGCCATTGCTTCTAATAGAGATGGTTGATCGATTTCTTTACAAGCCTCAAAAGATTCTTCTCCCACTAAATAAAGCACGCGATTTAATAAATAACTACGATCCTCTTTTGATACATACCCTGATTCAATCGCACTATTTACAAACTCCTGAATCGCTTTATTCATTTTCATAATCTGGTCCCCCTACCAATTAAAATTCATTCCTATTAATATGCACGTGCAATCCAAACTGTATGCACAGCTGGTTTGCCAGTAACGATACATTTTTCTTTTTTCACTGGAGCGTTAAATGGAATGTTACGAGTTGTAAAGCCTGTTTCTTCTTTAATTTTTGCTTCACTTTCTTCTGTTCCATCCCAACCAACTAATACCCAACCTGGTACTTCGCCAGCTTCGCGTTTTGCTTCGATATGAGCTTTCAACTCATCCAAAGTATCAATGTTTGTATATTCGTTAGACGCACGCATCGCACGAGCTGTTTCTAACATACGAACTTGCATTTTTTCTAATTCAGATAAAATTGTATCTACTAAACTATCGAATCCAACTGCTACTTTTTCATCTAAGTCACGCATTTTTGTCATCACTTGATTGTTTTCTAAGTCGCGAGGTCCGCATTCGATACGCATTGGGACACCACGTAATTCCCACTCATTGAATTTGAATCCTGGTGAGTTGTCAGTGTCATCGATTTTCACGCGTAATCCAGCAGCTTTCAATTCTTTTTGAAGCTCTTCTAATTTTTCTAAGATAGCTGGATTTTTCTTCCATGGTCCAACAGGGATTAAGACTACTTGTGTTGGAGCCACTTTTGGAGGTAATACTAACCCTTGTTCGTCCCCATGAGTCATAATTAATGAACCGATTAAACGAGTAGATACTCCCCATGAAGTTGTATGAGCGTATACATGTTCATTTTCTTTTGTTAAATATTTGATGTCAAACGCTTCAGCGAATTTTGTTCCCATGTAGTGAGAAGTTCCCGCTTGAACGGCTTTCCCGTCTTTCATCATCGCTTCGATGGAGTAAGTATCCACTGCCCCTGCGAAACGCTCTGAAGGAGTTTTTTGACCTTCGTAAACTGGCACTGCTAATACGCTTTCTACGACTTCTTTATAGACTTCTAACATCTTCATTGTTCTGCGACGTGCATCTTCTTCATCTGCATGCGCTGTATGTCCTTCTTGCCATAAGAATTCTGAAGTACGTAAGAATGGTAAAGTTTTCTTTTCCCAACGGAATACATTTGCCCATTGGTTAATTTCATATGGAAGATCACGGTATGAATTAATCCAGTTTGAAAAAGCTGTTCCAATCATTGTTTCACTTGTTGGACGTAGTGCTAAACGTTCTTCTAATTTTTCGCCAGCTGCTTCTGTCACCCATGGTAATTCAGGCGCGAATCCTTCAATATGGTCTGCTTCTTTTGTGAAGAAGCTTTCTGGAATTAACATTGGGAAGTATGCATTACGAATGCCTTCTTCTTTAAAACGACGGTTAAATTCCTCTTGAATATGTTCCCAGATTTCATATCCGTCTGGTTTGAAAATCATACATCCACGCACTGGTGAATAGTCCATTAAATCTGCTTTTTGAATGGTTTGAATATACCATTTAGAAAAATCTTCTCTTTGTAAGTTTGTTTTTTCTGCCATCTGCTTAGCTCCTTTTCGTTTTTTGTGAAATAAAAAAAAGCCACTCCCCTAAAAAGGACGAATGACTCGCGGTACCACCTTAATTACACTTACTTTGTAAATGTCTCTTTAACATTGATAACGATGATTTCACCGGATTATTTTCATAATCACTTCGTTTGGTAGGTTCAGTTAAAGAGCGGGGGTTCTTTCTCAGCAATCAGAACTTTCTGTACCCATCATTTCACTTACTTTTCCATGTCCTATCGTACTCTAAACACACTCGTAAAGCAAGTGTTTTCTTGCTTTAAACTAGTCGTTTTTTGCTGTTTGAGCTATGTACTCCATCAAGTTCGTTGAATGTTGATATTTAATAGCCGCACTTAAGTCTTTTTCTAAGATAACTTTCTCTAAATCAATTCCGTTTACTCCTGCAATAGCAATCGTATAATGAATTACGTCCGCAAGTTCTTTTCCTAATTTTTCGAGCACAACTTCTCACGTTCCAACTTCTTATCCTAACAAAAAAGACGAACGTATAACGCCCATCTTTTTCACACTAGTTATTTTTTTAAAAATCTTCTCATTGAAAGAATAGAGCCAAATGCTCCGATTGTTACACCGATAGCAACCATGGCCAATGAGACATAAAATAAGAATGGATTTGGATCAAGTAAGCTAAAACTTGAACCTGAGAAAAAGTCTGATCCACCCTTATAAACCCATAGATAGATTGACCACACTAATCCGATTGGAATAATAGAACCCAGTAACCCAATCATCCCACCTTCAATGAAGAAAGGCCAGCGAATATAAGCTTTTGTAGCTCCGACCAAACGCATAATCTCAATTTCCGTTTTTCTTAAATAGATTGTTGAACGAATCGTATTAGAAATTAAAAACATTGCTAAAGCTAATAGCCCCACAATAATTACAGCACCGATGTTTCGAGCTGTAGCAATAATTCGAAATAAATTATCCGCACGAGCCTCACCATAACGAACACGAGCTACGTAATCCATTCCTTCGATAGCTTTAGCAACTGCGCTTGTTTTTTGAGGTTCTTTTGCTTTTACGTCAAAAGCATTACGAAGTGGATTTCCATCATTTTTAAACAATGAAAATTCTTCAGCAAAGCTCTTTGTTACATCTTCTAATTCTTCATCTTTTGAACGGAATGTTACAGATTCTACATCCGCTAATTCTTTAATTTTCGCTTCTAATTGATCTGTCTTTTCCTGATCTGCTGCCAAATCAATATATACACGAACATTAACGTCATTTTCAATATCTGATCCAATTTTGTTCACATTAAATAATAATGAAACAAACACACCAACGATTAAAAGAATCATTGATACCGCAGAAACCGAACCAAATGTCATTAATCCGTTTCTGAAAAGACTCTTGAAGGCGTCACGTATATGACGACCCATCGTTCTAATCTTCATATCCGTATTCCCCCTGTTCTTGGTCACGAACAATTTGTCCACTTTCAATGGCTAAAACTCGATGTTTTTTCTCGTTTACGATTTGACTATTATGAGTCGCCATCACAATTGTAGTTCCTTGTTCATTAATTCTTTCTAAAATATCCATAATCTCCATAGATGTATCCGGATCTAGGTTTCCTGTAGGCTCATCAGCAATTAAAATCCCCGGAGTATTCACAATTGCTCGAGCAATTGCTACACGTTGTTGTTCCCCACCAGATAATTCATTTGGGAAGTTATTCATACGGTGTTTTAAATTTACTAATTCTAACACTTCGTCTACGCGGCGTTTAATTTCGCGCGGAGATTTTTCAATTACTTCCATCGCATATGCCACATTTTCATAAACTGTTTTATTTTGTAAAAGTTTAAAATCTTGGAAAACGACACCAACATAACGGCGTAAGAATGGAATCTGACGATCTTTAATCTTCATCAAATCATATTTTCCCACACGAATTCTACCCTTTGTCGCTTTTTCTTCACGATACATCATTTTTATGAAAGTTGATTTCCCTGCACCAGAAGGCCCTACTACATAAACAAAATCTCCATCTTTAATTTGGATTGATAAATTATTAATAGCAGTAATTCCTTTACTATATTTCTTAGTTACATTCATCATTTCAATCATAAACTCACCAGCTTTCTAATCCTACGATTTTTTAATCTTCACCATTATAGCACCCTAATATTACAACACCTTCACATAAGATTACAGAAATATTAAATTAAGGATACGAGGGCGAACGCTTAGGACTGAAACACTGGACCGGAGCGACGCAAGGAACGTGAAACGTTCTGCAGACGAATCCGGGAAGTGGACGTCAGTCCTGTGAGCCCGAGTTCAACTACTCAGGATACGAGCCATCGCGTTCAGAAATGGAACGTTGGGCCGGAATACCGTAAGCGGCTGGGACAGCCGTGCAAAATCCTTCACAGTGCGAAGGATTTGGGTGTAAGCATTGCTCAGTGCATAATATTACATACTTATAAGACAATACTTTTCTCCCTATTAGCAGTATGAACTCATCCCCTCAAGAAAGTCATTTACTCAAGATATGGAAGATTCCTTCTTATAATAATCCACCTAATTAAAACGAACTTAAAACAATTTGCCTTCCAACAGTAAAACACCCAGCTCTCACTAGGTGTTTCTCTACTATTATTCTTCAGTTGCTTTCGTTTCCTCAAGCGTCCATTTTAAGTACGCATCCATAAACGGATCTAAGTCTCCATCCATCACCGCACCAATATTTCCTGTCTCATATCCAGAACGTAAGTCTTTTACCATTGAATAGGGGTGGAAAACATAATTTCGAATTTGAGAACCCCAGGCGATATCTTTTTGCTCTCCACGGATAGCTGCCAATTCTGCCGCCTTCTTCTCTTCTTCTAATTGGAATAATTTCGCCTTCAGCATCGCCATCGCTTGGTCTCTATTTTTAAATTGAGAACGTTGCGCCTGACTCTGCGTCACGATTCCAGTTGGAATATGCGTAATACGTACCGCAGAAGACGTCTTATTAATATGTTGTCCACCGGCACCGCTGGCACGATACACATCAATTTTTAAATCATCTGGATTAATTTCAATATCAATATCTCCATCCATTTGCGGAACGACATCCACTGAACAGAATGATGTATGACGTTTCCCAGCTGCATCAAACGGTGAAATACGAACGAGTCGATGCACTCCTTTTTCAGAGCGTAAGTACCCGTATGCATTCAAACCTTCAATCGATAAGGTAACAGATTTAATCCCAGCTTCATCCCCGTCTTGGTAGTCCACTGTTTCGACTCTGTAGCCATGCTTTTCAGCCCATCGCATATACATACGAAGAAGCATACTTCCCCAGTCTTGCGATTCTGTCCCCCCAGCTCCTGGGTGAATTTCTAAGATAGCACTGTTCTTATCATGTGGACCGTTCAGTAACATACTTAATTCGTACTGTTGTAAGTCTTTTTCAAGAGACTGAATCGCCTCAACGATTTCCGCATGCACTTCTTCATCTGGCTCTTCTTTATACATTTCAAATAATAAACTTGTTTCTTCATGAGCTAATTCCATTTTATGGAAAGTATCATAAATCGACTTCAATTCATTATTTTTTTGAATAATTTGATTGGCCTTTTCACTATCGTTCCAAAAAGATGGTTCTGACATTTCCTGCTCGTAAGCAGCGATATCTTCTTCTAGGCGATCTAAGTCAAAGAGACCTCCTATAGCTGATAATTTGCTCATTCATGGCTTCAAGTGCATTTCTAATTTCACTAATTTCCATATTGACCTCTTTCTAAAAGAAAACGGCGAAATGCTTCGCCGTCTCTCATTTATTAATCTTCTTCAGAATCGTCGTCAGAAGTTCTATCGTGACCTGTTGCCACTACACTACGAACTCCTTGTACTTGTTCACGTTGTAAGTTTTGACGAATTTGAGATTTCATCAAGATACGTGTCACATCATAGTCGATTTCAGCAATCATTTGTTGGAATCGTTCGTACCCTTCAGTTTGGTATTCCGTTAATGGGTCGATTTGTGCATATCCACGTAATCCAACACTTTGACGTAATTGGTCCATATCATCAATGTGGTCAGTCCATTTACGGTCAACCACACGTAAAATAACCACTTTTTCGAACTCAAGCATTTGATCGTCACCGTTCAATTGCTCTTGTTTTTCTTTATAGATTTCTAAGGCTTTTTCATTCAAGATTTCTTCAATCTCTGCAGCTGTTTTTCCTTCAAAATCACTTAACGAAATTTCGTCTGGCGCACAAATTGCATTGTGTGCAAAGTCTACTAAGCCTTCTAAATTCCATTCTTTTTGATCCGCTAAAGTATGGCTTTCCACTACACGGTGGATAGTACGACGAATCATACCTTTTGTTACATTCTCAAGAGATTTCTCTTCATTGATAATTTGTAAACGTTGAGAGTAGATGATTTCACGTTGTTCACGCATTACTTCATCGTACTCTAAGACACTTTTACGTGTATCGTAGTTATTTCCTTCAACACGTTTTTGTGAAGACTCCACTTGTTTGGTTAACATCTTACTTTGGATGAAGTTATCATCCTCTTCATCTGTTAAGTTTAGACGTTCCCAGATAGCTTGCATCTTTTCTCCACCGAAACGTTTCATTAAGTCGTCTTCTAATGAAAGGTAGAATTGTGTAGCACCTGGATCCCCTTGACGTCCACTACGTCCACGTAATTGGTTATCAATACGACGGCTTTCGTGACGTTCTGTACCGATTACACAAAGTCCACCTAGTTCTTTTACACCTTTACCAAGCTTAATGTCAGTACCACGTCCGGCCATGTTTGTTGCAATCGTAACCGCACCACGTTGACCAGCTGACATGATAATTTCTGCTTCTTTAAAGTGGTTTTTCGCATTTAGGACTTCGTGAGGAATTCCTTCTGCGCGAAGTAAGTTCGAAATCAATTCACTTGTTTCAACCGCAACAGTCCCCACAAGGATAGGTTGTCCAACTTCATGACGTTGTTTAATGTCTTTAACAACCGCTCTAAATTTACTACGTAGAGATGGATAAATTAAGTCTTGTCCGTCAATACGCTGAATTGGTCGGTTTGTTGGAATCGCAATAACGTTCATGTTGTAGATTTCTCTGAATTCTTCTTCTTCCGTTTTAGCAGTTCCTGTCATTCCTGACAATTTACGATACATACGGAAGTAATTTTGGTAAGTGATTGTTGCCATTGTCTTAGATTCGTTTTCAACTTCAACGCCTTCTTTAGCTTCAATCGCTTGGTGAAGGCCATCTGAGTAACGACGCCCTTCCATGATACGTCCCGTAAATCCATCAACGATTTTAACTTTACCTTCATCCACCACATAGTCGATGTCGCGTAACATAATGTAGTTCGCACGTAAAGCTTGGTCAATATGATGAACAAGCGCTGAGTTATCGACATCATAAAGGTTTGGTAATCGGAATGTTTGTTCCGCTTTATTAATCCCTTCGTCTGTTAATGAGATTGTTTTAGAAGTTAAGTCGATTGTGTAGTCTTCTTCCTCTTTCAACCCTTTAACAAACATATCTGCACGTTGATATAACACAGTTGATTTTTCAGCTTGTCCTGAAATAATTAATGGTGTACGCGCTTCGTCAATTAAGATTGAGTCTGTCTCATCGACAACTGCGTAGTTTAATGAACGTTGTACCATTTGGGATTTATAAACCACCATGTTATCACGTAGATAGTCAAATCCTAGTTCACTGTTTGTACTATATGTGATATCTGCAGCATAAGCGGCACGTTTTTCTTCTGAGGACATGCCTGTTAAGTTCAATCCTACAGTTAATCCTAAGAAATTATATAATTCACCCATCTCACGAGCGTCACGACTTGCTAAATATTCGTTAACAGTAACAACATGGACACCTTCACCAGATAGTGCATTTAAATATACTGGCATTGTCGCTGTTAAAGTTTTCCCTTCCCCAGTACGCATCTCTGCAATGTTCCCATCATGAAGTGTGATTCCACCCATGATTTGAACTTTATATGGGAATAATCCAAGAACACGTTTTGCCCCTTCACGAACAAGCGCAAAAGCTTCAGGAATAAGAGCATCTAAAGTTTCCCCTTTAGCATATCTCTCCTTAAATTCTTCAGTTTTCACTGGAAAATCAGCATCTTCTAATGCAGCCATTTGAGATTCTAACGCAATTACTTTGTCCGCTAATTTCCCTAAACGGCGTAATTCGCGCTTATCATTTTCAACTAACTGTCTCAAAAAATTTGCCATTTAATTAACTCCTTTTTTATCCTCATCCATCGTCCTTATCTTGAAGTATGTAGATGGTGAATATTTTAAAACTCATAAAGTCCTACAAATTGGTACCTATACCTATTGCATCTTGTTTATTTTACCATTGTTTAGCTAATTAAGAAAGCAAAAAAAGGTGACTTTTTTCAAAGTCACCTGATTTTTTTATTAATTTGTTTCAATCAAACCATATTTTCCATCTTTACGACGGTAAACAATGTTTGTTTCGTTCGTTTCAGCATCTTGATAGATAAAGAAATTATGTCCCAACATATTCATTTGTAGTACAGCTTCTTCACTATCCATTGGTTTTAAATCAATTCGTTTCGTACGAACGATTTCTAATCCTGTTTCCTCTTCTTCTGGAGCTTCTGGAAGCGTTGGTAACACAATATCGAATCCTTTTTCACGAGATTTACGATTGATTTTTGTTTTATGCTTACGAACTTGTCTTTCCAGTTTGTCTACTACTAAGTCAATGCTTCCATATAAATCAATTGAAGTTTCCTCAGCGCGTAGAACTAAATAAGGAAGTGGAATTGTTACCTCAACTTTTGCAGTCTTTTCAGTGTAGACTTTCAAGTTAACGTATGCAGTCGCATTAGCTACGTCAGTAAAATACTTTTCAAGTTTGCTAATTTTCTTTTCTGCGTATTGACGAATCGCTTCTGTGACCTCAATATTTTCTCCACGGATATTATATTTAAACATAATACTCTCCCCTTTCATCTGGAAAACCAGATTTGAAGAAATATCCTAAGGACCACTCTTAGGAATTGCTTCGTTTGATTTCTATAGTTTTATTATAAAGCATGAATAGGGCTTTTACAACCGTTTTCAACAATTCTTTCATTAAGAATTGTTAAGGAAAAACAGTCTTTTTGAGGACTTTTCTTAGGATATATTTTGTTTTCATTAGATGAAAAATCATAAAGAATTGAAAATTAGAATCATTCCCAACAAGAATCGCCTATCCCAAAATTCTCCTCATCCCCAGTAATGATTTTCCCCTTTCTAGAAAGTCTCAGATTCCTAGTTAAAACTACACAGAATCTCCATTGACAGAAATCGTTCTCAACGATATAGTGAAATTGTAAACAAAAAAATGAAGGAGTTATACTTATGGAAAAAGTATTTGCTAGTCCGTCTCGTTATGTTCAAGGGAAAGATGTTCTTAAAACTGGTCTTTCTCACGTGTTGGCTCTAGGGGATCGACATCTCCTTCTTTGCGACCCTATCGTTTATGATTTAGTCGGTAAAGAACTGGAAGAAAACCTCGTGAAAGAAGGCGCATTTGTTCATCGTGAAATCTTCCATGGTGAAGCCACCAATGATGAAGTGCGCCGCGTTGCTGAAGTCGTGAAGGAACATCAATTGAATGTTGTCATCGGCTTAGGCGGTGGTAAATCTATCGATACAGCCAAAGCGATTGCGGATGATTCAAATTGTCCGGTAGCGATTTTACCAACAATTGCTTCAACGGATGCTCCAACTTCTGCCCTCTCTGTTATTTATTCAGCAGAAGGCATGTTTAAACGCTATCGTTTCTACAAGAAAAATCCAGAATTAGTATTAGTCGATACAAAAGTCATTGCCAATGCTCCAGTTCGTTTATTAATCTCAGGAATTGCTGATGCGCTTGCTACTTGGGTTGAGGCTCGTGCAGTCATTGAAGCACAAGGAGGCACAATGGTCGGTCAAATGTCAACGATTGCGGCAGCAGCTATCGCTCGCGTCTGCGAAAGTACTTTATTCGAAAATGGTCTACAAGCTGTAGCTGCGGCAAATGCAAAAGTAGTTACTCCAGCTTTAGAAGCCGTTATCGAAGCCAACACACTACTCAGCGGTATCGGTTTTGAATCTGCTGGTCTAGCAGCTGCTCATGCCATCCATAACGGATTCACTGCAATTCATGGAGATATTCATTCTCTTACTCACGGTGAAAAAGTCGCTTATGGTACATTAACACAACTATTATTAGAAAATCGTCCAAAAGAAGAACTCGATAAATACATCACTTTCTACAAAGCACTCGGCTTACCAACAACGCTGAAAGAAGTGAAATTGGATTCTGTGCCATATGAAGACTTACTCAAGATTGGATCTCTTGCAACACAAGAAGGCGAAACCATCCACCAAATGGTTGTTGACTATACTGCCGAAGATGTCGCAAATGCTCTCCTCGCTCTTGACCAATATGTCACTACAAGATTCTAAAAATGACTAGGTAGAATCCAACAGCCCAAGCAGAAATCTGCTTGGACTGTTTTATCGATCGGTTTTGTATCATGTATGATACGTATCATGCATGATACACTTTTTTATCTAAATAATGTCAGAGATTCTACTTCTTCAACTCCTGTTTCCATTAATGCTTTTGCGGCAAGGTGGATTGTTGCGCCGGTTGTATAAACATCATCTATTAATCTGACTATTTTGATACAATGACACTTTTCATTTGAATTCTGATACTTTTATAATCAATCTAACTCTACAATACTTTCATTCTAATAAGTACTAGGTTTAAGAAAAGCTCCACTCTGTATCTTAAAGTTAGTGTCACATCCTATTTACTTCATAAAAAAGGAATTAAGCAACAAACCATCGCTTAATTCCCTTCATATTCATTTTATAAAAAATATGATACTGTCTACCAAATCTATTTGAATATAAGATTTTATTCCTTTTTCTTTAATTTAACGATTGCCATACCAGATAACATCAAAGCACTCCCTACTCCTATTAACGAAGATGCTGTCCCCGTATTAGGCAACTCTTCATCTTTAGGTGGATTATTAACCGTCGTTTCTTGAGACAGTTCCTCTGTTGTTTCCTGTGTCGTGCTCTCCTGCGTAGTTGATGCTGTTCTCTTCTCAAAAGTCCATTCTCCAATAAAACTTACATCTGCTTTATTGATTATTTTTGTTTCTTCATCATAACCTTGGAACGTCCACACACCATCTAATACTGGATCCTCAATTTTCGTTTCACTTGGATGGATTGCCTGTACTTTATCTGTCGTAACATATTTATTCATGTCTTTTGGCAATAAAGTATTAACCGAATCTGGTAGAGACTTACCAGGTGTCCCACTCTTGAACTCATAAGACACACTATATTCGTTTGCCTTATATTTCCATTGACCGACAAACGTAACATCCGTTTCATCAAACACTATTGAATTAAAAGTATAGCCTAAAAAGCTCCAAATTCCATCATCACTCTCCACTTTATCCTCATACACCGGCTTAGCCTTAGCAATATCTCCCTTTCTATACCAGTGATTATCGACTGGGAGTAACTTATTCACCTCTTCCGGCAATTGCTTTCCTAGAGTGACGCTTTCAAAACGATAATACGCATATTTAAAATCAGGTACAATTCCGTCATAAGCCATAATATCCTTCATCCATGTCCCATAAACCGTCATATCCTCAGTAACGATGGTATATTGGGTGAATTCCTCTCCGCTGCCATCTGGCTTAGTATTCCATCCCATGAATCTATAGACAAAATAGGCTCGGCCTAATAGCTTACTCATCAGAATTGATGGCGGATCCCAGGGCATTGTATCTCCAACTTCCGTCTCAGTTGGACGAATGCCTTTATTAAGGTCGTCCTTTTCAATCGATTTATTATGTTCAACAACCACCGTCCCCCAATTTTGAGGTTCATATTTCTCAATATCAATAAAGGAGCTATTCTTATCAAAAGTTACTTTATGAATTCCTTCGGCCAGCAAGGTGTAGTTTGCACTATTCTTTACTGTAGAATTATCAGATAATTCTTTTTCACTAGCAAAGGCGACTCCCTTATAAGCCATAAAAGTAAATATTACCAAAACAACAGTCAAAAGTATACCCACTTTAACCATTCCATGTCCCGTTTTTTTCAGTAGATTATTGTGCATATTTTCTCACCTCAAAGAAAATTATACTACTTAAATGAATCGCTTTCAATATTTCTTGTCTTTATGTGGCTACTATATACTTTTTTAGTAGCAATATCCCCCCAATTTCTAATAGCCATTAGTAACACCTTTTTCTAATCGACCTTCAAACGTTAAAATAATACTCTAAGATTCTTATTTTTAGGATTTTCAATAACATATTCGTCTAAATCCATTTCATCATGAATCACTCCACGAAGTATACAGAATGTACTTTTATTACTTTTCTAGAACACACTAATAGTAATTATTTAAATCAACAATGAGTCACATTCTTTCTCAATAATCATTTTATTCAATAAATCGCTATATTTATAATTCTCTTCCTTAACAAAATTTTCTAAATCCGGAGACCAGCTGTATCCACCACTCATTAAATTCTCAGTATCGGAATTTTTATCCATAAATACTGAAACACGGTAGTTCTCATTCTCACTTACATATAAACAAACACTAATCTCCTATTACATTGGATTCAAAAAATGAAATGCTATATCCTTTTTTAGCACAATCATTATTACATATACAATATTTTTTACTTTCTCTCACATGTTTAATTATATAAACTGTTTTAAATAATTCTACTATCTAAATAACGTCAGAGACTCCACTTCTTCAACACCCATTTCCGTTAATGCTTTTGCGGCAAGATGTAAAGTTGCGCCAGTTGTATAAACATCATCCACTAGCAAAACCTTCGTTGGAATCATGACACCCTCTCTTATCTTAAAAGGTTGCTTTAGTTGCAGACGTTCCTGCCTTGTCTTCTCCGATTGCTTCTTTCCACTTCCTATATGTTCTAACAGTGTAAAAGTTGGTACACGGCACTCTTCCAGTAAAGTTGGGATCGTCTCGAATTCTCTCTTTTTTAGACTTGCACTAGATGACGGTAATGGACAAATAACGAATCCCCTCTTTTGATACTTGAGCAACTCTTGTCTTAACTCCTTTAGCACCAACGTCATCACTCTTGTATCTCCTACAAATTTGAATAACTCCATAAACTTTCGTCCCGCCTCGTCATAAGCATATAAGGAAGTATTCTTTAAAAGTACTGCTTCTTTTACTTGATGCCATTTTTGACAATCCAGACAAACTTCGACTTTCGTCGTCAGCCGTCCACACTCTAGGCAAGTTGGATGCTGTTTTAATTTCATGAACGGATGCTCACAATTGACGCAGATGCACTTTCTATTTGCTCCCAGTAAAAATGAGAGTATAGGCTGCGCTCTTTCAACTTCTTCTCCGCACCATAAACATTTCATTCGTGCTCCCTCCATCGAAGCGCTTGTTGATTTAAGTCTTCGATTTCCCTAACCGCCTGTATCATCGCTTTTGTTTTCCCATTATGAAAATACACAACATCTCCTGTCGGGCATTCTGCGGTCCGTCCAACGCGTCCTGCGATTTGCACGAGTACTTCTCTTGAAAATTCCTCTTCGTGCGCATTGACGACACAAACATCGACTCCTGGGAAAGTCACTCCTCGCTCTAAAATGGTTGTCGTCACAAGAAAATCGAGCTCCCCTGCTCTCATTTGCGCAATTCTCTTTTGACGATATATTTCTTTAGAACTAACCGTCTCGAATTTTGCATTTGGAAACTGTCGTCTAAGTGCTACTTCTATCGGATTAAGAAGTGTAATTCGTGGTACAAATAACAAAAATCGTTTCCCTGCTTTAACATGTTCCTCTATAAACTGCTGCATAGGTTTTGGCACTTTCTTCTTTCGTAATCTTTTATCTAAATCCCCGATATAACTTATCGTTGGTACTACTAGTGGTTTCTTGTGATAACGCTCCGGTAGTAAGGAAACCGACAACTCCTTTCGTTTGATTCTGTTTTCTAGCGTCCGGGATGGTGTCGCCGTTAAATATAGCAAGCACCCATCCTCTTTCACTGCCCGATGAACTGCTCTAATCAGTAATTCATTATCCCGATACGGAAACGAGTCCGTCTCATCAATCACCACTAAATCAAACGCTCGGTAAAACCGTAACATCTGGTGCGTCGTCGCAATCGTGAGAGGCACTCTCTTGTACCCTTCCTCCGACTGCGAGTGCAAGACGTTTTGTTCAACTGTTGGGAAAGCTTCCTTCAAACGAGGAGCTAACTCCACACATACATCAATTCTTGGTGCTGCAATAGCGACTCTCTTTCCTTGTTGTAACATCCATTCGATGCTTGCAAAAATCATCTCCGTTTTCCCTGAACCTGTCACTGCCCAAAGAAGGTGCTCGCGAAATCCTGTTTGCTTTACGACAGCCAAACACACCAAAGAGAGCTGCTCCTGTTTAGCACTCAGGATATGTTTATAGTGCGCTAATTCTTCTTCTCTTCTTAGAAAAGGCTGCTCTTCTTCAGGTGTTGCAATTATGACACTACACTCCTTCACCTTTCCCATTGCGATGCACTTCAAGCAATACCAACATTCACCTCCTGTACAATTGATACAAGGTCCTTTCGCAAATTCCAACGGATTGGTATTCCCACAAAATTGGCACTGCTTCTTCCCATTTTTGATAGTAATCCCCACATCTAGCACTGCATTAGGAGAAACTTTACGCTCTTCTAGCATCGATTTAAAAACTGCCCGGATGCGCCCAACTGTCTCTTCCATCTTCACCACCTCATTCCAAACTACGCAAAAAAAAAGAAGAAGATTTCTCTTCTTCTTTTTTTGTTTGAAAGGAGTGCTTCTATTATGAGAAGAATGCGAGTAATACTCCTGCCGCAATCGCACTACCGATAACGCCTGCTACGTTTGGTCCCATTGCGTGCATTAATAAATAATTACTTGGGTCTTCTCTTTGTCCTTCTTTTTGTACAACACGAGCGGCCATTGGTACGGCAGATACTCCTGCAGCACCAATCATTGGATTGATCTTACCACCAGATAATTTGTACATGACTTTACCCATAATAACCCCTGCCGCAGTACCGGCTGCAAAAGCGATTAACCCTAATAAAGTAATTTTAAGAGTCGATACCGATAAGAATAATTCCCCTGTTGCTTTCGCCCCAACGGTTAATCCTAAAATAATGGTAACCCCGTACATCATTGCATTTTGTAGAACTTTAGTAATGTTTGGTACTACCTTAATTTCTTTAATTAAGTTACCGAGCATTAAGCACCCTACTAATGGTGTTGCACTTGGTACTAATAAGCTGACGAAAATCGTAACGATGATTGGGAAAAGAATTTTTTCCGTTTCACTCACTTTACGGTTTTCTGTCATCTTCACAAGACGTTCTTTCTTCGTTGTGAGCGCACGGATAATTGGCGGTTGAATAATTGGCACAAGCGCCATATACGAGTATGCTGCTAAGGCGATTGCTGGTAATAAGTGCGGTGCAAGTCTTGTTGTTAAGAACAAGGCTGTTGGTCCATCCGCCCCCCCGATAATTCCTACTGAAGCAGCTTCTTGCGGTGTCATTCCCCACATTACTGAAAGGAAGAATGCAACGAAAATACCGAATTGAGCTGCACCACCAAGCAAGATTGTTTTTGGATTAGCTAGTAGCGGTCCAAAGTCGGTTGACGCACCTAAGCAAAGGAAAATCAACGGCGGATAAATACCAAGGTTTGTTCCTTGATATAAGTAATACAAGAGTCCACCAGGACCATTTTCTGTAGGGGCATCCATTAATCCAGCTAAAGGTAAGTTTACAAGGAGCATCCCGAAAGCAATCGGAACCATTAAGTATGGCTCATACCCTCGTTTAATCCCTAGATATAGAAACACGCAGGCAATAATTAACATAATGACATTTTGAATCGTTAGGTTATAGAGCCCGCTCGTTTCAATCAACTGTTGAATGACTTCCATAAACCATCGCCTCCTAAATCGTTAAGAGTGGTTGGTTCGATTCGACAGATTCATTACTTGATACATGAATTGCTTTCACAACACCGTCACAAGGAGCAAGGATTTCATTTTCCATCTTCATGGCTTCTAAAATCACAAGTATATCTCCTTTTTTCACTGCATCACCGACATTTTTATTGACCGATAATACAATCCCTGCCATTGGAGCTGGCACTACTTCACCTTCTCCTGTTGGAGCTGGAGCAGCTTTCTTTTCTTCCACTGGAGCACTAGGTGCAGGAGCTGGAGCAGCCGCTAATTTTTGTGCTGTTTCTTCATTTGAAATTTCTTTTAGTGAGACGATAAATGTTTCGCCATTTACTTCTACTTCATATTTTTTCATTTAGTCCACCTTCTTTTCAATCGATACAATCTCAAAGTGCTTGTCTGGTACATCCGCACTTGCTTTCGTTAAAGCGACTAATGCGGCAACTTGAGCAAGTTTATTCGTTTCAAATAGTGTTCCATTATCTTTCGGTGTTTCGGTCGCCATATTTACTGGATTCCCTACCACACCAGCTGTAGGATGGCTCTTTGCTTCCAATATTTGAATAATTTTAGAGCTTCCTTGCATGAGGAACATTAGAATCGTCAACATCACAAACACAATTCCCATTGAAACAATTGTGATCCATAAGATTTCTAATAAACTTAACTGCATAACTCTCTCCTCACTTTACCGACGCGAAAATTTTCACGACTTCTGATGGTTTTTGCCATTGTCCATTCTTCTTGAGCAAGAATTCTTTACCAACTTTAGGGAAGAGTGCGTAAGTTAAGACATCTTCGTCACTTCTTGCTAAATCTCCGAGCTCCGCTTTAAGTGTTTCGAATTCAGGTGGCAAGTGGTTCGCTGGTCGATCTGTAATGACTTCTTGATCACCAATGATAGATTTTCTGAAGCTTTCTTGAATTGGTACTGGTGATTGACCATAAGAACCAAGCAAATAGGCTTTTACTTCGTTTGAAACCACTTTGTAGCGTTGGCCTGTAAGAACATTCATCGTTGCTTGCGTTCCCACCATCTGGCTCATTGGCGTTACTAGTGGTGGATATCCAAGGTCTGCTCTTACTTTAGGCACTTCTTTTAATACCTCTTCATATTTATCCGTTGCACCTGCTTGAGTTAATTGAGAATACATATTTGATAACATTCCGCCAGGCACTTGATATAACAGCGCACGTGGGTCCGGTGTTAACATTTTTGGATTAAGTGTTCCATCTTTAATGTATTTATCTTTAATCACTCTGAAGTGGTCAGCGATTGGTTCTAATTTTTCCAAATCGACAGTAATATCATAACCTAATTCACGAAGTGCAATCACTAACGATTCCGTAGGCGGTTGACTAGTTCCTTCACTGAGTGGTGAAAGAGCTGTGTCAATGCGGTCTGCACCAGCTTCAATCACTGCTTGATAAGTAAGTTGTGCGATTCCGCTTGTGCAGTGAGTGTGCACGACGATAGGAACAGTAATCACTTCTTTTAATGCACGAACTAGCTCAATCCCTCTAGCTGGGGTCAAGATTCCGGCCATGTCTTTTACACAGATAGAATCTGCACCCATTTCTTGCATTTTTGCTGCTAGCTCTTTGTAATAGTCAATCGTATGCGCATCACTAATCGTATAGCAGATTGTCATTTGCGCTTCTTTACCCGTTTTTTTCACTGTATTCAGTGCTGCTTCTAAGTTACGAACATCATTTAGCGCATCGAAAATTCTGAAAATATCAATCCCGTTTTCTGCTGATTTTTCGACAAATTTTTCTACGACATCATCGGCATAGTGACGATATCCCAAAATATTTTGTCCGCGCAATAACATTTGAAGAGGTGTTTTCTTTAAATGTTTTTTTAAGGTACGAAGTCTGTCCCAAGGGTCTTCATCTAAAAAACGAATACACGAATCAAATGTAGCTCCACCCCAACATTCAAGTGAAGTAAATCCTGCTTCGTCTAATTGATCTAAAACAGGGAGCATATCTTCAATTCGCATACGGGTTGCCATCAAAGATTGATGAGCATCCCGTAAAATTGTATCTGTAATTCCTATTTTTCTTGTCATCACTGAACACTCCTTCCATTATAAGACGTCGATAAAGCGTTCGATTGTCTTAATGCTTTCAAGGGCATCTTGAGGAATTTGATGTTCTGGATTTGCATCATTAAATGCTTTCAAGTAGTCTAAACGGAATTGCATACGATCACGAATTAATTCAGCGTACTCGCCATTCATTTCAGGAACTTCATAACCTTCCACTGGTAAGTATTCCATTCCTGGAAGGCCACCGAATAATTCAAATTTTGCTTTGCCATCGACTACTGTTTCAATCACACCAAGAGACACTTCTTTGGTCACTTTCTTACCTAAGAAATCCCCTGTATTGATAATGTAGCAATCTACATTCTTATCAAATAATGCTTTAAATTTATAGTAGTCTTCTACTAATGGATATACACGGAATGGGTTTGCGTATGGTTCGATAACGAGCGCATCTAAGTTTGCACCTGCTCCTGTATTTTCAGCGTTAGAGCGTTTTGTCATTAATGTACATCCTAAAATAGATGCTAAACGTGGGTCTGTGATTTTTACTAGCGGTGGTAGTGCATCATCTTTCATGATCCAGAAGATAGATTGAATTGGTTCTTGAATCTTATCGACACGGTTTGGTGTTGAGTAACGAGATTTAACAGTACGTCCGTTACCGTTACGAATATCTTCTGTCACTAATACTTTACGACCATTTTCATCCAGAGTCACACCACAGTTTTGAACCGTTACGAAGTAATCCTGTTCTCTGTGACCTGCTGGATAGTCATTTGTTTTGTCGAAGTAAGAAGGTTCCAAAGCTACAGATGAACCATCTTCTACTGAAATCACAAATGCATCGTCGTGTAATACTTCAATGTCGTATTTATCGTCATGTTTTGCGTGCGTTAATGTAGACTTCCCTGATCCAGATAATCCGAAGAAGCTTGCAACGTAAGAAGCGCCTTCTTTACGGAAAATCTTCAAACCACCGTGGCAAGAAACATAGTTGTTACGAGCGGCAGTTGCCCAAGCAAGTGTCAATGTCCCCTTTTTGATTTCCCCAAAATAACTCATTCCTAAAATTGCAGCACAATTATGTTTCGTATCAAAGAACGCTAATCCATCTGGGTAATCAGGATGTCTCCATGTAGGATCAAAGAAAATAAAAATGTCATTTTCATCATACTGTTTCGATGCATCGTAACGTCTCTTATATTGGTCATTGAAAATTTGGAAGTTCAATAACCAAGAATATAAGTTATTAATATGTTCTTTAGGCATCGTGATGTGCGCTTTTACCATAAAGTCTTCATCCAGACCTACAATAGCCGTTCCTTTAATAAACGGTTTGAAAGCGCTGTTATAAATTTCGTCACGAATAATTGGAATAATCTTTGCATCTTCGGACGGATTATTTCCTAAAATTCGACGAGCTTTTGCTGTACGTCCAACGACACTCCCATCCACTACCGAAAGAATATGGGCATCCTCCGGTAATCCTAAATCCTTCGCATTTGCTACGAATGCATCTAATACAGTTGTATTGGGTGCATGTGACGCTAATTCATACGCCTCTGCCAGAGTCGGAATTTCAGTCGCATTATTCGAATAAAAAGCTGGTTCAATAGTTGCCTTCAATTGCGAAAGATGCGGATTGCTCTTGCGTATAGTGTCTGTAGCGAAACGATCAATTGTTGCCATAATATCAACCTTCCTATCTTTTTATTGATATCTTTATTATACACGAAAACGCTTTAATTGTAAGCGTTTTTGTGAAATTATTTTCTAATTTACTTATTTTTAACATTATTGTTCCATTACAAAAAAGAAGGATTATCTCCTAAAAGAGATAATCCTTCTTTTTCACCAATTCAATAAACAACACTCCTTCCATACAGCTTTTATTCTGTTTCTATTTCAAAACACATACCTGTTTTGGTTGCATAAAAGCGATGTTTAATTTCTTCTTGTTTTAATAATTGATGGACAATATATAATCCTACCCCATTACCACTTCCTTTATTACTAGTCGTTGGCAGCAACGAGTATGCCATCTCAATTTCTTCTTCTGTCAAGGGTTGACAAGGGTTTTCTATTTTTAAGATACAATTTTTAGCAGAAACTTTGATAACTCCTCCTTCATCCGAATAACGAATGGCATTAATCATTAAATTATTCCAAACTTTTTGGAATGCCATTTGGTTCATTTCTATTGTTGAAGATTCTAAATCCGTTTCAAAAATTAAATTCCTTTCTTGTGCTAAAATTTTAAATTCTTTGTTCCATATAGGAATCATTTTTTCTAGTTGAATTGATTGCTTTTCCATTGTGCTTTCTTGTAATTTTGAAAGCTCCAATATCTCTTGAACTAGCACCGATAACTGGTCAACTTTCCCAAGTGAAGCTATTAGATATTTATCTCTGTCTTTGTATTTCCCTACATTAAGGCTCATGTTTTCTAGCATAATTCTCAAACTAGCAAGTGGTGTTTTTAACTCATGCGAGGCGCTACGAAGAAAATCCACTTTTGTTTTTTCTAAGCGAATCATTTTTTGGTTCTTTTCTTCAAGTTCATCAATTACCGATAATAAATGTTGATACAAATCATTAATTTGTACTTCCATTTGTCCAATTTCGTCCGAACTTGGTTCTAAAAAGGCAACATCTCTTTCTAAATTCATCATCTTCTCTGTGACTCGAGACATTCTCATCAAAGGTCTTGAGAGTTTTCTTGCATAAATATAAGAGAATATAACTGCAGTAAATATCGAGATGGCTAAAGACAATGGTAAATAATGGAAAGTGACTCTAGTAGCTTGTTTTACCATTTCAGTCGTTGAAACCACTTGAATAAATAATTTTTTTCCATCTTTCGTCGTGACTTCTCTATCTTCGATAATCACAGAATGTTGATTGCTATTTTCATCTATTGGTAATTTTGCTCCTAGCGTTAAAGTTTCTCCAGTGCTTTCATGCTTTAAATACGCCGTAATCCCTTCATTATTGGCATACACTTGTAATGCTGAAGCAGCTCCCTTTCCATCCACTTGAGAAAGACTCTCTACAAGAACATCCGCTTTTCTACTCAGTTCTTGCTGCCGTTCTTGCATATAAAAATGCGGGAAAGCAAAATATAAAAATAAATGTGCGACTGCAACGAGTGATATTAATATACTAAAAGTATAAATGAAAATTTTTGGAAATAGTTTTAATCTTCTCATTTTAACTCCAATTTATATCCAACATTTTTAATAGTGACAATACAATCTAATTTTAACTTTTTGCGTAGTTGTTTGATATAAACATCTACGACTCGATCAAATGGTGGGTCTTCATGATTAGACCAAACATGATCTAAAATTTGTGAACGGCTCAAAGCTTGCCCTCCATGATTCACAAGCAATTTTAGAATCGACAATTCTTTGGCGGTCACTTCTACTAATTGATTATTTACATACGCTTCAAATCGTGTAAAATTAACACTTGTATCCTTATAACTCCAAGTTTCTACTTCTCCATAATGTCTTTTTAGTAAAGCCTCAATCCTCTTGTAAAGGAGCATTAGAGAAAATGGTTTTTGAATATATCCATCCACAAGTAATTCAAAGCTTTTTACTTGAGTCTCCTCATCTTGTAAGGCAGTTAACATCAATATAGGGACATGACTTTTTTGTCGAACTTCTTCTAATACTTCAAAGCCATTTTTTCGTGGCATCATAATATCTAATAGAATTAAATCAACGGATTCTCGGTTAAATACTTCGAGAGCTTCGATTCCATCGCAAGCTTCAAAAACTGTAAAGCCTTGTTCGCTTAAAAATTCTCGAACACCTTCTCGAATAGCCTCTTCATCTTCAACAATTAATAAATTCAAAAACATCACCTCTCTTTCTATTATAACAATCTTTACTTTTGTAAACTACCTTTATTCAGTATCCTGTAACAAGCTCTTCGGTGATTTTTGTAAAATCAACGCACTTGCAAGGAATACTGCTATTACAATGACAACTAATCCAAGTCCAATAACAATTCCTTTGTCCATATTTGAAACAGTTACTGATAATTCAGTTAGCGTTTTATTGAATCCATCTACTGCAGCACCTCCACCTAAGTTCGCTGATTTTGCTTCATTAGCTAGTTGCGTTCCTAAACTGCTATTCACTTGTCCTAGAATTAGTTTTCCAACCCATTCACTAACAGGTCCTCCTGCTAAAAAGGCTGCTCCAAAACTTGCAATACTTACCATTCCTACTTCACATAGCATTTGTGTAATAATCGTTTTCTTTGTCATACCTAATGCTAGTCGAATCCCAATCTCCTTACGACGACTGTTCGTCCATAAGAACAAGATTAATACTAGAATAATCGCAGAGAAAATTAGACTTCCGATAAATAATTTATTAGTTAATCCGTATACAAGATTAATTGATTTTTGTAAAGTTGGATAGTTTTGGCTACTTTTCACTAATGTATAAGCTTTCCAGTTAATACCTAATTTTTTAGCTTTTTCCATTACCTTATCGATATCATATTCTCCTGAAACTAGGAAAGTTGCATCTAAATAAGTTCCATCTTCTTCATTGAAACCATACATTAAACGGCTTGTTTTCAAGTCTGTTAAAATTGTATTTTCGTATAGTTCTTGAGGAGCGGTTACTCTTCCTTTATTTTTTCCACTAAAGGTCCCTACAATCGTTACTTCAGTTTCGTTGTTTGCTTTCTTTTCATTATCAGCATCATAAATATTGGATTTTAATTTAATCTTGTCTCCGACTTTTAAATTGTTTTTCTTAGCAAAGTCTTCATGAACCATTGCGACGTTCGTATCTGAATCTGTAATGTGTCTTCCAGATGTTAACGTGAATGTTTGAGCCGCAAAGCGTTCATCCATACTTGAATCATTAATTCCCGTTACCATCGCAGCTTTTCCGAAACGCTTCACACGGTTGGCATCCAATTTAACGCCTTGAGCTGGGATCAATTCTTGATCTACTAAGTCCGCTACAACTTCCATTCTTTTAATGGCTTTTTGGACTCCTTCAATCCCTTCAATGGCTTTAATATCTTTTCCTTTCAAGTTACCCCCACCACGAGCAGTCCCTTGATTGTGACGACGGTCAATTTGCATTGAAAAAGACGAATTAATCGATTTAAAGGTTTCTTTGGCAGCTGTGTCTGTCGCATGTTTTACAGATAAACTACTTAAAGCAACAGTTGCCATACTGAATAAGATAAAGAAAATTATGAACGATTTAAATTTCTTTCTAGTTACATATGCCCAAGCATTTTGAATAATTCTCATTTATCTCACCCCTTATTTCCTTTTGATTTTTTTAATTGTCCTTCTTCAAGTTTAAGAACTTCGTCACAAGCATCGGCTACTTGAGGACTATGAGTCACTACAATCACACACTTTCCGCTTTCATGAGCAGCCATTTTTAAAATATCAATAATTTCAGCAGCTGTTCCTTCGTCTAAATTTCCGGTTGGTTCATCGGCTAAAATGATTGGTGCTTTGGACACTAATGCTCTAGCAATGGCCACACGTTGTTGTTGACCACCTGACAATTTCAATACATTTCGATGAATCAATTCTTCTCCCAAGCCTAATTTTAGAAGAATTTCTTTATCCGCTTTTTCGTTTACAAGTTTGACATTTTCAAGCGGTGTTAAGTAATCAATCAAATTGTAGTTTTGGAAAACCAAGCAAATATGATCTCTACGATGATTGCTGTAGGAACCTTTTGCAATATCTTCCCCCTTAAATAGTACTTTTCCTTTGGTAGGACTATCTAATCCTGCTAATAAAGATAAGAATGTTGATTTCCCCGCACCTGATTTACCTACAACAGCAATAAATTTCCCTTCCTCAAACTGTGCATTTAAATCTTTTAATACATATTTTTGTGCATTCTCATAACGATAGTAAATATTTTCTAATGATAACACTGACATAAGACCACTCCTTTAATTCATTTGACTTAATATTTTCTTTGGTTTCTTCATTAAGATTACGGCTGTACTAAATAGTACTGCTAATACAATAATGACAATGACGATGACTAATGTTTTAGCACCCTCCATTAGTGTTAGCTGCGGTAAACTGGATTCAAATAATGATTTGACCTGAGCAGGTATATCATCCGATGAAATCAACCCTGAGTAAAACTGATTTGCCACAAACTCACCAAAGAATAATGCAATTAAATAACTTCCTGAAGCAATCGTAAACAGCTCCAGTAAAATTTGACTAATAATTTTTCCTCTTGAAATACCAAGAGATAATAATATTCCAAATTCATGGATTCTTTCACGTAAGGTGAATAATAAAATTAAGAATAATATAATGACTGCTAATGCGAACACAGATCCCGTTAATAACATCATTAATGATTTAAAATTTGAAATCGGACCTGATACTTGTTCAAAAACTTGTTCATTTTTTGATAATTGTAAAGTTTCCCAATTTAGTGAAAGTTTTTTTACTTCTTTAATCACAGAGTCTAGTTGTGAAGGATTCTTTACAGTATAGATAGCTCTATGAACAACTTCATTCGACTCCTTATTACCTGCTAATAACTGACTCGTTTTATAATCCATATACATACGATTTTCAGTTAAATCACTTGTGAGCCCTGTAGATTGCTCTGATAATTTTCCGTTGAAAATCCCAACGACTTCAACGGTGATTTCATCATAAGAGCCTCCACCTTCTTCTCCATTCTTAAACAGTTTCATTTTGATTTTAGAGCCAACCGTCCAGTTGTTCTCTTTCGCTAACTCTTCATGAATAAGAACTTTATTTCGATCTTCTTTTGTTAGTGCTCTCCCACTTTGAATATTTAATGCTCCACTAGCAAAATTCATTTCATTATTGCTATCACTAACTCCTCGAACACCCACTAGCTCACCGAGATTTCCTTGATCTAGTTGAACAGATTGTTCTCTTTGAACAGCTTTAGCATCTTGCAATTGTCCAACTGCATCGTATTCATATTGAACATCTTTAACTCCATCTGTTTTCTCAATTTGAGTTAATTGCTTCTTTTGTATCCCCCCATCATTTAAGATTGATTCAACTTGAAAGCCTGAATTTGAAAGACTAAGGAGTTTCTCTTCAACCTTCCCAGTACTTTCTTGCATCGAAAGAACTGCTAATACTGCTGAAGAAATTAGTACCATAATGAAAAACAAAATTCCTGTCCGAATTTTCTTTCTGATTAAGTATGCTCCAGCGCGTTTCTTCCAATCCATTTGCTCACTTCCTTTCCTTATCCGTGATTTCATTTTGCATTCCCAATATGAAACCAATATGAAATAAATCTACAAAATAAACAGATCTATTAATTTTAGATTTTCTTAAAACTAAAAAAGCTGGACAAACGTCCAGCTTTTTCTCATTTAATATCTTTCTTTCATCGCACGGTCGATTTCGCGTTTCATATCCTTTTGCTTTAAGGCATCACGTTTATCGTAATTTTTCTTCCCTTTCGCAACTCCAATTAATAACTTCGCAACTCCATTCTTAATGTAGACCTTAAGCGGCACTACTGTATTTCCGGCTTGCTTTACTTGTTCGAGCAAATAATTAATTTGCTTTTTATGAAGCAATAATTTTCTCGTTCTTAATGGGTCATGATTGAAGAGGGTTCCTTGTTCAAACGGACTAATATGGACCCCTACAAGAAAAGCCTCTCCTTGTTTCAAGCTCACATATCCATCTTTTAAATTGATGCGCGCTTGACGAACGGATTTGATTTCTGTTCCAGTTAAGACCATCCCAGCTTCAATCGTTTCAAGAATCGTATAGTCATGACTTGCTTTTCGATTTTGTGCGAGCACTTTATCGTTCGTTCCTTTAGGCATTCACGAACCTCCTAGCGTCTTTTCTTTTTCATTTTAATGGCTTTTTTAAAGCGTTGGCGTCCTTTTGATTTTTTGCCCTTCTTAGAAGTCTTTTCATCAAAGAATTCGCCTTTTCTTGGTCGTTCAGTTTTAGCCAATTTTGCATCTTCTACGAGTAGGAAATCGACTTCTCTAGCTTCCACATCTACTTTCACACATTTCACACGAACACGGTCCCCAATACGGTAACTTACACCCGTACGTTCGCCAAGTAAAATCATATGGCTTTCAATAAAGTTAAAGTAGTCTTGTTTCAAGTGAGAAATATGAATTAATCCTTCTACGGTATTCGCTAATTCAACAAACATTCCGAATTTTGTCACAGAGCTTACGATACCATCGAATTCCTCTCCAACCTTATCTTGCATATATTCAGCTTTCTTCAATGCATTCACATCGCGTTCCGCCTGTACCGCAAGTCGCTCCATACGAGACGATTGGTCTGCAATTTGTTGCAACTTATCTTCCAAAAGCGTTTCTTCTTTCTTCGATAAGTGACCTGGATGTTTTCCGTAATGACGAATCATACGATGAACGATTAAGTCTGGATAACGACGGATGGGCGAAGTAAAGTGCGTATAATCTTCAGCTGCAAGACCATAGTGTCCCGTTGGCGTGATATCGTATTTGGCTTGCTTCATTGAACGGAGCATCATCGTTGATACCACTGCTTCATACGGCTCACCACGTACCTCATTCAAGGCCTTTTGCAATTTCTTCGGTGTAATCGAATCATTCTTCCCTTTAATCGTAATTCCAAATGCGGTAATAAACTCTAAGAATCGTTGGAGTTTTTCGCTATCTGGATTTTCGTGAATACGATAGATAAATGGCACCTTCATTTGTTCATAATGGCGAGCCACTGTTTCATTAGCCGCAAGCATAAAGGACTCAATGAGTCGCTCTGCTACACCACGTTCACGTAGTACGATTTCTGTTGGCGCTCCTTTTTCATCGACCAGAATTTTTGCTTCTTGTGTATCAAAGTCAATCGCTCCACGTTCTGTACGTCTACGCTCAAGAATCGTATGTAATTCCTTCATGTTCCAAAGCATTTCTGCAATCTCTGGAGTGATTTTTTCAGAAGCTTCATTCGTATTGAATAATACATTAACTTCATCATAAGTTAAGCGCTCGTTCGATTGAATCACACTCGGGAAAATTTCGTGCTGGTATATCGTTCCACTACGGTCGATTTCCATACGAGCTGTTAATGTTAAACGTTCTTCATAGGGATGTAGCGAGCAAATTCCGTTTGATAATTTTTGCGGTAACATCGGAACAACACGGTCTGTTAAATACACACTCGTTCCGCGTTCAAATGCTTCTTTATCCATCTCTGAATTTTCCGTTACATAATAAGAAACATCGGCGATAGATACCGTTAAAACAAAGGTTCCATCCTCTCGTTTGACAAGAGCGACCGCATCATCTAAATCTTTGGCGTCTGCTCCGTCAATCGTCACGGTTAATTCTTGGCGTAAATCAACACGTCCTTCAAGTTCTTCCAGTGAGATGGTTTCACTCACATGGTTGGCTTCCTCTAATACTGACTCTGGGAATACTGTTGGGATTTTTAATTGATGTAAGATCATTAAAATGTCCATACCGACAGCGTCTTTATAGCCGATTTCTTTAACGATATGCGCCTTCAAGACGAGTTCGTGACGCTCTGTTTCATATTGATCGACTTCGGCAATCACGACGGTTCCATCGACTGGGTTTAACCCCATTCTAGAAACATAACATTTCGTTTTCTTTAATTTAGAATCTTTTAATGCAATTTCGCCACAATAGCCTGTTTGCATCATAATCTTCGATGGGTAACGTGTATAAATCCCCACCACTTGTTTCACAGCGCGTTCTATGATTTTAACAATTGTTCCGCTAGCTGCTTTATCGTTGTAAGGATTTTCTTCTTGAACGATACGAATCGCAACCGTATCGCCATCCATAGCCCCCTGGACATCCGTTCTTGGAATAAAAATATCTGGTTTGCCTTCTTCAACTGTTACAAAACCAAACCCTTTATCGTTTAATCGGAATGTCCCTTCTAACGTACGATTTTTTTGATTGAATCCAAATTTACCTTGTCGTGTTAATACAATTTTTCCAGAATCTTCGAGGTTAGCTAATTGTTTCACTAAAATCTTAAAGTCCTTTGAAGCAGTAAATCCGAAATGCTCACTAATTTCTTGAACAAAAAAACTTTCGGATTCATGTTCCATAAAGAAAGCCATTAAGATTTCTTCTAATGATTGTCTCATTTCTTTACCTCCATTCTTGTTGATTTAGAAAAGAGAGAACAGTCTCTTGGAATTCCTTTCTAACAGGACTAACCGTAATCACGTGCCCTGCTTCTTCATACCAATGTAACTCCACTTGTGCGTTAACGAGTCCTTCTTTTAATTCGAGGGAGGACTCTGGATCGACAAGTGTATCTTGTTCCCCTTGTGCAATATAAAAACTTCCTGTCACTTCATCTAAATGTGAAGCAACGTCTCTTGAAAATGATTGAATATGTGCCAATTGTTTTTGTGCTTTTTCCTTCATTTCAGCTTCATCAAATAAACGCCCTAAGTTTCTATAAGACGCCTTCGCATACATCATAAAACTTTGAAGCAGTCCTGGCAACTGAGGATTCCCAGCAGATACTGGTGAACAAAATGTTCCTGCATATTCAACTAGATGTTCGGTTGCCAATTTTGTAGCCATAATACCGCCCATCGAAAGTCCAAAGGCAGCAACCGTGCAATATCCTTCACCTCTAACAAAGTCAACCGCACGTTTTGCATCTTCATACCAAGCTTCATCAGAACTTGCTAAAATATCTTCCACATCCGTAGTTCCATGGCCAGAAAATACTGGAACATACACTGCATAATCATGACGATGTAGAAATTGCGCAAGCATTCTCACATCAGCCGGCGTTCCTGTATAAGCATGAAATAAAATCACCGCTCTTGTATTGCTTTCTTTTCTTAACCATAGTGCTTCCATAATACTCTCCTCTATTCTGCCAAATAAAAAAGTACAATTGGTTGGATGTCCGAACAATTGTACTTACATTTATTATTTTGATGAAATGTATGCTAATGCAAATGCTAATAACATGAAGATTGTTCCTAAAACAACTGTTACGCGAATTAAGAATGCCTCAAAACCACGTGCCTTTTGTTTACCGAATAATTGCTCTGCCCCACCTGTTAAATTCGCAGCATTTGTTTTTGAAGGTTGCATTGCAACAACAATAATTAATAATACGCATACCACAACCATCAGTGATAAAATCAAATTGTACAAAGGATTCCCTCCTTAACTAAAATTCTTTTCAATTTTAACATAAAAACTACGATAATTCTACTCTTTCACGCGAATTACTTTCAATTCGAACTACAATTAAAATCCTTTAAAACATGGTATACTAAAATAAGACTAAACGAATGGAGTGACGGAATGAAAGGTTTTGTATTTTTTGATTTGGATGGAACACTATTAAACGGGGAGTCAAAAGTGGACGTTGCCACAGCCGAAGCCATTCAAACACTAAAAGACAATGGATATGAGCCCTTTATCGCAACAGGACGTTCTCCTGCTGAAACACGTGATATTATGGAGAGCGCTAATATCCACTCAGGAATTTTTATGAACGGGCAAGTGGTTCTTTATCAAGAACAGATTGTATATTCTTCAGAAATTCCAACTGAAACAGTTGAGAAATTTCATCAAATGGTGAAAGATGATGGTTATGGGCTCACTGTCTATAATCACGAACAGTTTTATCTGGTAGAAGCTTCCGCAGGAGCTAAAGATGCATATGGATTTATTCACTCTAACCCTCCCGCACTTAAAGAAGATTTTTATAAAGAAAATCCAATTAATATGATGCTTTTTATCTCTCTTCCACCTGCAGAAAAAAAATATAAAGTCGCTTTCCAAAACCTTGATTTCCTTCGTAACACACCGTATTCTGTCGATGTGATTTCTAAAGGAAATTCAAAGGCCGAAGGAATCAAACGCTTCTTAGAACATTTAAACCAAGTAGACGCTAAAACATTTGCCTTTGGAGATGGCCCAAATGATATTGAAATGCTTAAAGCTGTTCAGCATCCTGTGGCTATGGGAAATGCCATCCCAGTACTGAAAGAAATTGCAGAATTTATTACAACGGATAATACAGATAACGGCATTATTAATGGACTAAAACACTACGGCCTTATTTAAGAAAGAAGGAAAATAAATGTCAATTTACGAAATCGAAGTACCTACAGCGAATGGTGCAACTACCACTCTAGAAGACTATAAAGAGCAATTACTACTCATTGTGAATACCGCAAGCGGATGCGGACTCGCTCCGCAATTTGAAGGGTTAGAAAAACTCTATTTGGAGTTCAAAGACAAAGGTTTCTCAGTTCTAGGCTTCCCTTGTAATCAATTTGCAAGCCAAGAGCCACTCACAGCTGAACAAGCAGTCGCACATTGCCAACTGACGTACAATACGACTTTCCCAATGTTTGGTAAGGTTAAGGTAAATGGTCCAGAAACACATCCATTATTTGTGTTATTAAAGAAAGAAACTGCTGGCCTTTTCGGTGAAAAGGTAAAATGGAATTTCACGAAATTCCTCGTAGCTAAAGACGGAACAATTTTAAAACGCTTCGCCCCTACTACAACGCCTGAACAAATTCGAGACGAAATCGCAAATCTTCTTTCATAATCCAATCTATGATAAAATAAAAAGAAAACAGTTAGGAGAAATCACCATGGAAGTCAATGAAATTTTACGTATTTTAGAAGAAATGAATGTAGCTGTTATTGCGACTGCAGATGAGAACAACCAACCTCATGCACGTCATATCCATATCGGTGTTGCAAACGAAAAAGGTGTATTCTTTATGACAAGTCCTAAAACAAATTTCTATAAACAACTGCAAAAGAATCAAAAAGTTGCCATTACTGCCATGAAGAGCGAAGACTACTTAATTCAAGTGATTCGTATCGAAGGTGTTGTTAAAGAAATCGGTCGTGAACGTCTAGAAGAAGTGTTACAAGATAATCCATTCGTAAAAGATGTTTACCCTAACGAAGAAGACATTGCTGGAGTTCAAGTATTCCACTTATATAACGGTAAAGGATTCTACCACAGCCTTACTCAAGGACATAAATACGTGTTTGATATTCACGAATAATCATTAGAAAGAGGATTTTATGAAAAAAGTTTTACTCGCTCTTGTAGCTATTCTTATTTCTAGCTTAGCGATATTTTATTTTTTACCATCCAGCAGCAAGCCTGCAGACGCAAAAGTCGTATTCCAAGACGCAATCGGAAAGAAATTAACAGAAAAAGACTTTAACGGAAAACCAACAGTCTATTATGCTTGGGCAAGTTGGTGTCCCGACTGTCAACAAGAGCTCCCTATTTTAAATACATTAAAAGAAAAATATGCGGACAAAGTTGAATTTGTTGGTGTAGCAATGATCAGTCAAAAAGAACCGATTGAGAATGGAAAGAAATACTTAAAAGAGAATTCTCTATCCCTCAACTATTATTCTGATGTTGATTCAAGCTTCCAAAAATATCACGAAATTACAGAAATTCCAACCCTGATTTTCACGGATAAGAATGGAAAAATCGTTAAGAAGTCAGCTGGTATCCTTCCTCAAGAAGAAATCGAAGCCTACATCAAAGAAATTTTATAAAATTAAAAACTAGCAGAAATATCTGCTAGTTTTTTTATCTGAACAATAAAAGAGAGGATGCATCCTCTCTTTTATTTTCTTCTATGCTTATAAACACCAATACGGTTAATTGCCTTACTTAAAGCGATTTTTGCACGCTCTACATCGCTTTGAGAACGAGTACTATCACTAATAACTTTTTCAGCTTTATCTTTTGCTTGCTCTGCACGAGTCACATCAATGTCTCTAGCACGTTCAGCCACGTTGGCAATAATCGTTACGACATTATCCCGCACTTCCATAACTCCACCACCGATTGCAATATAATCAGTTGGCGAATCCTCTAAGAATCGTTTCACTCGAAGTGCCCCGATTTTTAAAGGAAGCATGATTGGAGCATGATGCGGTAGTATGGTGATCCCACCATCGACTGCATCGGCACTCACAGAATAGGAACGATGGTTATACACTTTTCCTTCTGGTGTTGTGACAACGACCAGTAATTCATGTTCAGCCATCTTTAGTTTCCTCCATAAAACCCTGCTGCTTTAGCTTTTTTAATCACGTCTTCGATTGGTCCTACGTTACGGAACATATCTTCTGGAATATCATCATATAATCCATCAATAATTCCTTTAAATCCACGAACTGTATCTTTAATTGGAACGTATGAACCAGGTTGTCCAGTAAAGGCTTCTGCCACGTGGAAGTTTTGTGATAAGAAGAATTGAATTCTTCTTGCACGGTTTACAATGATTTTTTCGCTGTCGGATAATTCATCAATCCCTAAAATAGCGATAATATCTTGTAATTCACGATAACGTTGAAGCATTTGTTGTACTTTCATCGCTACTTCATAGTGCTCTTCCCCTACAATTTCTGGACTAAGTGCACTTGAAGTTGAAGCAAGCGGATCTACCGCTGGATAAATCCCTTGTTCTGTTAAACGACGCTCTAAGTTTGTTGTTGCATCTAAGTGGGCGAATGTTGTTGCTGGAGCAGGGTCAGTATAGTCATCGGCTGGCACGTAAATCGCTTGAATAGATGTAATAGAACCATCTTTTGTTGAACTGATACGTTCTTGTAATTGACCCATTTCAGTTGCTAGTGTTGGTTGATATCCTACGGCAGAAGGCATACGTCCAAGTAACGCTGATACTTCTGAACCTGCTTGCGTGAAACGATAAATGTTATCGATGAATAAAAGCACGTCTTGTTTTTCCATATCACGGAAGTATTCCGCAATCGTTAACCCTGTTAGTGCTACACGCATACGAGCTCCTGGTGGTTCGTTCATTTGTCCGAACACCATCGCTGTTTTAGCAGATACACCTGAGTCTTGCATTTCATGATAAAGGTCGTTCCCTTCACGAGTACGCTCTCCTACCCCTGTAAATACTGAAATACCACCAAGTTCTTCAGCAATATTATGAATCAACTCTTGAATTAATACAGTTTTCCCTACACCGGCCCCACCGAATAATCCGATTTTACCACCTTTAAGATAGGGTGCTAAAAGGTCAATAACTTTAATCCCTGTTTGTAGAATTTCGTATTGACTGTTTAATTCTTCGAATTTTGGTGCTGGTTTATGAATTTCATGTCTTGTAAAATCTTCTGGGAATGGTTCCTTTAAGTCAATCGTGTCTCCAAGAACGTTGAATACACGACCTAATGTTTCAGGACCTACCGGAACGCTAATAGTACGTCCTAAGTCAATCACTTTCATGCCACGTTGTAAACCATCCGTAGATTCCATAGCAATAGTACGAACCGCACCATCCCCTAATTCTACAGCAGTTTCCAATGTAACCGTCGTTTCACTTCCGTCACCTTTTGTTTTCACAACTTGTAATGCATTATGAATATCTGGAACGCCTTCTTCTAAAGGAAATACCACGTCTACAACTGGTCCTACAACTTGTAAAATCTTTCCAGTTCTCAATCCATTTTCCTCCTTCTAAAATCCTAATGTTCTTCCAGAGCGGCTGCTCCACCGACAATTTCTGTAATTTCTTGTGTAATTTGCGCTTGTCGTCTCTGGTTTAAATCTTGTGTTAAGTTACTGATTAAATCTTTAGCATTATCAGTTGCACTTCTCATTGCAGTCATACGAGATGCATGTTCTGCAGATTTTGCATCGATAATGGCTCCGTAAATAAGCGATTCTGCGTATTGTGGGAGCAAGATGTCCATAATAATTTCCTTGTTCGGTTCGAAAATATAATCCAATTCGTACTCTTTTGCTTCCTCCGCGTCTAAGTCGATAATTGGTAGCATTTTTTCAACACGGTAATTTGATAACAGTGCGTTTACATGGTGATTATAGCAAACGTAAAACTCATCAAATTCACCGTCACGGAACATTTGGACCGCACTTGACACAATCTTTCTTACTTCTTCAAAGGTTGGAATATCAGATACATCATTAATTTCAAGACGTACATCCACTCCCATCTTTTTGAAAAAGCGACTTGCAGCATCCCCAATCGTTAAGATAACATATTCATCCTTTGATTGGTGGTCTAACTCTAACATTTCTCTTGTTGATTGGAAAATGGAAGAGTTGTAACTCCCAGCAAGTCCTTGGTCAGATGAAATCACTAGGTATCCAGTCTTTTGAACCGGACGTTCAATTAATAAGTCATGATAGTCGATAAAAGAAGTTACTTCTTCTCCTTCTTCTGTCGTTTCCTCTACCACTTCTTTATTGTGATTTGCGTATAGTAAGTGAGTTACAACTTCACGGATTTTTTGAGCGTAGTCTTGATAGTGACGCACTGCTTGCTCTGATTTGGCTAATTTTGCTGCAGAGACCATCTGCATGGCGCTAGTGATTTGACTTGTTTTCTTTGTTGAAACAATTCTCTTCTTTAAATCATTTAAGGAAGCTGTCATTCATGTCACCTCTCCTTTCTACGCTTATTGAACACGTTCAAATAAATGAATTTGTTTGAAATTCTCAATTACTTTATAGAATTTCTCTTCATCCGAAATCACATGTTGATCGCGGATTTCATTTAATAAATCTCTATGTTCACTTTCTAAATGTTGATATAACGCTTTTTCAAATGGTTTAATACGATCAATTGGAATCGCATCTAATAAGCCATGTGTTAAAGCAAATAAAATCGATACTTGATACTCGATTGGTAATGGTTGGTGAACATCTTGTTTTAAGACTTCTACCGTACGTTTACCACGATTTAATTTTTGTTGAGTTGCCGCATCCAAATCAGAACCAAATTGTGTGAAGGCTTCTAATTCACGGTAACTTGCTAAGTCGATACGTAATGTACCTGAAACTTTTTTCATCGCTTTAATTTGGGCAGAACCCCCAACACGCGATACAGATAATCCGGCTGATAACCCCGGACGTACCCCTGAATAGAACAAGTCACTTTCTAAGAAAATTTGTCCATCGGTAATAGAGATTACGTTTGTTGGGATATATGCGGAAATATCTCCTGCTTGTGTTTCGATGATTGGTAAGGCTGTTAAAGATCCTCCGCCTAATTCATCGTTTAATTTAGCGGCACGTTCTAATAAACGTGAGTGCAAGTAGAATACATCCCCTGGATATGCTTCACGACCTGGCGGACGACGAAGTAATAGGGAAATTTCACGATAAGCCGCTGCTTGTTTTGATAGATCATCATAGATAATCAATACATCGCGACCTTGATACATCCACTCTTCACCCATTGCTGTACCTGCATATGGTGCAATATAAAGCATTGGTGCTGGTTGAGACGCACTAGCGGATACAACAGTTGTATAATCCATTGCTCCGTAACGTTTCAATGTTTCTACAAGAGCTTTAACCGTAGATTCTTTTTGTCCAATGGCTACATAAATACATAACGTATCTTTGCCTTTTTGGTTTAAAATTGCATCCACTGCAATACTTGTTTTACCAGTTTTACGGTCACCGATGATTAACTCACGTTGCCCTTTACCAATTGGTACTAAAGCATCTACTACTTTTAATCCCGTTGGTAATGATTGTTTAACGCTTTGACGTTGCATAACGCCAGGTGCTTCATTTTCAACTGGTCTTGTTTTGGTTGTTTCGATGGCACCTAAACCATCGATTGGACGGCCTAAAGCATCAACAACACGTCCAATAAGCGCATCCCCTACAGGTACGTCTAAAATGCGTCCTGTACGTTTTACGGGTTCCCCTTCATGAATATTTTCATAAGAGCCAAAGATGATAACCCCTACGTCATTCTTCTCTAAGTTTTGAGCCATTCCATATGCGCCATTGTTAAATTCTACTAATTCTCCAGCCATTACATTTGTAAGACCGATGACACGAGCAATTCCGTCCCCGATGAACGATACTTCACCGATTTCTTCAATCTGTTCTTTTGTTTCAAAAGAAGCGATTTGGTCACGAATTCTCGCTGTAATATTACTCATTTCCATTTATGCCATCTCACCTCTTTATTCCTGTTTGGCTAATTTTCTCTTTGAATTGTTTTAATTTATTTGCGATTGTTCCATCTAACAAGAACTCTTTGGTTTTTAATTGTACTCCACCAATCACTGAAGGATCAACGGTATTCACCCAAGAATCGAATTCTTTATTGGTTTTGTTTTGGAATGCAATAGCAATACGATCAATTTGTTCATCCGTTAAAGGAATCGCCGAAATAATTTCTAATTTATTGGCATTATAAATATCTAAGAAAGCCTCAAGTGCTTCTACAACATTCATTGATCCATCTTCAGATGGGAAAGTTGCTAAGTACTCTTGCGTTTCCTTTGATAAATGGCCAAATGCAGCCTCTAATACAGAGAGTTTTTTGTCATAAGAAACATGTTCTAAATGCATCATCTGTTTAAACGTTGACGTATTTTGTATTCCTGCTAAAATGGCATGAATTTCTCTTGTCACTTGCTCTAAATAACCTTCGTATTTCGCCTTTGCATAAAAATGGCTGGCTTCTTTAACGATATCTTTGTGATATTTTACCATTAGCCTTCCAACCCCTTAATGAAGGACTCAATCACTTCTTGATGTCTTTCTGGTGTCACTTCTTTTTCAAGAATTTGACTAGCAAGTTGAATTGATAGGCCAACAATTTCATCTTGTACTTGAGCAATGGCACGTTGTTTCATTGAATCTACTTCACGCTGCCCTTCTGCTTTCATACGAGAAACTACATTCTTACCCTCTTTAATCATTTCATCTTGCGTTTTTGAAGCTGCTTCGCGAGCGTTATCTAAAATTTCGCTGCCTTTCATTTCTGCATTATGGATAATTTCATTTGCATTTGCTTGAATTTCTTCTGCAGCTTTTCTCTTTTCAGCAGCCTCATCTAAATCTTTAGCGATTTTCTCACGACGAGCTTCTAACATGGCATTTACTTTATCCCAAGCAAAATATTTTACCAAGAAGAGTAACAATGTCATTGAGATTAATACGACTAAAGTGTCGCCCAAAACTGTACTGGTATTACCTGATAACATAACTTCAAACATCGCTCACCCCTCCTTTACGACAATAATTCCACTTATTGGATTATTTAACGAATACAAGGATAAGAGCGATAAGTACAGCGAAGATAGGCATCGCTTCGATTAAGGCTACCCCGATGAACATTGTAGAACGTAATTCATTACTTAGTTCTGGTTGACGAGTCATTGATTCGATTGTTTTTACGATTACTGCTTGGTTACCATAGGCTGCTGCTAAAGCTGCTCCTACTACTGCAATTGCTGCTGCTAATTCTGTCATTATAAATTCCTCATTTCTAAAAATTAATGTTTCATTACTTTATGTGAGATATAAACCATCGTCAACGTACAGAATACGTACGCTTGAATGGCACCAATCACCATTGAAAATCCTTGCCATACGACTCCTAATGGAATTGCAAGAATATATGTTATTAAGCCTGCTGCGGATGAGAACATCACGATCAACCCTAACAACACTTCGCCGGCATAAATATTTCCGTATAAACGGAATGCCAACGTAATTGTATTCGTAAACTCTTCAATCAATTTGATTGGGAGCATAAACGACATTGGACTTAAGTAAGAATGATGAATATATCCTTTGAGTCCCATCTTCTGTACGCCAGAATAATGTGCGATTAATGTGGTCATCAGCGCTAAAGCCAAACATACAATCGGACTGGCTGTTGGACTGGCAAAATAGCTATGATCTTCATAGTGAATAAAGATAATTAGCCCAACCATATTAGCGACTAACACAAAAGAGAACAGTGAGAAAATGTATAAGTAATATGTTTTTCCTGTCTCCTCATCAACTGCATTATTTACAATCCCCTTCGTGAAGTCCATTAAGGCTTCCAAAGCGTTTTGCATCTTGCTTGGCTTCATCGAAACCTTTCTGGACGCAAAAATTGTAAATAAGGCGATTAGTAAAACACTAACCCCACACGAAATCAAAATCGGAACTGAAAACGACAATCCAAAAATCTCAACCACTTTTGGTGTTGCTTCCATGCTTCTTATTTCCCCTCCTTTACACCAAATAAAAAAACTGACAATAATCCTATACATTGAGGCATTCGCTCAGTACGGTGATTATTGTCAGATTTGGTGGCAATAGTCTATCGCAAAAGCGTTGACTACATTAATTTATTATTTGGTTCCGAATAAACGATCTCCAGCATCTCCTAATCCTGGAAGAATGTATCCATGTTCATTCAATCTTTCATCTAATGCTGCTGCATAGATGTCGATATCTGGATGTGCTTTACGAAGGACTTCTACCCCTTCAGGAGCTGCTACTAAACAGCAGAACTTAATTGAACTTGGTTGTGCACCTCGCTTCAATAGTGCGTCAATAGCGGCTACGGCAGAACCTCCTGTAGCTAACATAGGATCAACGACAAACAATTGTCTTTCAGAAATATCTGAAGGTAACTTCACGAAATACTCAACTGGTTGCAGCGTTTCATGATCACGATACATACCAACGTGCCCAATTTTGGCAGCTGGGATTAATTCGAGAATTCCATCCACCATTCCAAGTCCTGCACGCAGAATCGGAATGATAGCAACTTTTTTACCAGCTAATGTTTTCAATGTTGTTTTAACAAGTGGAGTTTCGATTTCTACATCTTCAAGAGGCAGATCTCTAGAAACCTCATAAGCCATTAGCATTGAAATTTCATTTACAACTTCTCGGAAAACCTTTGTTCCACAATCTTTTTGACGAATCATTGTTAATTTATGTTGAATTAACGGATGATCAAGTACGTGAAATTTACCCATTTGTCATTCTCCTTCCAATACATTAGTGTCACTTCTATTATTTTACCTAAAAACCAGTTAAATATCTAGTCTCATTCTGAAAACTTATTAATATTTTCATAAACTGAAACAAACCTTTACATATAATTCATTATGCGTATAATTTGAAAGTTTCAGTTAATTGTTTCACTTCACTACGAACATGATTTAATACTTCTTCATTTTCAGGATTTGTTAATGTTGTAAGGATTAACTCTGCTACTTTCTTCGCAGCGGTTTCATCAAAGCCACGAGTTGTAATAGCAGCCGTTCCGACACGAATTCCACTTGTTTTAACAGGTGGTAATGTATCAAATGGAATAGCATTTTTATTCACTGTAATACCAACAGTGTCGAGTAATTCTTGCGCTTCTTTACCGTTTAACCCAGTTCCTTTAATATCGAGGAGTAATAGATGATTATCGGTTCCACCTGAAATCGCACGAATCACTGTTCCTTCAAAAACTTGTGCCATTGCTTTAGCATTCTTCACAACTTGCTCGATATACTCACCAAAAGCTGGTTGAAGGGCTTCATGGAATGCAACTGCTTTACCAGCAATCACGTGTTCTAACGGTCCACCTTGGATTCCAGGGAAGATGGCACTGTTTAATTTTTTACCAAATTCTTCTTTTGCTAAAATTAAACCGCCACGTGGTCCACGTAATGTTTTATGTGTTGTTGATGTTACTACGTCAGCATAAGGTACTGGACTTTGATGGGCTCCTTTAGCAACTAACCCAGCAATATGCGCCATATCAACCATAAAGTAAGCTCCCACTTCTTTAGCAATTTCACTAATGCGTTTGAAGTCAATCTCACGTGGGTACGCTGAAGCTCCAGCCACGATTAATTGTGGTTTTTCTTCTTTAGCAATACGTTCTAATTCATCATAATCGATTGTTTCAGTTGCTGGATTTACTCCATAAGAAACAAAGTGATAATCTTGTCCAGAGAAGTTTACTCCCATTCCGTGGGTCAAGTGACCACCATGGTTTAAGTCCATCCCTAAAATTTTATCGCCTTTCTTTACTAAAGCACGATACGCAGCCATATTTGCTTGAGAACCCGAGTGAGGTTGAACATTGGCATATTCTGCACCAAACAATTCTTTTACACGATCAATCGCTAGTTGTTCGATAACATCCACGTACTCACATCCGCCATAGTATCGACGTCCTGGATATCCTTCAGCATATTTATTCGTTAGAATACTTCCTTGTGCACGTAAAACTCCTTCTGATACGAAGTTTTCTGATGCAATCAATTCAATCCCCTGTTGCTGACGATGAAGTTCTTTTTCAATCGTTTCAAAGATGATTTTATCTTCTGTAAATTGACTCATTCAACTACCCCTTTCTATTCTTACCTTCCTATTTTATCACATTCTCTCTTTAAGTAGAAAACCTATGAGTCCCCTAAATGATGGTTGATGCCGCTTTTTTCAAACGGTTCATATACGCGATTCCAACGCCCGTTTCTGGTGCACCTTGGGCTAAAATAATATCTAACCCTAAATGATCTAATGTTCGAAGTGCATCAAATAACGAGCGATTCATATCATCCACACTCGTACCCATCTTGTAAGTACCTTCCACTCCAATTTCAATCGCATCTACAATTACATTTTGAGCCATGATACCGACTATCTTCCCATTTTTTTGGGCTTCTTGTGTAGCTTTCTCAAAGGACTCTACTGTCCCTTCTACAATCAACACTGGTGTTTTGGGTGCGTAATGACGATATTTCATGCCAGGAGATTTTGGCACTTCCTTCTCCCCTGTTTTTGTCTTGACAGAAGATTGAATAGGTCCGATTACCGATTCAATTTGATCCTTCGTAATCACACCTGGTCTTAAAATCACAGGCCCTTCTTCATTTGTTAAGTCAACCACCGTCGACTCAACACCCACAGTAGATGAACCTCCATCCACAATCCCACGAATACGTCCTTTCATATCTTCGAATACATGCTCTACTTTCGTCGGACTTGGCTTCGTTGAAAGGTTGGCACTCGGCCCTACAAGAGGAATTCCTACCTTAGTGATTAATTCTAGTGTCAATGGATGGTTAGGCATACGGAATGACACCGTTGGAAGTCCGGCAGATAAGGCTGGAGCGTAAATTCCTGGTTTTGCCTTTAGAATCATCGTGATCGGTCCAGGCCAAAAAGCCTTAGCTAAGGTTAGCGCAATTTCAGGGACTTCTTCTACAGTAGAAGTCATCTGATTGATGTCGCTAATATGAACAATCAGCGGATTATCACTTGGACGGTCTTTTGCTTCAAAGACTTTTAACACCGCTTCTTGACTTGTCGCGATAGCTCCTAATCCATACACCGTCTCCGTTGGAAAAGAGACTATTTCCCCCTGTTGCAAAGCTTTTGCTGCAACATCTAAGCTCTCTTTTGTAAAAATTTGTGTTTCCATTACTGCGCCTCCTTTCCACTCACAATAATCATTCGATCTAATCCTGCAATATCTTTATGAATCGTTACTTTTCGATTTGGACAAGCTTCACTGAAAATTCGTTGCACGCTTGCTCCTTGGTTAAATCCAATTTCAAAAAAGGCTTGACCACTATCCGTTAAAAATTCTTCTAATCGGTTAGCAATCTTTTCGTAAATTGCAAGTCCCTCATTTTCGGCAAATAACGCTTGCTTTGGTTCATAACATCGCACCGATTCATCCATCAATGCTTCTTCTGAAAAAGCGATATATGGTGGATTACTAATAATACACTCAAACTTCTCATGAGGTACATTGCTATACACATCGCTGTAAATCAATTTGGTTTGAAGACTGAACTTATCACGGTTCTTCTTAGCAACAACGAGCGCTTCCTCTGAAATATCACACCCCATATAATGATGTCGCCCAACCAGTCTTTCTAGACTCAAAATAATGCATCCCGTTCCGACGCCAATCTCTAATACTTTCCCTGATTGGCACTGTTCTAAAAATGACTGCGCCTTTAATACAAGCTCTTCCGTTTCTGGCCGAGGAATTAAGGTATCCTTTGTGACCATAAATTCTTCCCCTAGAAATTCGGCCACGCCTGTAATTTGCTGCAATGGTTCAAACTGACTTAAGCGCAACAACTCAGGTTTCAAATCCTCTAAAGTCACGCTAGCAACTTGTCGTAAATTTAATAAAAATTGCGTTAACGTCCATTGATTCTTGAATAGCATTAATTCTCTAACAAGATACTGGCTTTCTTTGCGCCCTATATTCGGTTGTTTCTCTTCTAAAAAACAAGAAGCCCTGACAAGGACTTCTTGGTTCGTTGGATTAGTTGTTTCCATTATTTAGTTGCTCCAATTTTTCTGTGTGATCATAAAGAATTAAAGCATCGACAATTTCATCAATTTTTCCAGCTAACACTTGGTCTAGCTTTTGAATCGTTAAACCAATACGGTGGTCTGTAACACGGTTTTGTGGGAAATTGTACGTACGAATACGTTCAGAACGGTCCCCTGTACCTACAGCTGATTTACGGTTTGCATCATATTCAGATTGCGCTTCTTGAGAAATTTTGTCGTATACACGCGCACGTAATACTTTCATTGCTTTCTCACGGTTCTTCAACTGCGAACGTTCATCTTGCATTGCTACAACAATTCCTGTCGGCAAGTGAGTTAAACGTACAGCAGAAGCTGTCTTGTTAACGTGCTGTCCACCAGCACCTGATGCATGGTAAATATCCACACGAATATCTTTATCTTCTAATTCAATTTCTACTTCTTCTGCTTCAGGCATTACAACGACTGTAGCTGTTGAAGTATGCACACGTCCTTGAGATTCAGTTGATGGAACACGTTGTACACGGTGCGCACCAGATTCATATTTTAATTTAGAGAATACATTATCCCCTGTAATCATTAAAATAACTTCTTTATAACCACCGATACCTGTAACGTTGGCATCCATCACTTCTACACGCCAGCCTTGTGACTCTGCGTATTTTTGATACATCGTTAGTAAGTCACCAGCGAATAAGGCAGCTTCGTCTCCACCAGCAGCTCCGCGGATTTCCATGATGATGTTTTTACCATCGTTTGGGTCTTCTGGTAAAAGTAAAAATTTGATTTTATCTTCTAATTCTACTTTTTCTTTTTTTAGAGAGCTCAATTCTTCTTTTGCCATTTCAGCCATTTCAGCATCTAGGCCTTCACCAAGCATTTCCTCAGTATCACTAATTTCTTCCACAACTTGTTGATAACGTTTAAAGGTTTCTACTTTTGGTCGTAAATTCGCTTCTTCTTTAGTTAATTCCATGAAGCGTTTTGTATCACTGATAACTTCCGGGTCACTTAAAAGCTCTGAAAGTTCATCGTATCGAATAATAAAACTATCTAATTGATCGAACATACTTTTCTCCTTTTTCTTCTCTTATAAGCGTTCTTCACCAGGATGGTTATAGTGATAACGGCAAACTGGATAATAAGCATCATTGCCTCCAATTTGAATTTGTTCTCCCGTATACACTGGAACACCATCCACTACACGCATATTCATACTTGCTTTTTTATGACAATACCAACAAATCGTTTTTATTTCTTCGATTTTATCAGCATAGAGTAATAAGTATTTAGAACCTTCGAATAATTCGTTTTGGAAATCGTTCTTAAGTCCAAATGCCATTACTGGAATATTTAATTGGTCAACAATTTGAGCGAGCTCAAGAATGTGGTGTTTTGATAAAAATTGAGATTCATCTATCAAAATACAATATGGTTTCACATCTTGCCCTTCGACGATTTCGTAAATAGGGGTCTCTTCAGAAATTGGAATTGCTTCACGACGAACACCGATACGGCTAGAAACATAGCCAACTTGATCACGATCATCTATTGCACTCGTAAATAATAAAACGGGCTTATTCTGTTCCTCATAATTATGAGCAACCTTTAATATTTCAATGGATTTGCCACTATTCATTGCACCATATTTAAAAAATAATTGTGCCACTTTCTATTCCTCCAATTGATAAACTATACCTTTAATATCTTACGATAAACTGCTACGTTTGTGCAAAGAAAAACCGTTTCTTATAAGGAAATTACAGTTAGTAATTTTGCATGGTATTTAAAAAGTTTTTTTAAACCACTTTTGATTAAAGTATGCTACAATAGTGAAGAATCTATAAGAAAGGATCGTCAAAATTGAATCTAAGAACACAAGTTGCTTTAGGAGCAGGGAAATTCACTAGATGGGCTCTTAAAACTTTTACAAAAGGTGGCAGTAGCATGCCAGGAAAAGTGGCTCACGCTATTGATCCTACAATTTTAAAATCCCTAGCGGAGAACTACGATGTGATTATCGTCAGCGGAACAAACGGAAAGACATTAACAACTTCCCTTATCGTTCAACTTTTAAAACAAAAATATCCTAATATTTTAACAAACCCAACTGGAGCAAATCTAACTCAAGGGATTGTATCTACTTTTTTAAATCATTCTCCTAAAAAGCTTGAAAAGAACATTGCTGTTCTAGAGGTGGATGAAGCTACGATTAAACATATCACTCCTTATATTGAACCTAAACTATTTGTGTTTACGAATATTTTCCGCGACCAAATGGATCGATTTGGTGAGATATATACAACTTATCAATTTATGCTAGACGGTGCTGCTTTTGCTCCATCTGCCACTATTCTTGCAAATGGAGATGCTCCTATCTTTAATAGTGATGAGTTGCCAAATCCGCGGCTTTATTTTGGATTTAATCATACTGAAGATAGTGAAATGATGGCTCACTACAATACAGATGGTGTACTTTGCCCGCACTGCCAATCTATTTTGCATTATAAGAGCATTACTTATAGTAACCTTGGTAAATATTATTGTCCAAAATGTGATTTTAAACGTCCCGAATTGAATTATGCGGTCACTGCTTTAAATGAATTGTCTTTAACAGGTTCTTCATTTGATATTGACGGTACAACTTTCTCAATTCCAATTGCTGGACTTTATAATATTTATAATGCCTTAGCAGCATACTCTGCTGCTAAATTCTTTGGTCTTACTACGGAAGAAATCCAAGAAGGCTTCTCTAAAGCTCAGCGTGTATTTGGTCGTCAAGAAACCTTTACCGTTGAAGATAAAGAAGTGATGTTGAACTTAATAAAAAATCCAGTTGGATTTAACCAAATCGTTCAACTATTAAGTTATGAAAAAGAATCATTCAGTTTAGGTGTTCTCTTAAATGATAATCCTGCAGATGGTCAAGATATCAGTTGGATTTGGGATGGCGATTTCGAAGGGTTACATGCTTTGAATGCTGTCGATACAGCCATTAGTGGTATCCGTGTTGAAGACCTTGGTGTTCGTATGGAAGTCGCAGGTTTTGAAAATACGAAAGTCTTTAAAACAAATACAGAATTAATCGATTGGATTCACAAAGCTCCAACAAAAAAAGTCAATGTACTAGCTACTTATACAGCGCTACTTAACTTACGTAAAGACTTTGCTAAAGAAGGATACCTTAAGGAAGGGATGAACGGATGAAATTAAGAATCTGTCATTTATACGGAAACCTAATGAACACATACGGTGATAATGGAAACTTACTCATGTTACAACACCGTGCAAAAAAATTTGGATACGAAGTCGAAACTACTCTTATTAGCTTAGAAGAAGACTTCAATCCAAAAGAATTTGATATCGTAATGTTTGGCGGTGGTCAAGATTATGAACAAACTGTTGTTGCAAAAGATCTTCAAAACAAAAAAGATACTTTAATCAAATATATTGAAGATGATGGAGTTGTAGTAGCTATTTGCGGTGGCTTCCAATTATTAGGCCGTTATTACGTAAATGCTAGTGGCGAACGTCTCAATGGGATTGGTGCTATCGACGTTTGCACTAACGGTCAATTTCCAAATCGTTTAATTGGTGATGTTGAAATCTTTAACGAAGAATTTGGAGAAACGTATTTAGGATACGAGAATCATATTGGTAGAACTTACTTAGGTAAAAATATGAAACCTCTTGGAACAGTAGTAAAAGGTTATGGAAATAATGAAGAAGATCATGCGGAAGGTTGTCACTACAAAAACGTGTTTTGTTCTTATTTCCACGGACCAATTCTCGTTAGAAATCAACACCTTGCAGATCGAATTATTCAAACGGCTGCTCAAAGAAGACTTACAAAAAATGCATAAAAAACCTCTATTCAACTTCAATTGGTACTGACCCAAAAAAGCGATTTCCAAAATGGAAATCGTCTTTTTTGATATTCTTATAAATACAATATGTTGTTGGTGGTGTAAACTGGTATATAGTTCCCTAAATTTTTAAAATCGATAATTTAGATAAAAAAGCGAACAAGACAGAACTCTGAGTGTCAGATAATTCGTTTTGTTCGCTTTTTATATTTAAGGTTAGACTTTTGTCCCAGATTCTCAACCTTCAGCTTGAGAATCAGATAGATTTGTCAAACAGTCAAGCAGTTGCTTAAGAATCTTATAAAAGTCGATATACTCTAGATAAAATCAGTATTTAATCATCTTTCCGCTTGCGACCAAGAAGTAATGCTCCTAGACCTGCAAGAAGAGAGCTTGTCATTAGTCCAGTGAGTGAAAGTGGTGCAGTGCTACCTGTATTTGGCAATGTAGCTTGTTTTTCCTTTTCTCCTACTGGACTTTGAGCTGGTGGATTATCTTCAGGTTTTCTTGGTTGAAGTTTATTTACCTGATTATGATCAGCCCCCTGCTCTCCTCCTGGATTCACTGGTGGAACTGGATTTGGTTGAGGTGCTGGTTCATGATGTGGTCTAGGCGTTGCTTCCCAGATACCCGTAAATGTCACGCGATTGCCATTATACGTCGCATTCTTCTGATCGTAACCTTTGAAGGTCCAGACATAGTCTTTGTCTTCTTCAACTACTGATGCTTCAGCAGGTTGTTTGGCTACAACGGTGTCACCAACCTTATAAGAAGCCTCATCATTTGGAAGCATTCCCAAAATACTTTGTGGCAATGGAACACCTGCTTTAGATGATTTGAATACATATTCTGGATTTGGAGTAGGTACCCAGCTTCCAAGGAAAGTCTGTCTGCCTTTTGCTACAACGATTTTTTCTTTATCGTATCCTGCAAATGTCCATGTTACCTTTTTTGCTGTGTCAACATAAGTCGTTTCACTCGGTTGTTCAGCTAGAATTTCCTTAGGATATAACTCATAATCAATTGGGTTTTTCGGAGTCAACTTAGTGATATGATCTGGTAATACGAAATCAGGATTAGTTGATTGGAACTGATAGTCTATACCATTTGGCGTAAAGCTCCAAGATCCTGCGATGCTCTTCACTTTCGTACCTGCAATAGCTTTTCCGTATTTATCCGCATCAAAACCATGGAAGGTCCAAGTACCTGTCGGAACAGTTACTGTGGTGGTGTCAAGTTTGCTTGCATCTTTGTAATCATCAGCTCGTGCAACGAAATCAGTGCCAGCTGGAAGCATCTCGCGAATCTTATTTGGAAGAGGATACGCAGGAGTCGAGTTAGTAAATTTATACTCTAATCTGTAGATTGTATCAGACTGATCAGTAGGAACAAAAATCCATTTTCCTTTGAAGAGAACATCTTCTGTCCCTACTGTTTTCACACGTGGAGAAATCGTCGTATTATCATCTTCATAGTAGTTATCAAAGACCCAAGTTCCTCTGCCATCAGGATCCTCAATTCTTGTTTTAGACGGCATTTTAACGCGAGCTTTTTCACCCTTGACAAATTCTCTTGTGTCAGAGATTAGAGCATATAAAGTATTTGGTGGCGAGATTAAATTACCAGAAGAATCTTTTGAATCTGTATAGAAGTCATAGTAAGCACTATGCCTGTTCGGTTCAAAAGTCCAGTGGACAGTATAAGTAGAGTCCTCATCGTCAGTTGGCTTTTCCACTTCCTCAGGTTGCTTAGAAACCCATGTACCATCATTTTCTTCATCTGTGTATGTGTAAAAATCGCGAAGGACCTTCTTGACATTATCAGAATACTCATCTGGAGAAGTTGTGATAGGAGCTGGAATTTGTGTCTTCAAATCATCAGGAATGGTCTTCCCTGGAGTATCACTCACAAAATCAAAAGAAACTGTCTTATCTCTGTGCGGTGTGAAGGACCAAGTACCGGTAAAGAGAACGGCGTCTTTGTTGACCACCTTACTACCGGCGTCATAACCTTCAAATTTCCAAGTTCCCTTGTTTACAAAGTCCATGTAGGTCGTCTTCAGGGGAGCTGTTGCAAGGACAGTATCGCCATTACTATAGTTTTTTCCAGTGCTTGGAATATAGGTCGTGATTTCCTCTGGGAGAGACAGGCTAGGGTCTTTGCTGACAAACTTATAGTTTTCTGGATAGGTTCCCGGTGTAAATGTCCAAGTACCTGTGAACTTGAGATTCCATCCATCGTGCTCCCAGTCGCTCACTGGTTTTCTATCAAAATCATAGCCCTTAAAGTGCCATGTACCATCGTTAGCTGCATCATAGTAGGAATCATTAAGCGGTTTAACAGCCTGAACGATATCCTTGCCTTTCGGATATGTCTTTCTATCCATATATATCCATTCACTTGGTTCATAGACAGGCTTCAGATTATTAATCTCAGCAGGTAGTGCTTTGCCAGCCGTTCCACTGATAAACTCATAAGTCGGTTTCCGAGGAACTGGTTTAAATGAAAACGTCAATGGCAGTATAAATTTTGGTGCTGTCCCATGTGAAGTCGCCCGTTCTAGTTCACGGTTGAGTGTTAAATCTACTACATCTTCCTCGAAAGTCCAATTCCCTTCATGTTCTGCATCATAGAAGGGTTTGTGGACACGTTGAACGTAATCGTAGCGCTCCAAGGCAGCTAGCGTATCCAGTATATCTTTAGGTAAATACTTATCGCGTTGATCATACTGATTGAAAGTAAGCTTGTAATCGTATAGTTTACTTTCTAGATCCTTTATCTCCTTAGGAAGAGGTAAGTTATATTTGTCGTAGTATGAGGTCTTAGGACTACTTGGTAACTTATAAAAATTCTCCCAATCGTGCTGGTTCACAGCCTTGTAGGATACAATGACATCCTCAAAGTATTTCCAAGTTCCTACAAACTCCACATCGCCATGGTTTACCACTTTACTTGGAGCATCAAAGCCAGTCAAGGCCCAATAACTTTTTCGGTTAGGAAATTCTTCTGAAGTATAAAAAACCCAGTGAAATTCTTGTGCTTTTACTACTTCACCCTCAGCAAATCTTCTTTTATCTTCTGGACTCCAGTTTGCAAGAAAAGCAGGCGGAGTTTTTTCAGGTGAACCATTAACCGCTCTATAGGTAGCCTTGTATGGTGTTGGTGTATATTCCCACTTACCTTTGAAGAAAATATCATCTTTGTCAATCACCTGACTATCATAGTCATAGCCCTTAAAGGTCCATCTACCACTTCCATCATTCTCTACATAAGTTGTTTCAGTTGGCTGGATGGCCTTTACTTTATCGCCCTTTTTGTAGATTTTTGTGTCTTCTGGCTTCAAGTAGTTCAGACCAAATGGAACCGTTTTTCCTGGTGTAGCACTTTCAAACTCATAAACTGCCGAGCGAGGAGTCTTATCTTTGTCTGGGATGAACTTCGGATTTTTATCACGAAGACCTGAATTGACAAAAGTCACGAGATTACGATAAACTTTATCAATTTCTTCTTGATTTGTCGCAGTTTGAAGCACACCATCGGCAGCTGTCATTACACCATTCAAGATTTCTAGACTATCGTCTGTCTTACTCGAAAAGTCCTTGCTACGCAACTCTTTGAGGTAGTTCTCCAGAGTGCTCTTATTGAGACTGGTATTTGCTGGAGTTGCTTGGGCAGTGCCTGTAGCTGGTTGGGCATTTCTAAAGCCTGTAGATGCTAGTGCTTCACTTGTCTCTGCTACGGTAGATTCCGAAGAGCTCAAAGAAACTTGGTTTTCTTTCTGAGGCTCTGCTTGATCTGTCGCAGAAGAGCCCCCCGAGACCTGACTCTCTGCTTTATTCTCCACTTGTTCAGTAGTCGTAAGCTCATCCGCTTGAGCTACTTGAGCGGCTCCCATGACCGCAGGCGCAAACAAAAATCCAATCGCAAGTGACACAGTAGCAACTTTCAATTTGCGAATTGAATATTTTATCTTTTTATCCTGAAAAAACATTTCAGTCCTCCTTTTATTTTATTATTGCCACTCTATCATAAATAGTTAATATTGTCGACTTTATTGATATTCTCGAAAATACTATATCTTGTGTCTAGTGTAAACTGGTATATAGTTCCCAAAATTTATATCCATTGGATTGAAAATAAATAAGTCAATAGAGCGCTATTACTAATAAAAGGAGCAAAAGGAATTTTTTCATGCACCTTGTTTCTTTTAGAGAGCATCATCCAACCAATCACCACTCCTCCAGCAACGACAAAGGAAAAGAGTCCGACAAAGAGAATTTGACTTGGTGAAAAATAAAGACCTAATGTAGCTAAATAGTACACATCTCCCATGCCTAAAACTTCCTCTTTCCAGACCCATTTCCCAATACCATAAACAGTGAAGTATAAAACGAGACCACTCATCATGGATAGCATTGCTTCTTCAACTAAATTCATTCTGAAGCAGAAATATCCTATTACTAGAATCAATAACATGCGTAAATCTACTTCAAACGAATCAAAATCGATAAGTGCTACCAGCATACACATTGTGCAAAAGAAATATCCTCTAACCTCCATAGGTTGTTTTAAAAAAGCTACTAATACGAATAAAATGGCAAATGTAATTTCTACTAAGAGGTAGCGTATAGAGATTGACTGTTTACACCATCGACACTTTCCACGTAAAAAGAGATATGAAAAAATAGGTAGTAAATCCAAAGCACATAGTGGATGATGACAATGGGGACAATACGATCTTCCATGAATAAAATCTTCTCTCTTAGTAACTCTTAAGCTAACCACATTTACAAAACTTCCAATAACTGCTCCAATCACACCAATCGCAAAAAGCATAAAAAAACCTCCCTTACTAAATATTACGTTTTGTAAGAGAGATTTGGTTTTAATTTTCTTTAGTTATCACAATTTCAATAGTTTCTTCTACTTCCTCTTCGGGAACGTAATACAAACCAGAATAGTCTTTATACCATGCAAAGAAGTGAGTTACAAATACTTTAATCACTGCATAAACAGGTACGGCAATCAATAAGCCCGTTAGTCCAAACATTTTACCAGCTGCCAGTAAGATCACTAAAATTGTCACTGGATGCATCTTTAATGATGAACCAAGAATTAACGGTTGAAGAACACGACTTTCAACTAATTGTTCAATGACATAAACTAAAAATACTTGAAGCGCTAGCGATGGATTTGTAACGAAAGCAATAATGAATGCTGGAACTAATCCGATAATTGAACCAATATATGGGATAATCGTTAATAGTCCTGCAATCATCCCAATCGTTACTCCATATGGTAATCCGATAATCGCATATCCAATCATATAAGTAATCCCAACAAAAATCGCAACTAAGATTTGGCCACGAATATATGAACTGACTTGTTGGTTCATTTCATGTAGCATCACGCTAATTTTATGTTGAGAGCGAGTTGGAAATAATCGCGTAATCGAAGGAATGACTTTATTTCCATCTTTCAATAAATAATAAAGAATAACAGGCATAGTCATAAGTGTAATTACAATCTCACCAACGATTCCCACGACGCTCCCAATACCACTAAATGTGAGGTTTAAGACACCATTGAGTCGTTCTGTTATCGATTGAATGAAATCCATATTAATCGTGTTAAATTGCTCTTGCAACGCTGTAAACCAGCTTGATTGCATAAATTTTTCAACTTGATCACTAATAATTTGATAGTAGTAAGGTAATTGAGAAACTAAATCTAATAATTGCTTTTGAATAATCGGAACTAAGCTTGTCACAATCATTACAAATACGAACACGACACCTAACAATACTCCTAGAATTGCAATTCCTTTTGGAACCTTTTTGTTCACTAGAACATCATAAATTGGTTTTACTAAGTAGTACACTACTGCACCACAAGCAACTGGAACTCCGACTGCCGAAATAAATCCTTTAATTGGATTCAATAAGTACGATGTTTGCGAGAATAAAATCAAGTTAACAAGGAGCAATAATAAAATAAGCAATCCTGTCACTAATTGATTATCTAAAAACCATTTCCAGAACCATGTTTTGTTCTGGTTTTCAGGTTTATTATTCATAAAATTCCTCCTTATCACATTTTCCTCTAGTGTATCATATTTTTCGCATCTATGATTAACATTTGATTAGATTTTACAAAAAATTGTATAATTATTCTATATTGTGATTCGGAGGGAATCGTATGAATGAAAAATTTTATTTAGGAACATATACAAAACGAGTTAGTAAAGGAGTATACTCTGTAACTCTCAATAAAGAAACCGAACAACTAGAATCTCTTATATTAGAAGCAACTATCGATAATCCAACTTATCTCTCTTACGCGAAGGATGACCAATTATTATTCGCAGTAGGAAAAGCAGAAGAATTCTGCGGTATTTCAGCAAATAATGCACAAGTTTCTCCACTAGAAACCTTTGTAAGTTATAATGACCAGCAAGCAGTGCCTTGCTATATTCGTTATAACGAAAAAACAAGAGATGTACTGACTGCCAACTATCATGGAGGATTCGTTGAATTATATCACTATGATAAAGAATCAAAGAATTTTACTGCAATCGATAAAAAAGTTCACACTGGTTCAAGTATTCACGTAAACCAAAGTTCTCCACATGTTCACTACACTGACTACACACCAGACGAAAAATGGATTATAGTTTGTGACCTTGGAATCGATACTGTATTTACTTACAAACGTACAGAAGACGGATTAGAAGAAGTCGCACAATATAAAACAAAAGAAGGGAGCGGTCCTCGTCATCTATCCTTCCATCCAGCGCTTCCTATCGCTTATCTGATTTGTGAACTCGATGCAACTATCGAAGTCCTCTCTTATAATAAAGAAAATGGAATATTTACAAACCTTGACAAAATTGCCCTGACCACTGAAAATCAACAATCTTGGGGAGGAGCCATTCATATTACAAGCGAGGGAGATTTTCTCTATGCTTCTAATCGTGGATTTGATGCGATTTTTACTTTCTCCATTAATAAAGGAACTGGACTTCTGCAACACGTACAAACAATCGATAGCTACGGTTTAATTCCAAGAGATTTCCATTTAAGTTCTGATGAAAATTATATCGTTGTAGGACACCAAGAATCTGATAACTTAACCTTATTTAAACGTGATAAAGCAACAGGCAAACTTTCATTACTTCAAAAAGATTTCTACGCTCCTGAAGTGGTTTGTGTGATTCCAACTGTTTAAACTCTTATTATATGAAAAATATTTCAAAATTTTTATAAAATCGTTGCTAATCACAATCAGAAAGAAGTATAATCGTTGTTATCAGATTTTATAAAGGAGTGGAAAAATGCTTAATCTTATCGAGATTATTAAAACTATTATTTTAGGAATTATCGAAGGCGTTACTGAATGGCTACCAATTAGTAGTACAGGTCATTTAATTTTAGTAAACGAGATTATTCAATTGGACGTTTCTGCTAAATTCCAAGAAATGTTTAATGTTGTCATTCAACTTGGAGCCATCATGGCAGTTGTACTAGTGTATTTCAACAAATTAAATCCATTTGCGAAAAATAAGAAACGTAAAGAATTCATTGAAACTATTGATCTTTGGAAGAAAGTGATTATCGGATGTATCCCAGCCGTTATTTTAGGATTCATTTTGGATGACTTTATGGATGATTATTTTAATAAACCAATCGTTATCGCATTGGCTTTAATTGTATATGGGGTTGCTTTCATTTACATCGAAAGACAACACAAAAATGTCGAACCGAAAATTAAAAGCTTTAAAGAGTTAGATATTTTGACGGCTATCAAAATTGGACTCTTCCAATGTTTAGCTCTTGTACCTGGAACAAGCCGTTCTGGATCAACGATTCTTGGTGGTTTACTTGTTGGGACAAGTCGTTCAATCGCTACTGAATTTTCATTCTTCATGGGAATTCCAATCATGTTTGGTGCTAGTGGATTAAAATTATTGAAATTTGGATTCCACTATTCATTTGCTGAGTTTATTATTCTAGTAGTTGGATCAATCGTTTCATTTGTTGTTTCACTATTCGTAATTAAATTCTTATTAAAATACATCAAACAACACGATTTCCAAGCGTTTGGTTGGTACCGAATTGCACTCGGAATTATTGTTCTTGGAAGTTTACTCTTTAAATAAAGTAAAAGCTGGATTTACTCCAGCTTTTTATTTTTTACCAAAAAAAAGGTATAATGAATGTATTCAAATTAGAAAGAAGGATACTATGTCAATACTTTTTGTCGGAATTGGTGGAGCGATTGGAGCAATTCTCCGTTATTTACTTTCTCAACTTCCTTTCCAACATTATTTTCCATTAAAAACACTACTAATTAATTTACTTGGTTCGCTTGCCATCGGATATTTAAGTGCTAAATTCCAACAGGCACATTGGTTCGAAGGAGATCAGTGGCTTTTAATTACTGGAGTCTGTGGTGGCTTTACTACTTTTTCAACATTCAGTTTGGAATCCCTCCAGTTAATCCAAAATGGGAATACTCCCCTTGCGATTTTTTATATGATTGTAAGTCTAATCGGAGGTCTCTGTTGTGTGGGAATCGGATTTTTTCTTGGAAACTCTTCATTTTAAATTAGCAATTTTTTAAAAATCAGTTTACAATAGAATAAAGAACAAGAACGGAGGTCTTTTTATGACGAAAAAAGGGGTAACTTTATATTTTATGCGACATGGAGAAACCGTCTTTAACCGCTACAATTTAATGCAAGGATGGTCTGATACTCCTCTAACTAAAGAAGGTCGCCTTGATGCTATTCGTTCTGGTTTAGGAATGCGAGATGTTCATTTTGACGCAGTCTATACTAGTGATTTGCGTAGAACCGTTGAAACTGCACAACTATTTCTTAAAACTCATCCAAATCGTGATAACCTCACTATTGAAATGATGCCAGAATTTCGTGAAGTTTTCTTTGGAAGCTTAGAAGGAAAATCTGCGAATGACTTATGGAGTGAGTTGTATAAAAAACTTCAAAGAAACTTTGATGACTTGGGTGGAAGAAATATCCAAGAAGAATTAAATGGTTTGAAAGAGCTAGATCCCGATCATCTTGGGGAAAACTTTATGGAGTTTTGGTTACGTGTTGAAAAAGGTTTACTAAAGGTAGTCAACCAACACAGAGATACAAATCATAATGTACTGATTGTCAGCCACGGTATGACTATTCGAAATATGCTTCATGAATTAATCCCAGACTTTCAATTATCAGAACTTATTGGAAATGCTTCATTGAACATTGTTGAATATTCAGAAGGGAAATTCAATTTGAAAGCATTAAATCAAACGAATCACTTTGCTCTCCGTAAAGAAGCAAAAGATGACGACTTTAGCTTTATTCCAATAAAAATGCGTGATTAATAAAGAATTGCATGTCATTTAAAACTTTGTTACAATAAGAACCTAGGGAAATCCCTAGGTTTTTACTTTATACGGGGTCGTTACGGATTCGACAGGTATAGGTTGAGCTTTCAATGCATTCCGTAGGTTACGTCTACGTAAAAACGTTACAGTTAAATATAACTGACAAACAACAAACAAACACTTTAGCTTTCGCAGCTTAATAACTGCTAGCTAAGATCTGTCCGGCATCGCCCATGTGCTCGGGTCCAGGTCCTATAACCAGTGGGATACGATTCACTTTTCCGTCTGTCTAAGTGAATAAGAGATTATCAGGCTAGCTTAAGATAACGCTTGTTTTTCAGCTAATCAGTAGCGAAATATAAATAGATAAACTATGAATGTAGATTTGATTGTGTCGATATACTTGGACAGGGGTTCGACTCCCCTCGGCTCCATTATTTTACGAAAAAAATCTCCTTATTCACTAGAATAAGGAGATTTTTTCTGTTTATATTCCGATAATTATTAAAACAAAAAGCCTTCTTTTCAGTAGGCTTAAGCGATGACCCGTACGGGACTCGAACCCGTGTTACCGCCGTGAAAGGGCGGTGTCTTAACCGCTTGACCAACGGGCCAATATAATAGAATAAAGCGGGTGACGAGAATCGAACTCGCGACAACAGCTTGGAAGGCTGTAGTTTTACCACTAAACTACACCCGCATTTTTATAAAGAGCGGTCCCGACGGGAATCGAACCCGCGATCTCCTGCGTGACAGGCAGGCATGTTAACCCCTACACCACGGAACCACTATGAGATGGAGGTTAACGGGATCGAACCGCTGACCCTCTGCTTGTAAGGCAGATGCTCTCCCAGCTGAGCTAAACCTCCAAATATGACCCGTACGGGACTCGAACCCGTGTTACCGCCGTGAAAGGGCGGTGTCTTAACCGCTTGACCAACGGGCCAGGATAACAAATAATAAAACGGAGAAGGAGGGATTTGAACCCTCGCGCCGGTTTCCCGACCTACACCCTTAGCAGGGGCGCCTCTTCAGCCTCTTGAGTACTTCCCCATCATCCAAGATTTTATTATTTCCTAATAACAAAGTTATTAATGGGCCTAAATGGACTCGAACCATCGACCTCACGCTTATCAGGCGTGCGCTCTAACCAGCTGAGCTATAGGCCCTAAATATTTAAAGCGGGTGACGAGAATCGAACTCGCGACAACAGCTTGGAAGGCTGTAGTTTTACCACTAAACTACACCCGCATTATATTTAGAATGGCTCGGGACAGAATCGAACTGCCGACACCTTGAGCTTCAATCAAGTGCTCTACCAACTGAGCTACCGAGCCTAGCGAATATTATATTCATCTAACGGTCCCGACGGGAATCGAACCCGCGATCTCCTGCGTGACAGGCAGGCATGTTAACCCCTACACCACGGAACCTAATTGCGGGAGTAGGACTCGAACCTACGACCTTCGGGTTATGAGCCCGACGAGCTGCCAACTGCTCCACCCCGCGATAATATTAAGGAGGATAAGGGATTCGAACCCTTGCACGCTTTTACACGCCTGACGGTTTTCAAGACCGTTCCCTTCAGCCGGACTTGGGTAATCCTCCAAGATATAACTATGGACCTTGTAGGACTCGAACCTACGACCGGACGGTTATGAGCCGTCTGCTCTAACCAACTGAGCTAAAGGTCCAAGCTCTAAAGAATAGCGGCGAAGGGGATCGAACCCCCGACCTCCCGGGTATGAACCGGACGCTCTAGCCAGCTGAGCTACACCGCCATGATATTAAATTAAATGGAGACTAGCGGGATCGAACCGCTGACCTCCTGCGTGCAAAGCAGGCGCTCTCCCAGCTGAGCTAAGCCCCCATAAGAAATCGGGAATACAGGATTCGAACCTACGACCCCTTGGTCCCAAACCAAGTGCTCTACCAAGCTGAGCTAATTCCCGAATATGCACCCAACAGGAGTCGAACCTGTAACCGCTTGATTCGTAGTCAAGTACTCTATCCAATTGAGCTATGGGTGCATTGTATATTTAGTTAATGCCGAGGACCGGGGTCGAACCGGTACGGTCATCACTGACCGCAGGATTTTAAGTCCTGTGCGTCTGCCAATTCCGCCACCCCGGCATGGGCCATGGTTTTACATTGGCAAAGCGGAAGACGGGGTTCGAACCCGCGACCCCCACCTTGGCAAGGTGGTGTTCTACCACTGAACTACTTCCGCAAATTTGGTTTTAATGCCGGCTAAAGGACTTGAACCCTCGACCCTCTGATTACAAATCAGATGCTCTACCAACTGAGCTAAGCCGGCTAAGTGCGGGTGAAGGGACTCGAACCCCCACGCCTCGCGGCGCTAGATCCTAAATCTAGTGCGTCTGCCAATTCCGCCACACCCGCAATTTCTACTATGAGAATGAGTGATACAGGGCTCGAACCTGTGACCCTCTGATTAAAAGTCAGATGCTCTA
>NZ_DBHISP010000002.1:52335-192128 GCF_057274575.1 Granulicatella sp. | reverse complement strand
TATTATAGTAAAACTTTTGAAAAGGGGGTGCAACAGATAAAGTATACCTAAAAATTCTCAAAAAATTTTGGCGAATAGTCTTGCCAATCAATTCTTGGTTATCCTTACGGATACTTTTTATCATTACCATAATAGGATATCGATTCGAGTCTTCGTCTCTCATCTTTCAAACTTCAAAGTAGGAGTAAGGAGCAAGCTCCAACTCCTACTAATTCATCTTGAATATCATTCCCTATTATGGTAATGATAAAATCCGTAAGGTCCAAGAATTGATTTTAGACGTATTTAACTCTGTGAAATGGAACGGTGCAAAGAGTTTATGTGTGCTTTCTACAATTTTTTAAGACAGGTGTTATGCCTGTTTAAATGGGGTGCTAGCGAAGAGTCGATTTGGTTATGGAATCCTATATTTTTTTCTGAAACAATAGACGGCGTTTAGTGGATTTGTTATAATCGTTGTATTGAATGAGAAAGAGAGTGGTATCATGGCAACAGCATTGATCGTATATGCAAGTTTAACAGGAAATACAGAAGAGATTGCAGATATTTTAGCAGAAGCATTAGAAGACCGTGGAGTAGAAGTAGATGTGAAAGAATGTACTTCAGCACAAGCAAACGAATTCCATAATTATGATATTAATGTTGTCGCAACTTATACTTACGGAACAGATGGCGACTTACCTGACGAAATCGTCGACTTCTATGAAGAATTAGAGGAAGAAGATTTAACTGGGAAAGTATACGGAGCACTTGGTTCAGGGGATACTTTCTACGATAAGTTCTGCCAATCAGTATTAGATTTTGATGCGCAATTTGCAAAAACAGGTGCCAAAAAAGGTGCTGAAAATGTCTTAGTAGACTTGAACGCTGAAGCAGATGATATCGTCAATATCCAAGCTTTCGCGCAAAGCCTCGTTGAAGCTTTAGCATAATTGAAAATGTTGGCTGCCTTAGACAATTCGTTTAGGGTAGCTTTTTTATTGGAGGGAAAGGATGTATTATACCGTACAACAAACTGCAGAGAATCTGGAAATAGAATTAGGATATCTCATGCATTTAATCCAAACAAAGCAAGTGAAGACGGTGGAAGTGGATGGAGAGGTACTCTTGAACAGTGCACAGTTCGATTTCTTCTTGAAACAACGGGAACGTCTCTTAGAAGAATATCAGAAGTACTTGGATGAACCAATCCCAGAAGATATCGATATTAAGGATGAGGACTAAGGGAGGAGTAGCATGAAAGTAAAGAAAGTATCAAACTATGAGTTGTTTTTTGATTTAGTTTTTATACTTGCGACAAGTCAATTAGTGGGTATTCTCCATTCCACTCCAGAACACATTGTTAACTTGCAAGGGATTTTAGCGTTTTTTGTTGCAACTATTTCGATTTGGAGTGTGTGGTTAATGGAGAACTCATACTTAAATCGTTACAGTAGAAGAGATACGAATGATATTTATACTATTATCGCAGCGGCGCTTGTCATCGGAAATATGGTGACTTTATTTACAGCGAATTGGAGATTGGGAGTTGTTAATTTTAATGGAATTGCTATCCCAGTATATATTTATTACAATCTATTGATGATTGTCGTTTTGGGAATTATTATTTTGCAGTATTTATTGCATATTCGTAAGTACCAACAGTGTACGAATGATATGGTGATTCAAATTAAAGGAATATTCATCGCCATTTTGATTGTCATTGTTTCGATGGTGATCATTTCATTTACTCCAGTTGAGTATATCAACTATATTTATTTGTTCTCTTATTTAGCGCTTTTAATCTATCCAACTTTTATGACAAAGAAGATGAAATACAGCTATATGAACTTTCCGCATTTAGTGGAACGAATGCAACTGATTACGATTTTAACAGTAGGAGAATTGGTCGTCGCGGTCATCAAAACGTATCCACTAGCTGAACATTTTCTTTTATCTGTATCCACGTTTGTGATGGTTGGATTCCTATTTGTTTCTTATGTTTCTCAAACTGTTATCGGAATTGAACATCATCAAGAAAGAGCGGGTGTGCCCTTGGTGTATTTACATATTGGAATTTTAATTGCGATAAATATTATGACCGCTGGAGTAGAGATGTATTATGATGGTCAATTGTTAGAAATGGGAAGTTCAATGGTTCTTGTGGGTATCACACTGTTTTATGTGTGCCTTTTTGGAACTTCACGATACAATAAAGAAGGCCTACAGATAACGAAACAACTTGCAATGAGTTACTTTGTAGTCTACCTAATAGGAGCTATCCTAGCAGTTCTGTTTAAAAATAATACACTTCTTTTCTTCGGAATCCTTGCGATTCAATCTGTATCGATGACACAAGTGGCCATTCATTTTAGAAAAGAATGGATACAAGAAAATATTCAATTTTAACCAAAAAAACTCTGAAGCAATCGCTTCAGAGTTTTTTTTGGTCAATTGGAAATTAATTAGTTTTCTTTTGCATATGCAGCAGATTGCGCACCTGCTTGACGTCCGAAGATGATGATGTCGGCAACAGCGTTACCACCGATACGGTTTGCACCGTGAATTCCACCTGTAACTTCACCGGCTGCGTATAAGCCTTTGATTACAGAACCATCTTCTTTAAGAACTTCTGTATTCGTGTTGATCTTCAATCCACCCATTGTATGGTGAATACCAGGTGCGATTTGGATTGCGTAGTATGGTCCTTTTGTTAAGTCGTGGTCCATTGCAGTTTTACGTCCAAATTCAGCATCGTTTTTATCAGCGACAGCTTTGTTCCAAGTTTCTAATGTTGCTTTTAATGTTTCAGCAGGAACATTAATTTCTTTAGCTAGAGCTTCGATTGTGTCAGCTTTCTTCACTAATCCACGTTTTTCGTAGAATTTAACAGCCTTTGCACGTTCAATTAAAGCTGAGTCGAAGATTAAGTAAGCATATTTTTCTTTTAATCCAATGATTTGTTGTGATACTTTATCACGAGTTTCCATTTCGTTGTAGAAACGTTTACCTTCTTGGTTCACAAGAATAGCACCTTCACCACGAACTGATTCAGAAATCAATGTTGAAGTTGATTGTTCTACAGTTGGGTGAATTTGGATTTCTTTCATGTCAACAGTTGCAGCGCCTAATTCTTTTGCTAAAACAACACCGTCACCAGTTGAACCTTTTTGGTTTGTTGTTACGAATCCGTTTAAAGCAGGGTTGTATTCAGTTACCATTTGCATGTTGGCACCGAAACCACCAGTTGTTAATACAACTGCTTTAGCAGAGATTGTTTTTTCTTTGCCATCGATAGTAACGTTAACACCAGTTACTTTGCCGTCTTTTTCGTTTACTTTAGTTACGTCTGCATTCACAAATAATGGAATTTCACGTTCAGAAACGTTACGTAATAATCCATTCACTAAGTATTCCCCTACAGCTGAACCATCTGCTGGACGGTGAGTACGTTTTTCGCTCATACCACCAGTAGTTGTTAAGTTGCTAAGCGTGATTCCCATTGAATCTAACCAGTCAATCGCACTTGCTGAGTTGTCTACTAAGTAACGTAATAATTCAGGATTATTTGTACCTTTACCACCTTTTAGTGATTCTTCGTAGAATTTATCGTTAGAGTCTTTAATTCCTTCTTTTTCTTGGAATTTCGTTTGAGATGCGTTCATACCAGCAGAAGATTTTGTTGTGTTTCCTCCGGCAGTTGGCATTTTTTCTAAGATAACTGGGTTTAAACCAGCTTCTTTCGCTTGGATGGCAGCTGATAAACCAGCACCACCAGAACCTACGATGATAACATCATAGCTATCTTTTAATGTTGAAGGGTCTGCATATTTTTGAGCAGATGCACTTGCTACAGCTTCAGCAGTTGTTGTTTCTTGAGCTGTAGTTGAAGTTTTAGAACTATTATTTCCGCAAGCTGCTAATAATAGAACTGATGAAATAGCTAAACTAGCTAAAAGACCTTTTTTCATTTTCGCTCTCCTTTATGAAAAAATGTTTTATTAATTTCCTTTGATATAATATCACATTTTTAAGAAAACCACAATAAAAAATAAAGAATTGTTTAAGAAATAACAATGTGTTTATAAATATAGATAAAAATAAAAGATTATCTTTTTGAAAAAAAAGTTGACACCTAGGACATTTGCGTTCATAATGAACACATCACTAGAAAAGGAGTTAAGAACATGGAAAACATTTGTATCGTATTAAAATTAAATACGCGTTGGCAAAGCCACTAGATACAGGTTGTTCTTAACGTACATTTGTACATATAGATACAACCTTCATTGACGTGAACTTGTATCTATGTGGATTTCAATATTTAAAGCAAACTCGACCACGTAGATTCTATAGACTAGAGCTGACGTGGTCTTTCTATTTATAAGGGAGACTCGTAGTAACATACGTAGTCTCTTTTTTAATAGAGTTTGCGAATACCTATGTAATTTTGGGAGGAATTCATCATGAAAAAGAACAAAAGCATTTATTTATTCGGAGCATTATTAGTATTAGTAGTGATTGGAGCATTATTCTTCAATCAATCAGGAGATAAAAATAAAGAAACAAATACAGCTAACACAGCATCCACACAAACCGAAACCGTTAAAGTTGGGGTATTACAATTACTTAGCCACCCAGCCTTAGATGCCATCTATAAAGGACTACAAGACGAATTAAAAAATGAAGGATACGAAGTTGGTAAAAACTTAGAAATCGACCTTCAAAACGCACAAGGCGACCAAAGTAACTTAGCAAGCATGTCTGAAAAATTAGTTTCTGGTGGAAACAACATTTTAGTAGGGATTACAACTCCTGCAACATTAGCGTTAGCGAACAATACAAAAGAAACACCAATTATTATGGGAGGGATTACTTATCCAGTTGAAGCAGGTTTAATCGCAAGCGAATCAAAACCAGGAAACAACATTACAGGCGTGAGTGACCGTACACCCATCAAACAACAATTAGAAATCATGAAACAAGTTCTTCCTAACATGAAGAAAGTGGGAATCCTATACACTTCAAGTGAAGATAACTCCGTGAAACAAGCCGAAGAAGCTCAAAAAGCAGCGAAAGAACTAGGCCTAGAAGTTAAAGTGTCAACAATCGCAAATACAAATGATATTCAACAAGTAACTGAAAGTTTAGCAAGCCAAGTAGATGCTATCTTTGTTCCAATCGATAACACAATCGCAAGTGCAATGGCAACAGTCGTTCAAGTTACAGATGCGGTTAAAATTCCAGTATTCCCATCAGCGGATACAATGGTAGCTGACGGTGGAGTATTAGGTGTAGGGGTTGACCAATACCAAATCGGTGTAGAAACAGCTAAAGTAGTGGTGAAAGTATTAAAAGGTGCAAACCCAGCCGATACACCAATCACATTAGCAAACAAAGGTGTTGTCTATGTCAACGAAGAAAAAGCGAAAAAATTAGGCATTACAATTCCAGACAGTATCTTAAAAGATGCACAAAAAGTAACACCAACCAATAAATAAGAGAGTTTAGAAGCGTTGATATGATAGTAACTCTACGAGGTAGTACTTCATATACATTATAACGTATACGTTATAATAATCGTTTTAGAGGAGGATTTTTTTCGAAATGGATTTAGTAATTTCTTCGATTTCTCAAGGGATATTATGGGGCGTATTATCTCTAGGATTATTCATTAGTTTTCGAATTTTAAATATTGCAGATATGACGACTGAGGGGAGTTTTCCTCTTGGGGCTGCCACTTGTGTGATTTTGATTCAACAAGGGGTGCACCCTTTTTTAGCAACGCTTGTAGCCATGATTGCTGGAGCGCTTGCTGGTGGAGTGACGGCGTTCCTCATGACCGTTTGTAAAATTCCAAGTTTATTAGCAGGGATTTTAACAATGACGTCTCTATTATCGATTAACTTACGTGTCATGGGAAAAGCGAATATTACACTACTTGGGCAAGATACCATTTTTAGTGTCCTTTCAAAATTGGGCTTACCAAAGTATTTTGACATCATCATTATGGGGCTTATCATTATTGGATTTTTAATCTTCTTGATGTACTGCTTCTTCAAAACTGAATTTGGACAAGCGCTCATTGCAACAGGGGACAATGAAAAGATGGCACGTGCACTTGGAATTAACACGCGTAAGATGACAGTATTTGGTTTGATGTTATCAAACGCTCTGATTGCTTTAGCGGGTGCGATTTTAGCACAAAATAATGGATACGCAGATGTGAACTCAGGTCTTGGAACCATCGTTATTGCGCTAGCAGCCATTATTATCGGTGAAGTCATTTTTGCAGATGAGTCCTTCGTGGGACGTCTTGTCTGCATTCTATACGGATCGATTATTTACCGTTTACTATTAATGCTTGTATTATTACTCAATGTCTTCCAAGCAAACGACTTTAAACTCATCTCAGCAGCACTCATTGCATTCTGTTTAACAGTGCCGCAAATGAAAAGTTGGATTCAGCAAAAGAGCACACGTCATAGAAGGGGGGGGAATTAAATGAGTATTGAAATTCAGCATTTATCAAAAACATTTTTCCCTGGAACATCTCGTGAGCATAAGGCATTAAAACACGTAAGCTTATCGATTCAAGAAGGAGACTTTATCACGATTGTCGGCGGAAATGGTGCTGGGAAATCGACTTTCCTAAACGCGATTGCTGGTAATTTTTCTTTAGACGAAGGAACGATTTCATTTGGAGGTCATCAAATTGAGCATACATCGGACTTTGAACGAGCGGCTTATATTAGTCGTGTCTTCCAAGATCCAATGCAAGGAACAGCCCCTCGGATGACAGTGGCTGAAAACTTAGCCTTAGCAAACTGCCGAGGTCAAAAACGTAGCCTCTTTAAAATGTCTTCTAAAGAAGAGTTGCAACAATTTGAAGCTTTACTAGCCCCCATAGGACTTGGATTAGAAGACCGCCTTCATACAGAAATCGGAATTTTATCAGGCGGACAACGTCAAACCATTTCACTCCTCATGGCAACGATGAACGCTCCGAAACTATTACTATTAGACGAACATACAGCAGCGCTTGATCCGAAAACACAGCGCAAGATTATGCAGAAAACACAAGAAACTATCGAAGAAAAAAACTTAACCGCTTTGATGATTACACACAATCTATCTGACGCGATTCATTTTGGAAACAGACTTATTGTCATGCATCGTGGAGAGATTGTACGCGATTTTGTCAAAGAGGAAAAAGCAGTATTAACAGAGGAAGAACTATTCCGTTTAATGAATGCTCTTGATGAAGCGGACTTACAAGGTGAATAAAACAATGGAAGAAGTGAAATAATTTTCATTTCTTCCTTTTTTTATGGACGGACTTTGATATAATGAAAGAGAATAAATTGTAAAGGATGAGTGCAAATGGAGTTTTGGAGTCATTTGAACCCTAGGAGATATCGAAAATCAGGTTATATTGCTATTGGCGCATTAATCGGTGTGCTAGCAGGTAGTGCGGTTAGTTTATTTAGATATATGATTGGTTTTATTTTAGAACAAGTAGTAAACGTCTATTTATTTTTGAGAGAACAATCGCAATGGATTCCTGTATGGATTCTGTTTAGCCTTGTAATGGGGATTATTTTAGGGCGGATTGTAAAGAGTGATCCTGATATTAAAGGGAGTGGGATTCCACAAGTAGAATTACAACTTCAAGGAAAGATGGATATGAATTGGTGGTCTGTCTGCTGGAAGAAATTCGTAGGTGGAGCGATTTCGATTGGGTCAGGACTCTTGCTTGGACGTGAAGGCCCTTCGATTCAATTAGGAGCATCGGTTGGTCAAGGAGTTGCAGAGACATTTAAGGCAAATCGGGTACAGAAGAATGTGTTTATTTCCAGTGGAGCTGGTGCCGGTCTTGCCGCAGCGTTCAATGCTCCGATTGCTGGACTTATGTTTGTATTAGAAGAAGTTCATCATACCTTCAGTCCACTTGTAGCCGTGACAACTCTAACAGCAGCAATCGTGGCTAACTTTATTTCATTAAATGTCTTTGGGACACATCCTTCGCTTAACCTGGGGAATGACCAACGTTTTCCGATGGAATATTATGGATATGTTGTCCTTCTTGGCATTGTCCTTGCAATTTTTGGATTAGCGTACCATCGTCTCACATTAGCTTTGCCAAAGATTTACAAGACACTTTTTCCGAAAGTGGCACCGTATAATTACTGCCTTATTGCCTTTATGTTGATTATTCCTCTTGGAATATGGAATCCACATGTTTTAGGCGGTGGTGGTGAGTTAGTATTAGCACTCGTTAAAGAAAATGATACTGTTCAATTTTTAGTGGGGCTATTTGTGATTCGTTTTGTCTACTCAATGATTTCATACGGAACAGGACTTCCTGGGGGGATTTTTTTACCGATTCTTTCACTCGGAGCTCTTCTTGGATTGGTATATGCTGAATTCCTCATTGAATTTTTAGGGATAGACCCAAGTGTACGCGTTAGCTTTGTGTTCTTTGCGATGGCAGGGTACTTTGCAGCAATTGGGAAAGCACCATTAACAGCCTTGCTACTTGTAACAGAGATGGTCGGTGGATTAAACCAATTGATGCCTCTTGGAATTTGTACATTAGTGGCCTATATCGTAGCTGACTTCTTGAAGATGGACCCAATCTATGAAGTGTTAGCAGAACGTTTAGATAAAGAACATTCAACCGATACAAAAGGAGAGCGTACAACCTTCGAAGTGCCTGTGATGGTGGATAGTCCGCTTGTTGAAAAAGCCATCCGTGATATTCAGTGGCCAGAGCAAATCATTATAGCAACAGTTCGACGTGGTGCAAAAGAAATTATCGCTCGCGGAGATACGGTTTTACAGAGTGGTGACATTTTGATTGTTGTTTGCGATGAAGGAATTGTCGGAAAGGCAACGGAAGAGATGATGCATCTTGTGACGGCTCCCTAGAGTTATTTTGTAATAAATGGTATAATGTAAAATTGAGAGGTGATAAAGATGAGCGAACAAGGAAATGAATTACAAAGAAGTTTTAATCGATACTTAAAAAGAAATCAAGCATGGGTGTTTATCATCCTTACAGGTATTATTCTATTTGTGTCCGTATTCGTTTATCGTAGTTTCGCGAAATCGACGAAGGTACCACTAGAAAATTACAAAGATCAAATTACACATATGCAAGGACAAATCGATGCACAAGAAACACGCATCCAACAATTGGAAGAGCAAATCAAACAATTGCAAGAAAAATCAAATTAAAATGACAAACACCTTGGGCGGAAATCGTTCAAGGTGTTTTTTCTAGGTTATAAGAAGTAACAATTATGTTACGTAACAAAAATACTACATCCATACTTTTTGAAAAATACGTATTAATTGTTGTTGTAGGGCAGTAGAGCGTTCCTCGTGAAGCGAGTGTCCTTCAAGATAAAGCGAGTACGGCACTTCGATTTGAACGGCTTCAATTCGCGGGCGCTTCCCAAAGGTTGTAATAATATTGCCACCTGAAAAGGGAGTGTCTACTTGAGTGGATATTCCTTCTTCATGAAAGAGGCGTTGGAGTTGTGCCAGAAGCTCTTCGTTAATAGTTTGTTTCTTGCGCGTTCCTAAAATAATATCGCTGGTTTGAAAAAGCTTGTCATCATAACTATGTAAATCGACCAACAACACTTTTTCATGCTGTTCTAACTTTTCGTTCAGTAGGTTTTCTAAATGAAGGTAGTAAGGACTATAATAACGTTGCAACCAATCCGCTTGTTTTTTCTTAGAAGGATAGTTGTTAAATAGCTGATTGCCTACTTCATCAATTCTAGGAATGATGGGCTGTGTCGCTTTCCCTGTGCGTAGTTTAAAGCGATTCACGTCTACAATATAGCGAGAAACGTTGGCTACTAGAGTCGTCTCAGAAAGTGGGGCCACAAGTTCCTGTAGTTCCCAGTCAGTATGTTCACGCTTGGTTGCTAGATTACAAATCGGAGCAATGTCTTGTGGGATGTCTGTTCCACTGTGCGGAATTGAAATCACAAGAGGAGAATTCGACTGTTTATGAATGACTTGCATCGGAGCACCTTCTTTCGTTTTTCAATATTCCTAGTATAGCAAACGAACCGGAGATTGTGTATAATTGATACTAACTGAAAAGGAGTGACTATAATGGCTGAAATTAAATTAGTACCAAGAAGTGAAGTAGATCCTTCTATTACATGGGATATGACTTTATTATATCCAAACGACGAAGCGTTTTACGCAGAGTTGGAGAAACTAAAGAAAGAAATGAAAGCTTTCAAAGAAAAATATGAAAACAAATTAGGGGATTTAGAAGTATTAGATGAAGCGATTCACAGGTATGAAGCGATTGAATTAGCAGTATACCGTGCTTCTCATTATGCGGAATTACCAATGGCAGTAGACCGCTTGAATCCGAAAGTGATTGAAAATGCGACAGCGTTTGAAGCAGTTAGCGTATCCTATGCGGAAAACATGAGCTTTGTGATGACAGAACTCATTTCATTAGACGAAGCCTTCTTAAACCAATTCGTGGAAGAGAAGAGACCAGACTTAGCCTACTTTGTAGAAAAAGTGATTCGCCAAAAGAAACATACGCTTTCTAAAGATGCAGAACAAGTCTTATCAAACTTAAGTAGCTTACCAGGCTTCTACCAATTATATGAAGTAACTAAACACGAAGATATGCAATTCGAGTCATTTGAAGCAAATGGTAAGACGCTTGAAAATAGTTTTGTATTATACGAAAACTTACATGAAATGGACGCGGATAAAGAAGTCCGTCGCGCTGCGGCTAAGAGCTTCTACAAAACATTAAACGCTTATAAAAATACCGTTGCTAACGAATATATTTCTCAATTGAAGAAAGAAAAAATGATGGCAACGATGCGTGGTTACGATAGTGTCATTGACTACTTATTAGATGAGCAAGATGGGGACCGTGAATTATACGATCGTCAAATTCGCATGCTGATGACAAATCTAGCTCCTCATTTGCAACGCTATATTAAATTATTAGCCAGAGAGCATGGAATCTCTGATATGCAATTTATGGATGCAAAAATCAATTTGGATCCAGAGTTTGAAGTGGATATGACGATTGAAGAGTCTCGCGATTACTTGAAGAAAGCTTTAGGCATTCTTGGAGAAGACTACAAAGCGATGATTGATGAAAGTTATGACAAACGCTGGACAGATTTTCCACAAAACATTGGTAAGAGTACTGGTGGGTTCTGTGCGACGGTTCCTAATGTTGCCGGATTTATTCTATTATCATGGACAGGTAAAATGAATGAAGTATTCGTCTTAGCGCACGAACTAGGACATGCATATCACTTCATGTCAACAGGGAAACATCAATCGATTTTAAATAATGAATGTTCATTATACTTCGTTGAAGCTCCTTCGACATGTAATGAAGTCATTGTTTCAAACTACTTACTCAAAACAAGCACAGATGCCAGATTTAAACGTTGGGTGATTAGCAATATGATTAGCCGTACGTACTTCCACAACATGGTTACTCACTACATGGAAGCCGTTTACCAAGATCGTATTTATAAGATGCTTGATAAGAACGAAATGTTGAACGCTGATGTATTATCAAACGTGAAAAAAGAAGTGATGCAAGAATTCTTCGGAGACAGCCTTGTTGTAAACGTTGGGGCAGAATTAACATGGATGCGTCAACCGCACTACTACATGGGATTATATCCATATACGTATTCAGCAGGTCTTACAATCGGTACTGCAATTGCCAACCAAATCGAAGAAAACCCTGAACATGCTAATGTGTGGTTAGATACATTATCTAAAGGTGGAAGCATGTCTGCCAAAGACTTAGCGATTCATGCTGGTTGCGATGTTTCAACAGATGAACCATTGAAACAAGCCATTGCTTACGTTGGACATTTAGTAGACCAATTAGAAAGCTTAACAGAAGAATTAAAAGCATAATCAACGTAAAAAACGCGCTACAACCGTAGCGCGTTTTTTCTATATTAACTATTAACAAAAGAAAATAAAAAGATTGGTTTGGCTAACTTAAAAGAGAGTTAGCATTTTTCAACATGTCAATTTTCTTCGTGTATTTTCTCTGTTCTATATTTTTACCAAAGAATTTCGCATTGAGAACCTACTGTATCTTGGAATGATTCGACGGGGGCCTGATTGGTTACGATATAATCAATTGCGTTGTAATTCGATAGTTTAAAGTAATGACTTGTATTGAATTTCGAGTGGTCCGCAAGTAGTACAGAAACATCAGAATTTGCAATCATCTGTTGTTTAAAAAGCGCTTGACTATGATTAGCCTCATAAGCAGCGAAACGGTCAAGCCCTCGACAGCTCATAAAGCAAATATCAGCATGGAAATTATTGATAAAACCCGTCGCAAAATCTCCCAAAGCCGAGTTTGTTCCATAGCCGATATGTCCTCCGCAGAAGAACAAAGTTATATTTTCATAATTGTTCAACTTACGTGCGATTTCAATCCCGTTTGTAATGACACGTAAATTTTGAAGGGTTCCTAAGTGAGGTGCGAGTGCGGCGCACGTGGATGAACTATCAATAAAAATTGATTGGTTATCCGTTAAGAAAGTGGAGGCAGTTTCTGCTATTTGTTGTTTCCCCTGAGTTTCTTCATGGCTTCTGCTATCATAAGCGTATTCAATATTGTTTGTAGTAACAAGTCGAACTTCGCCATGAGATCGAATGATTTTTCCTTCTTTTTCTAGTTTAATCAGGTCACGCCTCAATGTAGAGGTGGAGCAATACATCAACGCTTCCAGTTGGAAGGTAGAGATGATTTTCCTTTTGGTGAGAATGTCCATAATACGAGACATTCGCTCTAAAGATACCATAATAAAACCCCCTAGTTGAACGTTTTTGAACATTTATGAACAAATTATAGCACAATACTTGAATGATGTTCAATAGTTCATCCATGTATTGTATCCGCTTTCTTGTGTTGCTAATATATTAATCAGAAAGGGATGATACTATGACTTTTGATGAACAAGTAGTACGCGAACAAATTTGTGATGTGTGTCATAAAATGTGGCAGCTAGGATGGGTAGCTGCAAATGACGGAAATGTCTCAGTTCGTATTGATGAGGATACCATCATCGCAACACCAACAGGTATCAGTAAGAGTTTTATCACACCAGAAAAACTCGTTAAATTAAATATGAAAGGAGAAGTAATTGAAGCCAACGAAGGATATCGTCCTTCAAGCGAAATTAAAATGCATATTCGCTGCTATGAAGAACGCGACGATGTGAAATCTGTTGTCCATGCTCATCCGCCAATTGCAACTGGATTTACATTAGCACATATTCCATTAGATACTTATTCACTAATTGAAAGTGCGATTGTTATCGGTTCAATTCCAATAACACCATTCGGAGTTCCTTCAACAATGGAAGTTCCAGATGCGATTACACCATACTTACAAGAACACGACGTGATGTTACTTGAAAACCATGGTGCTTTAACAGTTGGTAGTGATGTAATTACAGCATACTACAGAATGGAAACATTAGAACTCGTGGCTAAATCAACATTCCACGGAAGAATGTTATTACTAACAAAAGGCATTGAAGAAAAAGAAATCTCAAGAGAAAAATTAGAGCAAATGTTCAAAATGCGTGAGAATTACAAAGTAACAGGTCGTCACCCTGGATATAAGAAATACAATCCAGACGGAACTGTTCGTGAAGTTTAGTAAGAATAGGAGGAACAAAAATGATTCAACATCCACGTATTGGGATTCGCCCAACTATTGACGGTCGTCGCCAAGGAGTTCGCGAATCGTTAGAAGTTCAAACAATGAATATGGCGAAGAGTGTCGCTGCTTTAATCGAGTCTACATTGAAATATCCTGATGGACAACCGGTTGAATGTGTGATTTCACCTTCAACAATTGGTCGTGTACCAGAAGCAGCAGCATCTCACGAACTATTCAAAAAATCAAACGTGTGTGCAACAATTACAGTAACACCTTGCTGGTGCTACGGTAGTGAAACAATGGATATGTCACCTGATATTCCACATGCTATTTGGGGATTCAACGGAACTGAAAGACCAGGGGCTGTATATTTAGCAGCAGTTCTTGCTTCTCATGCTCAAAAAGGAATTCCAGCATTCGGAATTTACGGTAAAGACGTTAAAGAAGCATCTGATACAGAAATTCCTGAAGACGTTAAAGAAAAAATTTTACGTTATGCAAGAGCAGCTCTTGCTACAGGATTAATGAGAGATACAGCTTACTTATCAATGGGTAGTGTATCAATGGGTATCGGTGGTTCAATCGTAGATCCTGACTTCTTCCAAGAATACTTAGGAATGCGTAATGAATCAGTAGATATGACTGAATTCACTCGTCGTATCGACCGTGGAATTTATGATCACGAAGAATTCGAACGTGCACTTAAATGGGTGAAAGAAAACGTTAAAGAAGGATTCGACCGCAACCGTGAAGACTTAGTGTTAAGCCGTGAAGAAAAAGATAAACAATGGGAATTCGTGATTAAGATGTTCATGATTGGACGTGACTTAATGATTGGTAACCCAAGACTTGCTGAACTAGGCTTCGAAGAAGAAGCAGTTGGTCACTACGCTCTTGTTGGTGGATTCCAAGGTCAACGTCAATGGACAGACCACTTCCCTAACGGAGACTTCATGGAAACATTCCTAAACACTCAATTTGACTGGAACGGAATTCGCAGACCATACATCTTCGCAACTGAAAATGATGCGTTAAACGGTGTATCAATGCTATTCAACTACTTATTAACAAACACTCCACAAATCTTTGCGGATGTTCGTACTTATTGGAGTCCGGAAGCGGTTGAACGTGTAACAGGACATAAACTTGAAGGCCATGCTGAAAATGGATTCTTACACTTAATCAACTCTGGTTCTTGTACATTAGACGGTACTGGTCAAGCTACAAGAAACGGGGAACCAGTGATTAAACCATTCTGGGAATTAGAACAAAGTGAAGTAGACGCAATGCTTGAAAATACTGACTTCCCAGTAGCAAACCGCGAATACTTCCGTGGAGGCGGTTACTCAACTCGCTTCTTATCTAAAGGAAATATGCCTGTAACAATGGTTCGCTTGAACTTATTGAAAGGCATTGGACCTGTATTACAAATTGCAGAAGGCTATACACTTGATTTACCTGAAGATGTACACCATACGTTGGATAACCGTACAGATCCAGGCTGGCCAACAACTTGGTTTGCTCCTCGCTTAACAGGTAAAGGCGCATTCAAGTCAGTATACGATGTAATGAATAACTGGGGTGCAAACCACGGTGCTATCACTTATGGACATATTGGTGCTGACCTTATCACTCTTGCTTCAATGTTACGCATTCCTGTAAATATGCATAACGTTGCAGAAGAAGATATTTTCAGACCTAAGAACTGGTCATTATTCGGAACAGAAGATTTAGAATCAGCTGACTACCGTGCATGCCAATTATTAGGACCTATTCATAAGTAAGAGAAAGGAGAGACTAAAATGACAAAAACAATTATTTTAGCCTGTGTCGGTGGATTGACAACAAGTATGCTCGTTGAACGCATTCAAGAAGTAATTTACCGCGATAAATTAGATTACTCATTCTACTCAGTAGGGATTACGGGGATTGATACTCTAAAAAATATTGATGTCTTATTATTAGGACCTCAATTAGCTTATTTAGAAGAAAAAGCAAAAGCTTCACTAAACGTTCCAGTTGCAGTAATTTCAGACGAAGATTTTGAAAATATGCGTGGCGAAGAAGTTCTAAAACAAGCGATTGAATTATTAGGTTAAATAAATGAGCGAATCAAACAAATCGGATACGCAACGATTGATGCAACTGATTGTAAAAAGTAGTAAAGTAACAACTTTAGCTTTGCAATCTGTTAAGAGTGCTCTTGCAGGTGATATTTCATCTGCAAGAAGCATCCTTGATGAAGCGAAGGCTAAGGGAGTAGAAGCACATAATGTTCAAACAGAAATGATTCAGCAAGAAATTAGAGGCGAGGGGCTAACAACAACGCTCCTATCCGTTCATGCTCAAGATCATTTTATGAACAGTCACTTGCTGCTAGAAATAGTGAACATCATCGTTGATCAACAAGAACAAATAGAAGCGCTGAAAGAGCGTATTACAAAACTGGAACAGGTAGGTGAAATGCATGAGTAATCCAGTTATTCTTGAAATGAAGGGGATTGTAAAATCGTTTGGACCAGTTAAAGCCTTAAAAGGTGTAGACTTCGACTTAAGAGCTGGTGAAGTACACGCACTAATGGGGGAAAACGGTGCTGGTAAATCAACTTTAATGAAAGTTTTGACCGGTATTTATGGAGCAAACGAAGGAACAATTCACTATAACGGAAAACAAGTAGAATATTCTAAGCCAAAAGAGGCTATGGACGATGGGATTGTAATCGTGCACCAAGAGTTAAATATGATGAACCACTTATCAGTGGCTCAAAATATCTTCATCGGTCGTGAAGAAATCAATCAAGGATTGTTCATTGATGATAATGCCGGAAACAAAAAGGCAAAGGAATTATTCAAATTGTTGAAACTGGATATTAATCCACAAGAAAAAGTGGGAAACTTAACAGTTGGTAAACAACAAATGGTTGAAATCGCGAAAGCGTTGTCAATGGATGCGAAGATTATTGTTTTTGACGAACCAACAGCAGCGCTAACAGAATCAGAAATTAATGAGTTATTCGCAATTATTGATGACTTACGTGCTAAAGGTGTAGGAATTATCTATATTTCACACCGTATGGACGAAATTGCCCGTATTACTGACCGTGTAACGGTTATGAGGGACGGGGAATATGTTGGAACTGTAAATACAAAAGAAACTACGAAGGATGAAATCATCGCAATGATGGTAGGTCGTACTATTTACGAAGATCCGAAAGCGGTTTCTGCAGTACCAGAAGGTGCACCAGTTGTATTAGAAGTGGAACATTTGAACTCAGGAAGCCACGTAAAAGATGTTAGCTTTGTGCTTCATAAAGGTGAAATCTTAGGGTTCTCTGGATTAATGGGAGCGGGTCGTACAGAAGTAGCTCGTTTATTATTTGGAGCGGATAAGAAAGATAGCGGAACAATTAAAATTAATGGTAAAGAGGTTGATATTAAATCTCCTCAAGATGCGATTAAAGAAGGTATTGGTTATCTTTCAGAAGACCGTAAACGTTATGGATGTATCGTTGATATGACTATTGCCAATAACACTGTAATGACGAACTTAGATAAGTACATCAAAGGTGGTTTAATCGATGACGGTGAAATTGTTAAAGTAAGTGACAAATTCGTTCAATCACTGAAAACAAAAACGCCATCTTCTAAACAACTTGTTCGTAACTTATCAGGTGGTAACCAACAAAAAGTTGTTATTGCAAAATGGCTAGAACAAAATAGCGATATTCTAATTTTTGACGAACCAACTCGAGGAATTGACGTTGGTGCGAAAAGTGAAATTTACTCATTAATGAATGAACTGGTAGCTCAAGGAAAATCAATCATTATGATTTCTTCAGAGCTTACAGAAATTTTACGTATGAGCGATCGGATTGTTGTTATGTGTGAAGGTCGTAAGACAGGGGAACTTGAAATCAGTCAAGCAACTCAAGAACGAATCTTAGCATTAGCAACAGATCGATAAACGAGGAGAGGTATAGATATGGAAGAGAAAAAGTCCCTATGGACTAAACTGGTAAGAACAGTTGGTTTACAAAAGTTAATTGCATTAATCGCGTTGATCGTGATTTTCACATTCTTTGCAGTCTCAAGTGAATCGTTCCGTTCGTTTGATACAGCGGTGAGCATTTTAGACGCATCTTATTACATTGGTTTCTTAGCAATTGGGGTAACATTCGTTATTATCACTGGTGGTATTGACTTATCAATCGGTACAGTAATGATGTGTTCTGCCATCATCGGTGGAGTGCTCCATACAAAAATGGGTTGGCCATTATGGCTAGCATTGTTGGCAATATTGGTGATTGGAGGTGTATTTGGATTATTCAACGGAATTTTAATTGCGAAATTTGGATTACCACCATTCATCGCAACGCTTGGTACAATGATGATTTCACGTGGTTTAAGTTCAATCATGTCAAACGTACAAAGTGTGACGTTCCCATTACGTGGAACTGCTGAAGGTTGGTACAAAGACTTATTCAGAACGCAAGATAATTTTCCGACTGGGTTGATTGTCTTGATTGTCGTAGCGATTATTGCAGCCATTGTATTAAATAAAACAAAAATTGGTCGTTACATTTTTGCCATTGGTTCTAATAAAGAAGCTACTAGACTTTCAGGTGTGAACGTTATCAAATGGGAAGGTATGGCTTATGTCATCAGTGGTCTTCTAGCAGGTCTTGCTGGTATCGCTTATGCTGCAACGTATTCAACAATCCTTCCTGGTACAGGGAACGGTATGGAACTTGATGCCATCGCCGGAGTAGTAGTCGGTGGTACTTCACTTGCCGGTGGGATTGGTTCAGTTGTTGGTACAATCATCGGGGTATTTATTATGTCTGTCTTGAAGATTGGTTTACCATACATCGACTTGCAACCACACTATCAATTATTCATCACAGGTTTCGTTGTAATCGTTGCCGTTTACTCAGATATCTTAATCCGCATGAATAAGAAAAAATAAGTTTGATATTGTACACAATGAGTTGGGAACACTCCTTCAAACGAAGGGTCAAAAAGGACATATAAAGGAGAAAAAATCATGAAAAAATCATTTAAATATGCAATTGCAACTCTAGCTTGTGCTTCTGCTTTATTAGCAGGATGTACTTCAAATAAATCAAATGCTGACGGTGGAAAAACTCAATCAGGTGGCGACTTCAAAGTAGAAGTAATAGCTAAAGGTTTCCAACATGACTTCTGGAAAGCTGTTAACAAAGGGGCTGAAAAAGCAGCGAAAGAATTTGGGGCTAAAATTAATTTCGTAGGTCCTCAAAACGAAACAGCTATCGCAGAACAATTGGAACAATTAAACAATGCAATCAACAAAAATCCAAAAGCAATTGCTTTAGCTGCATTAGATACTGAAGCAGAATTAGATGCGATTAAACAAGCACAATCTAAAAAGATTCCTATTATCGGGTTTGACTCAGGGGTTCCAGGAGCTCCAGAAGGAGCTATTAAAGCGACTGCATCGACAGATAACCATGCTGCAGGTGGTAATGCTGCTGATCACTTATTCCCATTATTAGAAAAGAAAATTGGCGACAAGAAAGTTCGTATTGGGGTTGTTTCTCAAGAAGTGAACTCACTTTCAATCACTCAAAGAACAAAAGGGTTCATTGATAAAATGGTTGAATTGTTAAATAAAAAAGGCATTAAAACTGCTGTAACTGGACATGATAAATTCAAAAACAATGTAAGCGAAGCAGATGCTAAAGTCGTTATCGAAGTTCGTGTTCCAGCTCAAGTAGACGATGCTGCAGGTAAAACTGAAGCTTCTACAGTTCTTGAAAAAGAAGACACTATCGCAATCTATGGTTCTAACGAATTCGCTGCAAAAGCAATCATCAACGCTAACGGTGGTTTCAAAGAATCTAAACTTGGCGCAGACAAGATCTTAGCTGTTGGTTTCGACTCAGGTGCATTACAACAAGATGCTATCCGTAAAGGAATCTTCGTTGGATCTGTAACTCAAGACCCAGTTCAAATTGGTTACCAAGCTGTTAAATTAGCAATTGCTTCAGCTAAAGGTGAGACAGTAAAAGACGTAGATACTGGTTCTAAATGGTATGACGCTAAGAACATTGATAGTGAAGAAATCAAAGCTTTACTATACGAATAAAAAATAGGGATTAGTAATGGAGGAGAAAACATGAGCTTGATTAAATTATTAGCCATTGATTTAGGTGCAAGTTCAGGACGTGTTATGCAGGCGATTTATGACGGACGCTCCCTCCAATTATCAGAGGTTCATCGGTTCAAAAACGAACCGGTGAATCTTAATGATGGTTTGTATTGGAATTTGCTGCACTTGTTTGGAGAAATTAAGCAAGGAATCAAGAAGGCTTCCAAAGATTCGATTCCGATTCGTTCCATCTCTGTTGATACATGGGGAGTAGACTATGCCTATCTAGATCAAAATGGAGATTTACTCTATCAACCACATTGTTACAGAGATAACCGAATGGGTAGATATGAGGAGTCATTTTATAACGCTATCTCGAAGAAAGAATTATTCCAAAAAACAGGTGTGCAGCCTGCAACCATTAATACGGTCTTACAAATCTATTCAGATTTGCAAGAAAAACCACAATTAAGAAATATCGTTCAACGCGTGTTATTTATCCCAGATTTAATCAACTACTTACTTTCAGGTGCACTCTCAAATGAATACACGATTGCAAGTACAAGTGGGTTACTGGATATCTTTACACAAGACTTCTCTGAAGAAGTATTTGAACGCTTAGACATTCCGCGTAAATGGTTCACAACACCTACGAAGAATGGTGCGGTTTTAAGACAATTATCACCACGCATCACTCAAGAATTGAAGGTTGATCCATTTGACGTGATTGCAGGGGCTGGACATGATACAGCTGCTGCAGTACTTGCGATTCCATATGAGCATGAAAAAGGCACTGTCTTTATTTCATGTGGTACTTGGTCGCTTGTCGGAACAGAATCTGACGAACCCGTTGTGACGGAAGAAGCATTTGCATCAGGACTTACTAATGAAGGATGTTTTGATGGTAAATATCGTCTCTTACAAAACACAACAGGAATGTGGATTATTCAAGAATTACAACGCGACTGGCGCTTGCAAGGAGAAGAAGTTGGCTTTGGCGAAATGGTCACATTAGCCGAAGAAGTCACTGACAACCAAACTTGGATTCATCCAAATGACCCAGTTTTCGCTTCTCCTGGAGAAATGGAAACAAAAATTAAAGAATGGTGTAAAGTGAGTGGACAAAAAGTTCCACAAACGAAAGGTCAAATCGTTCGTGTTGTTCTAGAAAGTTTAGCTTTAACCTATCTAGAAACGATTACTCAATTAGAGCAATTGACAAAACACGAAATGACAACTGTTCAAATGGTCGGCGGAGGCATTCAAAACAAATTGCTTTGCCAGTTAACAGCAGACTTTACAGGACGTACAGTGATTACAGGTCCTGTCGAAGCGAGTGCACTTGGAAATATCTTGTCACAAATGCTAACTCTTGGAGTGATTTCAAGTCGCAAAGAAGCACAAGACATTATCAAGGCTTCAGAACCTGTAACGCGTTATGAAAGTCGCGCAATTTCGAATTTTGAAGAAATTCGCTTGAAATTTAATAAAGTGAAGAGAGGAATTCAGTAATGTTAAAACAAATTCCTAAAATTTTAAGCCCAGAACTTGTGAAATATTTAATGGAAATGGGACATGGAGATGAATTGGTACTTGCGGATGCAAACTTCCCAGCTCATCGTATCGGCCAACGAGTAATTCGTATGGACGGTCATGGGGTGCCTGTTGCTTTAGAAGCGATTCTACAAGTATTGCCATTAGATACTTATAGTTCATATCAAGCAGGATTAATGCAGGTCGTTCCGGGAGATTCAACTGTTCCGGTGATTTGGGATGAATATAAACGTCTCTTAGAAGAAAATCACCCAGGAGCAGCAATTAAAGAGTTTGAACGATTTGAGTTTTACGAACAAGCAAAAGACGCCTATCTTGTCATTCAAACTGGAGAAGGTGCCTTGTACGGAAACATCATCTTGAAAAAAGGTGTTTTATAAATTTACTAATTAGGAGAGAAAAATTATGTCAACATTTTATGTACCAGCAATTAACTTAATTGGAAGAGGAGTCGTTAAAGAAATTGGTCCTTACGTAAAAGATTTAGGATATCATAAAGCTCTTTTAGTAACGGATAAATTTATCGAATCAAGTGATATTCTTCCCAAAGTAACAGGACCTTTAAAAGAAGCAGGTGTAGACTTCGTTGTTTACTCTGACGTAGAACCAAACCCAACTTGCAAAAACGTTAACGATGGGGTTGCTGCAGTAAAAGAAAACAACTGTGACTTTATTATCAGCTTGGGTGGTGGATCACCTCAAGACTGTGCAAGCTGTATTTCAGTGATCGCTACAAACGGTGGCAAACCACAAGACTACGAAGGATTGCATAAATCTGCTAGAAAAGGGTTACCAGTTGTTGCTATTAACACAACTGCAGGTACTTCAGCTGAAATTACAATCAACTATGTAATTACAGACGAAGAAAGAAAAGTTAAAATGGTAATGGTTGATAAAAACAGCCTAGCTTTAATTTCAGTAAATGACCCTGAATTAATGGTTTCTAAACCAGCAGCATTAACTGCAGCAACAGGTATGGATGCTTTAACTCACGCAGTTGAAGCTTTGGTAACTCCGGGTGCTTACGGCGTTACTAAGAAATTATCAATTGGAGCAATTGAATTAATTAAAGAATATTTACCACGTGCGGTTAAAGATGGCCATGACATCGAAGCTCGTGAAGGTATGGTGAACGCAATCTTCTTAGGTGGTATGTCATTCAACAACGCTGGACTTGGATATGTTCACTCAATGGCTCACCAATTAGGTGCTGTTTACAAACTTCCACACGGTGTATGCTGTGCTATGTTATTACCAGTAATCGAACGCGAAAATGCAAAACGTGTTCCAGCTGCATTCCGTGATGTTGCAAAAGCTTTAGGTTTACAAACTGAAGGTAAATCTGACGAAGAATGTGCAGCATATGCAATTAAAGAAATCGAAACTCTTTCTGAAACAGTAGGTATTCCTAAAAAATTAACTGAATTAGGAATTGAAGAAAAAGACTTCGACTTCGACTATCTATCTAAGAATGCGTTAATCGATGCTTGTGCACCAGGTAACCCATTCATACCAACATTAGAAGAAACAATTGCATTCTACAAAGAATTGTTCTAATTGATAAAATAAAAATTCGTATAGCTTTTAGATCTAGGAGTATTGTTCCCCCCAGTATTTGGACAATACTCCTTATTTATTTCTGGATAAGAATTTATGAAAACGCATAAATTGTTCTTGAAATTTCAGTTTAGCTGGTCTAGTATTAAGATATAGAATAAAAATAGGAGGAAATAGAATGATAGGGTTAATTCTTACAGGACATGGGGAGTTTGCAGTTGGAGTAGGACACGCTTTAGAAATGATTGCAGGAAAACAAACTGCATATAAAGTAGTGCCTTTCTTAGAAAGCGATCCAATAGAAACTCTTGAAAATAATCTAAGAGACGCTATGAAACAGTTGCAAGAGAAAACGGAAGGAATTGTTGTATTTGCTGACCTTTTGGGAGGAAGTCCTTTCAAATCAGCAATGGTAGCTTCAATGGATTTCGAAAATGTTGAGGTTGTGGTAGGTACAAACTTACCAATGTTAATCGAAATAGCGATGTTACGAGAGTTCGCTTCAAGCGCTCAAGATGTAGTAACTCAAAGTTTAACAGCAGGTCGAGAAGCCATTCAACAGGTGACTCTTCCAACACCTCAAGATAAAGTGGTCGAAGAAGACGGAGATGGAATTTAATGACAGCGGAATAGGAATTACTTTAGGACTATACTACTTATTAGCGCGTAAAAAATGGACGCCATTACGTTGTATCGTTCTTCTATTAGTTGTCGGAATCGGATTTGCATTCTTAGGGAACGTACTAGGAGTTAAATTCTGGGGTTAATTAGAATTCTAAAAAAATAAGCTAGGCATTAAGCCTAGCCTATTTTTTATGATTAATTGTGTTTTTTTGTAAGAACTTTAATACGATCTGCAAGAAAGACTGCAATGACTAATTTTCCTAAATCAGGAAGAATAAACGGATATAAACCGAAGCCAAGGATTTGTTGAAGACTTAGTTCTTGCATCTTAATGCTTAAGAGTACAAAGGTCATATAAGGAATTCCGATGACGTAGAAAATGACTTCACCAACAAGTGCGGCTAGAACCCATCCAAAAATATTGTTAATACGGTTTCCGATAAATGAGATGACAGGTGCAGCAACCATAAATCCAATAACAAAACCAAATGATGGAGAAACAAATAATGCAGTTCCTCCTCCTAATAAGAAAAGTAGTAGGAAGTGAATAAATTGAGCAGCAAATGCAGCAGCTGGTGGCAAGAGTAGGGATGCCAAAATTACTGTGGCAGTTTGTGCTGAGAATGGTACTGGACCAATCGAGATTTTTAAGTAGCTAGATACGTAGCAGAGTGCACCAAAAAGTGCAGCAAGTACAATTGTTTGAATCGATAATTTTTTCATGTGTTTAACTCCTAATGATTTAATTTTCTGGGCGAATACTTACTTCGCCATATGATAATGAATGAATGGATCCATCGTCTGTTTGAACAATGAGATGACCGTTATTGTCCACGTTTTTTGCGGTGGCAGGATATGTTTTCATACCGCTAATGACATTGATTTTCTTTCCGACAATAATCGAATGAGATTTATACTCTTCCATGAAGTCACGCTTACCAGAATTGATGGCCTCGTAGCATTGATTCCATTCTTTAAGGAAACGAGCTACAAACTCGTTGCGGCTAAAATTTTTTGGAATCTCTTGCGGAGAAAAGAGGGAGCCGATAATCGGTTTTAAGTCCTCTGGAATAATGGCGTCGTCGATATGCAAATTAATTCCCATGCCAACAATCAACGCATCCACCCTTTGAGCTTCAATATTTGTTACTGCTTCTGTTAAGATGCCAGCAATCTTTTTATCGTGGTAGTAAAGATCATTCACCCATTTAATTCCGACTGTTTCATGAATGAAAGATTCTACTGCACGCGTTGCGGCAACTGCTGTAGCGCAAGTGATTAAAGAAATGCTATCCAAATCACCTTCTGGAAAAATACAGATACTCATGTATAAACCAGATTTGGGAGGTGAGAGGAAGGTTCTTCCTAGACGGCCACGTCCAGCCGTTTGCTCTTCGGCAATAAAGAAGGTTGGAACTCTTGCTCCTGAAGCGCCATAGTTTTTAGCTAAATCATTGGTTGAAGTGGTTGTCTCAAAGACTTGAATATCCCAATCTTGTAAATGTTCACCTAGATGAGTCCGAATGCCTTCAAGGGTTAACAAATCCGTCTGTCTGGATAATTGATAACCTACTTTTGTGCTTGAGGTAATTTCGTAACCGTCTTTCTTTAATTGCTGAATGGCTTTCCAAACTGCGGTTCGAGAAAGATTCAAATGGTCAGCGATATCTTGTCCAGAAAGGGGTTTGTCTACGGTGCTATATAATAGTCGTAAAACTTCCTGTTTAGTACTCATAATGGCCTCCTTTCGTCAATATTCATGTTTTTAAGTGTAACAGATTTAATTCGATTGTCAACTGACAAATTAACGAAGGTTAACAATAGATAGAAATATTTAAAATATAGCAGATTCTTATATGAACATGGTATAATAACTGAGAAGATTTAGTGAAAGGAATTTTAGTATGAGAAAATTAGTCATTAACGGTGGTAAACCGCTAAAAGGTGAAGTAACCATTAGTGGAGCAAAAAATAGTACAGTAGCTTTAATTCCGGCTGCTATTATCGCCGAAGAACCAGTAGTATTAGAAGGGGTACCTGATATCCAAGATGTTGCTGCATTAATTGAAATTTTAAACGATTTTAACGTGAAAACAGAATATGTAGATGGCACATTAACCATTGATCCAACGGAAATGAAATCCATCCCAATGCCAAAAGGAAAAATCCAAAGTATGAGAGCTTCTTATTATTTTATGGGAGCAACTCTTGCGAAGTTTGGAGAAGGTGTGGTAGGACTTCCTGGCGGGTGTTTCTTAGGACCACGACCAATCGATCAACATTTAAAAGGATTCAACGCTTTAGGTGCAAAAGTAGAAGATCATGATGGGGCAATCTATTTATCAACTGATGAAGAAGGTCTAGTAGGTACTAAAATTTATATGGATGTCGTTTCTGTGGGGGCGACCATTAACGTTTTATTAGCCGCTGTTCGTGCTAAAGGAAAAACGATTATTGAGAACGCTGCTCGTGAGCCAGAAATTATCGATGTGGTCACATTGTTAAATAAAATGGGTGCTAATATTAAAGGGGCAGGAACAAGTATGATTCGTGTGGAAGGGGTAGAAAGACTCCACGGATGTAGTCATACAATTATCCCTGACCGCATTGAAGCAGGAACTTATTTATCAGTTGCCGCAGCAGTTGGAGAAGGGGTTCGCGTTAAAAACGTAATTTTTGAACACTTAGAAAGTCTCATTGCAAAGATGGATGAGATGGGCGTCAAGATGGAAGTTGGAGAGGATGATATCTATGTTTATCCTTCTACAAATCTTAAGGCAGTGAATATTAAAACCATGCCGTATCCAGGATTTGCTACAGACCTGCAACAAACGATTACGCCATTATTTATGAAAGCAAATGGGACTGCAATGATTGTAGATACCATTTATCCAAAACGTGTTGGGCATGTTCCAGAATTAAATCGTATGGGAGCCCATGGAAAAGTGATTGAAGATATTATTACATTTGAAGGACCAACGCCTCTAGTAGGTGCAGAAGTTGCTGCAAGTGATCTTCGTGCTGGAGCTGGACTTGTAGTCGCGGGATTAATGGCTGAAGGAACGACTAAGATTTCTAATATTGAACATATTCTTAGAGGTTATTCAAATATTGTTGAGAAACTTCAAGCTCTAGGTGCTGATATTACGATGATTGAAGAATAAGAAGGGACAATATGCCAGAACAAGTAGAAACTGTAACCTTGCAAAGTTTGCAAGAAAAGACTTTAAAAGAGATGTACGGCTTTGCTAAACATTATAAAATTCCTTATTACGGTCAGATGAATAAAAAGGAATTGGCACTTGCGATTATTCGCGCCCAAGAAGAAGCTACAGGATTTTTTCAAGTAGAAGGGGTCTTGGATATTAATCGTGCAGAGGGTTTTGGATTTCTTAGACCCATCAACTACTCAAGTAGCCAAGAAGATATTTACATTTCTTCTTCTCAAATCAGACGCTTTGATCTTCGAAATGGAGATTTAGTGAGTGGAACTGCACGTCCTCCTCGCCAAGGAGAGAAGTTCAATGGGTTGATGCAAGTGGGATTTGTAAATGGAAAAGATCCCGAAGAGGCAAAAGAAAGAGATCATTTCCCAGGACTTACACCACTTTATCCAGAAAAGCAAATGATTTTGGAAACAACAAGAGGACGAATCGCCTCTAGAATGCTTGATTTAATTTGTCCGATTGGCTTTGGACAAAGGGGCTTGATTGTTGCTCCACCAAAAGCAGGGAAGACCAGTCTATTAAAGGAAATTGCTAATGGAATTACGACAAATCATCCAGATGCTGAGTTGATTATTTTATTAATTGATGAACGACCAGAAGAAGTAACGGATATTGAACGCACAGTAAACGCTGAGGTGGTTTATTCAACGTTTGATCAGCTGCCGGAAAATCATATTAAGATTAGTGAATTAGTATTAGAACGTGCTTTGCGACTAGTGGAGGACGGGAGAGATGTCATTATTTTAATGGATAGCTTGACGCGATTAGCTAGAGCATATAATTTAACGATTCCCCCTTCAGGAAGAACTTTAAGCGGTGGGATTGATCCTGCTGCATTCTATCGCCCTAAAAAATTTTTTGGTTCTGCTAGAAATATTGAAGAAGGCGGAAGTTTGACGATTTTAGCGACTGCTTTAGTTGAAACGGGAAGTCGAATGGATGATGTCATTTATGAAGAGTTTAAAGGAACTGGAAATTCAGAAATCCATCTTTCAAGAGAACTTGCAGAAAGAAGAGTGTTTCCTGCGATTGACGTTAAGCGCTCAGGAACGCGTAAAGAAGAAACGTTACTTTCAAAAGAAATCATTGATGTAATATGGAAAGTGCGTCATTCGATTAAAGGTGATGGGCTTGAGACGAGTGAGCAACTAGTGAAACAGTTGAAAGAAACAAAGTCCAATGACGATTTTATTCGTCGATTAAACTTACTAGGTTAATCTAACATCCTCTAAGTTTTTTCTTAGGGGATGTTGTTTTTTATGTCAAACGGAATTTTATTTAGAAAGCTCCTTATGGTAGAATAAAAGAAGGAGTGATATCACGTGAAAAAGAAAAAAGTAATCAAAACAAATGCTGTAAGAATGGTAGAACAAGCCAAGATCCCCTATGTTATTCATGAGTATGATGTAGACACAGCTCATTTAGATGCGCTTCATGCTGCAGACGGAATGGGGATTCCTGTTGAAGAAGTGTATAAAACGATTGTGTTAACAGGAGATAGAACAGGGCATCTAGTTGCTTGTATTGCAGCTCAAAAGGAATTAGATTTAAAACAGGTGGCAAAAATTTCAGGGAATAAGAGAGTTGAATTACTATCTCTTGATCAGCTCGAACCTCTTACTGGGTATGTTCGCGGAGGCTGCTCTCCAATCGGAATGAAAAAGAAATTTCCAACTTTCATAGAGGAAAGCGCGATGCAACATAAGACCATTCGCATCTCTGCAGGAAAGCTTGGTTTGCAAATGGAGTTGGCACCGAAAGACTTACAAAAAATGACCGAAGCAACCTTATTTAATAATGTTGTTAATGAGGAAATAGATGAGTGATGTAACGATTCTTCACGTGAATGATATGCACTCGAATTTTCATTTGTTAAAAACGCAAACGAGTTTTATGAAGGCTAGAAGAAAAGAACTTGAAGAATTAGGACACATTGTTTGGGCAGTTGATTTAGGCGACTTAATTGATCGAGTTCATCCTTTAGTGGAAGCGAAAAATGGGCAAATTGCGTCAACCCTTTTAAATCAACAGAAAATAGATTTTATAACACTAGGAAATAATGAGGGGACTGCTTATACTCCAAAAGAATTAGAGGGAGCTTATAAGGAAAGGGATTTTAAAGTCATTATCTCTAATGTGAAGTGGCAATCTACAGGGGAAACACCGCCTTATGCAACTGAAATCCAATTCGAAATAATTGAACAATGTAGCATTGCGATACTAGGGTTGACAGCCTCCTATCCAGAAAGTTACGAACCAAATGGATATTGGATTGAAGAACCTTTAAAAACGCTTGATAGATTAGTTCCTAGACTCGCTAGTGAGGGACATCAAATTGTCCTTTTATCCCATTTGGGCATTGAGTTGGATACCTTGATAGCCGAATCGTATCCAGAAATTCAAGTGATTTTTGGAGCACACACACATCATTTGTTTAAAGAAGGAAAAAGGGTGAACCAAACACTCTTAACAGGCGGGTTTAAATATGGTGCTTACATTGGAGAGCTCCATTTAAAAACCGAGAAAGAAAAGCTCATTCCCTTAGAAGAAAGAATGATTGAAGTTGAAACGCTAAAAGAGGATTCTGCCACTGATGAAGGAAAAATCTACCTAGAAGAAGGAATCAAATTACTCAAAGAAAATATTGTTCTTCCACAGATTCCAAATTATTCAGTAAGAGACTTGGCACAACTTTCCCTTGAAGCCATGATTAGGCAAACAGGAATTCCGATTGCATTTACATATACTGGACTATTTGTACATGAGTTTATGAAGGGGGCATTAACGAAGTTTGATTTACATAACTGTATGCCTCATCCGATTCACTTAAATAAAAGTCAATTTTCTTTAAAAAATTTTAAACGATTACTCCGAGTTTTTGAAGAGCAACAACCAGAATTACTAGAAAAAGCTATTCGCGGATATGGTTTTCGTGGTAAACTATTTGGAGAGATCTTATATACTGGTTTTTCTAAAAAGGGTGAAGAAATTATCGTCGATGGAAGAATTTTAGGAGATGATGAAATCATTACATTTGTGTGCCCAGACCATATGCGTTTTGTCCCTTTTTTTCCGATGATTGAAGAAAAAGGGGTTAACCAAATTTTATATCCAGATTTATTAAGAACAATTATTGAAAAAGAATTAATTTTTAAAGAAAGGAACTATCATGACTGAGAAAACCATAGAGACGCTTTCAGATGAATTGAGTCAAGTTTTGCAAGAAATTGTGACGAGTCCTGATGAGGAACCAAAAAGAGCGGTGGTAGTGGACGAAAAAACGATTTTGGTCGATGAGGTACATTACCAAATCATTGAAGATTATAGAAACGGATTTAATATTGAAGCCTTCAATGAACGCTATAACGATATTTTTGAGCGTTATGACTATATTGTAGGGGATTGGGGCCATGAAAAATTACGCTTAAAGGGCTTCTTTAAACATTCTCATAAATTAGCAACTCCAGATAGAAATATTGATTATTTACAAGAATATATTTTGGAATATTGCAATTTTGGCTGTCAGTATTTTGTATTAGAAAGAGATCCAGGTGCAAAACACAAACCTGTTCTTGAGGAAGAAAATCCACAACGGCCAAGACGAGAAGGAAATTCTCAAAGAAAACGCCAGAATAATCCAAGACGAAAGCATGTATTTAGTCCAGTAGATTTAGATTCCCTTGCGAGAAATCAACAAAATCGTAAGTTCAAAGAGAAATCTCAAAATCGTCAAAAGCGTCACAATAATGAAACAAATCCACGCAATAAAAAAGAACAAGATTTTAATTTGAAAGAATTTATTCCAAAAGAGACAATGAAGGAATATGGAGAAAAAACTTTTAAACCTAAAACGAAGAAATCAAATTCGCAACATTTCTCAATGAAAGAAGTTGAAAAATCTTCAAGTAGCAAGGTGAAGAAAAGTGTCGTTAAAAATCCTCAGAAAAAAGGATTCCATATTAGAGAAAACCAACAAAGAGGGAAATAAATGTATAAAGCATATTTTATTGATTTAGACGGAACCATGTATAAGGGAAAGGAACGTATTCCTACAGCTGAAGCTTTTATTAAAAGACTACAGGAAGCCAATATCCCGTTTTTAATTGTAACAAATAATGCGACGAAAACTCCTGAACAAGTGGCTCAAAACTTGCGTGAAAATTATGGGACAAATATTGAAGCCTCAGAAGTCTATACAAGTGGTGTTGCTGCAGTAGATTATATAAAAGCACACTATCCTGTAGAACGCATGATGGTGATTGGAGAAGATGCGATTAAGAATCAAGTCAAATCAGCTGGCTTTACACTGGATTCTGAAAATCCTGAATTAGTCCTACAATCCCTAGATCGCAGTGTTACCTATAAAGATTTAGAACAAGCGACTGTAGCCATTAGAGGTGGAGCCACTTATATTGTTACAAATATCGATTCCAATTTACCAAGTGAAAAAGGCCCTGTTCCTGGTTCAGGAGCAATAACAGGATTCTTAAAAGTGGCGACTCAAGCGGAACCGATTGTTATTGGTAAACCTAGTAGTGTCATTATGGAATCTGCATTAGAGTATCTCAATGCGAAGTTCCCCAACTCACATTTCACCAAAGAAGATATTGCCATGGTCGGAGATAATTACCAAACAGATATTCAAGCAGGCATTCAATATGGAATGGATACAATTATGGTATTAACAGGATTTTCTACAAGAGAAACGTTGTTGAACGTAGAGGAACAACCAACCCATTTAGTAGAGGATTTGAGTAAATGGAACATTTAATGAGACCTTATCGAGTTCAAAAATGGGGGATAGCTACTGCTCTATTTTTATTTTGCTTAAGTTTAGGAATTACCTTTGTGATCTTTTTCGAACCACTATACCATTGGTCCATTCAGTGGTTTGGAGTAGAAAAAATGACTGGATACAGTGCGGATGTTCTTAAAACAAATTATCATGAACTGATAGGATATTTGACGAATCCGTTGAATGATTCACTGGTGATGAGTAATTTTACGAGTTCTCAGCAAGGAGTATTTCATTTTTTTGAAGTAAAAAGGCTATTCTTTATTAATTTTGCGATATTCCTTTCTTCAGGTTTAGTCAGCTTTTTTGGAATTCGGTTCTTAAAACAAAGGCGTCTAACTTGGCTTTTGAGAAGGCCAATTCGATGGCTAGTTCTTGTTCCGATTTTCGTTTGTGTTGGTATTGCAAGTTTTTTTAATACATTGTTTATTAAATTTCATGAGCTCTTTTTTAACAATGATGCTTGGATTTTTGATCCCAAGAAAGATCCTATTATTTTAGCTTTGCCAGAAGAATTTTTTATGGTTTGCTTTATTGTGGTCTTTAGCATATTACTACTCGGGTTATTGGGAACCAATTTATTGATTAAAAATTTAAAAGAAATCTAGTCTTTTTATACGAGAAGTGACCTTTTATTGAAGGTCGCTTCTCTTTTTTTATAAAAATATTCATTTTTGGAAGCACTAAACATGAAAAAATGATATGATAAACATAGCGAATTTTTTAAGGATTGGTGAATGAATCAATGAAATTATCGATTGTAATTCCATTTTATAACGAAGAGAATATGATTCAAAAAATGTATAATGCTTTAGTAAAAGAAATTAATCAAATCACACAAGCTGAATTTGAGTTAATTTTTATTAACGATGGGAGTAAAGATCGTACCTTTGAAAAGATGCTTGCTATTGCAGATGCAGATTCTCGCGTAAAGTATATTAGTTTTAGTAGAAATTTTGGTAAAGAAGCTGGGACAATAGCGGGTCTTGAATATGCAACCGGAGAAGCCGTGATTTTAATGGATGGAGACTTACAACATCCACCTGCATTATTACCTAAGATGATTATGGCTTATCAAGAAGGATATGATGTTGTTAGCGCGAGACGTACGCGTACAGGAGAGAAACCGCATCGTACGTTTTTAGCAAAACATTTTTACAAATTAGCAAATAAAATGATGGACATTGAATTAATGGATGGAGTATCAGAATTCCGTTTATTCAGTCGTAAAGCCGTTCGTGCCATTTTATCTTTACAAGAATATAATCGTTTTTCTAAAGGGATTTTTTCTTGGATTGGTTTCAAAGAAAAAGTAATTGAATATGAAAATCAAGTTCGTACGGTTGGAGAAACGAAGTACTCATTGAGGTTTTCGTTAAATTATGCCATTCAAGGGATTTTATCTTTTAATGATAAACCATTGCGAATGTGTATTAACTTAGGGCTTTTCTGTTTAATGATTTCAGTCGCTTATGTATTATGGTCATTTGTACAGTATTTTGTGGCCCCTGACACAATGGTTAGTGGATATTTCACAACTATTTTTTCAGTAGTTCTTTTTGGAGGGATTCAACTGATCTCTATTGGAGTGTTAGGCGAATACATTGGAAAAATTTATTATGAAGTAAAAAAACGCCCTCATTATCTTGTCGATCAAACCAACATGACACAGAAAGGAGAGCAAAATGACAACTAAGAAAAAAGTCTATTTAGCTAGTTTCCTAGCTCCGATGCTGATTATGCTCGTAGCTTGGATCATAGATGGATTTTTCCCTTTTGGTGCTAAATCATTAATGGCGGTTGATTTTAATGCACAATACATTGGTCTTTATGCCTATTTCAAACATTTATTTTTAAATGGAGATTGGAGCAGTTTTTTCTATTCGTTCTCTAAGTCGATTGGTGGAGGAATGCTTGGAATTTGGGGATTTAATTTATTGAGTCCTTTTAATTTTCTGTTTTTATTGTTTTCTGAAGAGAATTTTCAATGGGTTGTTCCTGTGACCATTGCTTTACGTTATGGAACGATGGGTCTAACAATGACGCACTTTTTAGTAAAGAGATATGATGGCTTAAAGAAAAAAGCCTATTTATTACCAATTGTAGCGACAATCTATGCATTAAATGGGTTTAATGTTAGTTATCAAATGAACCCTATTTTTTACGATGGCATGATTCTCTTGCCACTTGTATTAATCGGAGTTGAACAAGTTTTAGATAATGAATCTCCTAAGGGCTATATTGGAATGCTTGCTCTTGCATTGTTTGTTCATTTCTATATGGGATATATGACCTGCATTTTTGTGGTGATTTATGCATTCTTTTATATTATCCGTTCTAAAGAGTTTACGAACTTTAAAATTACGTTTGAACGTTTGTTGAAATTAGCGAGTGCTTCCATTATTGCAGTAGGGATGGTTGCAGTCATTCTATTACCGATTATTATTAGTTTAGTTTCTACAAAAGGTGGATTACAAAGCTCTTTGAAATTTGAATGGACTTTGCAAATCAATCCTTTAGAAATTTTGGCTAAATTATTTTTAGGCGCTTTCGACAATGAATCTTGGCCAGCAGGACCAAACTTACCAAATATTTATGTTGCAAGTTTAGGAATTCTGGGAACTCTTTACTATTTTATTTCTAATAAAATTACAAAATGGGGCAAGATTGCAGCAGGATTTGTATTAACTATTTTCCTCATTTCATGTGCTCATGAGTTTACAAGTAAATTATGGCATATGGGTCAAAACCCTGCCGGATTCTTTTATCGTTTTTCATGGATTATTGCTTTCTTCTTGATCTATCTTTCTTATTTAAGTTTAAGAGAAATGGAACGCTTTACTCCAAAAGAAGCGAGTATTTTATTTGTCGGTATAGCCATTATTTTTGTGATTGTCCAGTATCAAACTCATTCATTCTTGACGGTTTGGCAACGCATAGCCACAATCGGAATTTATATGTTTATCCTTCTGGCTTTGTTCTGGACAAAGGTAAAGAAACCATGGGTCGTTATTGCAGCTCTCACGGTAGTTGAACTGACGGCAAATGCTGCTATCGTCCAGTCTAGAGTCGGGTATACAGATGCCTATAAGTATCATGATGCTGTACTTCAATTAAAAGAAGCGATTAATCCGATTAGGCCGGATCATTCTGATTTTTATCGTATTAATAAATCATTTAACTTAAGTAAAAATGATCCATTTATGGTGGACTATCCAGGTTTATCTGTGTTTAGTTCTAACTTAGAAAATAGTACAAGAGATTTATTTGATCGATTAGGAAATAACGGAATTAACGCGACCACTTATTATCAAGGAACGCCTTTCCAAGATGCTTTGTTCTCTGTGAAATATTTAGTGGCTCCAAAACCTGTATATACGAAAGAATATCCGGATACCTCTAAAATGTATGTTTTTGGAAATATGGTGACCAGAAAAGATATTACGACTAAAGAACCTGTGTTTGAAGCAACTAGAACGATCACTTATCAAGGAGGTCCAATCTTACCGATTGCTTTTGGGGTGAATGATGAAACGACGAAGGTTAAACTTCAAAATCATCAACCTATTCAAAATCATAATAAAATTGTTCAAGCAATGGGACAAACTAGTGAGTCTTATTTAACTATTCTAGCAGCTAATGATGTGAAATTGGAAAACATGGAAGTGTTTGATTCTTCAAAACCTGAAACGTATCGACGAATTGATTCCTCAAAACCAGGAAAAATTACGTATCATTTAATTCCACAGTCTTCTGAAGATTATTGGGTATCGATTCCTCAGATTCTTTCTCATTCGAATAAAAATAATGTTAGAATTTTGCTGAATGGAAATAGTTATGATTTCCAAAATAAATTCCAGCAAGCACAATTAATTCAAATTGCTCACAACTCACTTGGAAAAGCAGTAGATTTAACGATTGAAATTGATTCGAATGAAGAGTTTAATCTTTCAGGTTTACGTCTAGCAAGAACGAATGGCGCTTTAGCCAATCGCGTTATTGAAGAACGACAACGCCAAGGCATACAAGTAGAACACTGGAATCAAAGTAGTTTTAAAGGAACTGTAAGGATTACGGATGATAGTACTTGGATGATGACAAGTATTCCATATGATAGAGGATGGACAGTGAAGGTAGATGGAAAAGTAGTTGGAACTAAGAAAATTTGGGATAGTTTATTAGCCTTCCCAATTATTTCTGGGGAACATACTATTGAGATGACCTATTTACCAGATGGCTTAATGGCAGGCTTAATTATTTCTGTTTTTTCTATCGTAATTTACGGAGTTGCAATTTATAAAAAGTGGATTTAATCCAGTAGGAGTAGACTGTAATGACAATTTCAAAATTGAAATTAAAGTATAGTTCGTTATTTTTTATTCCATTTATATTGATGTTTGGGGTCTTCCTATGTTTAGGTTTGACCCCTTTTTCAAAAAATTCTATTCATAGTGGAGATTTTCTTTCGCAATACTTTCCATTATACATAGGATTACATAAAATGTTTTGGAATGGCGATTTTAGCGGATTATTTTGGTCATTTGAAAAATCATTAGGAGGGGCAATGCCGAGTGTGTGGGGATTTAATAGTTTAAGTCCGTTCACTTTATTATATGTCCTTTTTCCTATCTCGAGTTTTCATGTCATCAGTTATATCATTCCTTTAATTCGTTTTGGAGTTATGGGAGTGGTATTTGGTTATTTTATAGAGAAAAAATATCAAGCTGTATCGAAACGATATTGGCTCGCTGTTGGATTATGTACATCTTATGCTTTAAGTGGTTTTATCATTTCTCAGCATTATAATCCTAATTTTTTAGATAATTTGGTGTACGTACCTTTTATCTTTTTGGGGATTGAGGATGTTGTTTATGGAAAGAAATCCATTAAACTTCCGGTATTTTTAGCATTGATTTTGATTACCAATTTCTATACAGGATATATGATGTGTCTTTTGATTATTCTATACACAATGTATATCGCTTTTTCTGAAGAAAAATCATGGAAAGAAATTTTTGCAAAAATCATGCGAGTAGCTCTTTTTTCTCTCATTGGTGTAGGGATCGCTTCTTTTTGGTTGTTGCCTGTTTTTAGTGCATTATTAGAAAGTAAAGCCAGCGCTAGTAATACATTTGAATGGTCCTTTAAAGCGGTTAATGACTTAGTTTCAATGAGTCAAAAATTTATCGTAGGATCTTTCGGGGAAAAAGAATGGGGAGATCCACAAGCACTTCCTCAGCTATTTGTAGGGAGTCTAGGATTATTTGGGCTGTTCTCTTTTTATGCCTGCAGGGAAATTACCCTAAGGGAAAAAATCATAGCGTCCATTGTGCTAGTTACTATGATATTGTCTTTTCATATTCAAGGATTAGATCAACTTTGGCATATGGGCCAAAGACCAGTAGGATTTTATTTTAGAAATTCTTGGATTGCTAATTCGTTTCTATTTGTACTTGCTTCAGAGAGCTTAATAAAATGGAAAGCCGAATTTAATTGGACTCATGTAATAGTGACATCTGTCGGATTTGGGAGTATCCTAGTCGCTTCTGTGATGACTTCTCTAAAAATTGTGGATGCCTCACAAAAAATACTCGCTTTCGTCATCTGGACAGTCATTTTAATGATTGTTTTTATTCCAAAAATTAATATTCAAAGAAGATATCAGTTATTGAGTGGAATTGTGTTGCTTGAACTCGCATTAAACGCCTTTATTGGCTTAAGAAGAGTTCCTTATTTTGTCAATCGCGATAGTATACAAGAGCAAATGACACTAGCCTCCAAGTTTGACGAAAAATATGGACAATCTCGCTATGATTTTCAGCGAATGGAAATTCATAAAGGTCTGTCCTATGCCAATTTTCCAATTGCGTTTGGTTACAATGGAGGCTCTCACTTTACTTCTAGCTTAGAGTATTCGTTGATTCAAAAGTTGGGACAATTAGGCTTGGCTACTTCTCAATCAGTCGCTAATTATAGCAATCGAAATGTCATTCTCGATTCAATGCTCGGTGTTTCTAGAGTAATGATGACAGGAGATGAGAAAACGGCTTTCCCTGATATGAGAGGCCTGTATTTAAAAGAAGATACATTTGAAAAATATACAGTCTATCATAATCCTTATGTTTTCTCCTTAGGCTTTTTGACCAATGAATCGAAGGCAAGAAATGTTCACTTCAATCAAAATGCTCCAGTTTCGAATCTCAATCAATTATTGGAAGTCATTGAATTAAACTCCACTTCAGCTCTCAAGGAAATCACGACCCCTAAACCAATTGTTAAAAATCTAGAACAGTCTGGAGAAAAGTTTACTGCGATTAATGAAGGACAAGAGACACAAATACAGTGGACGATACCGATGAATCCAAATAAACTTTATTTTGTTCAAATCCCTGTATCGCAATCAGGAAATATTAATAAATCTAAAGTGATGCTTGAAGGGACGAATTATTCTTATGAAGTTCGCTTCCATTCGAATCAGCTTTGGCCAATTGGAAATGGAAATCTTGCTTCATCCTTAAATTTCTCTTTTCAAAAAGGAAAGGTCAAAGAATGGAATGTTCAAGACATTAAATTTTATGAACTGGATATTCCAACACTCGCAAATGCTTTAGAACAAACCAAAAAAGAAAATTCTATTACGATTGATTCTTACTCTAATTCGACTGTTAAAGCACATGTAACAGTTACAGATTCGAATCAAGGATTTGCGACCTTTACGATTCCTCATCATTCTGGATGGAGTGTATTGGTTGATGGAAAAAAACAAGAGGTGAAAAAATCACTAGATTTGTTTATGGGCGTTACACTGACGAGAGGTGAACATGAAATTGTTTGGGCGTATAATCCGCCAGGGCTGAAAGTCGGAAGTCTCATTTCCGTATTATCAGTCTGCGTACTAATTTTTCTTTTAAAATATAGTAAAATGGATACTTTGAAAGTTGAATAATTTGCTGGACTCATTTAGGAGAATAGTGTAAAAAAATAACGTTATACCGTATACGGTATAACGTTATTTTTATAGAAAAGGATGAAGTGCTGTGTTTCATCCTTTTTGCATGTTTGCATGATTAGTCTAATTCTTCTTTTGCTGGAATGCTGTGTGCTAGACGGCTTGCTGCAGCGGCTGCGATAGCTCCTACTAAGTCATCTAAGAAGATGTTTACTTTACCAGTTGATTTATCATCTAAGTTTTTAAGAATTCCTGGTTTTACTTTGTCGATATAACCATAGTTTGTAAATCCAATAGAACCATATACGTTCACGATTGATAATGCTAAGATTTCATCGACTCCATATAGTGGCTCGTCTTCAGATAGGACATCGTTTAATAATGGATGTAATTTCTTTTCCTCAGCAAGTTTATCCATTTCAATTCCTGTAATGACAGCATTTTGTACTTCACGTTTCTTTAAAACGCTGTGAACATTACTTAGGCATTCTTCCTTTGTCAAACCTGGAACATATTTTTCTTGTAAGAAATAAACTAAATCAGCAATTTGTTCTATGTCTACACCACGTTCAGATAACAATTCTAAAGAACGTTCGTGTAATTCTTTTGGGCTTTTCATAAAAATCCTCCTTTTTATTAATTATGAAACCCTTTTAAAAAGAGTAGCTTTTTATTTTAACACAAAAAAAGAAAAACGCCCAAATGAATTGAGCGTTTTTTAAAATTTTGTAAACGGTTAGAACATGGATGAACTGTGAATCGTGCTTGGTCGACTATTTGGGTTCACATACGTCATCGCAGCATTAATGGCTACGGGTGCTTCACCAAATCCAGTAGCAATGATTTTTACTTTGCCGTCATATGTTGCGATATCTCCAACCGCAAAGACACCAGGAAGTGTGGTTTCCATTTGGCTATTTGTCACAATACAATTTCTTTGAACTTCAAATCCCCAATTTTTCATGCCCCCGATAGAAGAAGAGAAGCCATAGTTCACAATGAAATCGTCAACAGGAATTTCGATTTGATCTTCGCCTTTAGCGTGTTTTAGTACAACGGATTGAATTTTCTCACCATTCCCGATTATTTGCTCAGGAAGATAAGGGGTTAACATTTCAACGCTCGATTCTTCAAGTTGTTTTACGCTATGTTCTTGAGCTCGAAACTGAGGCCGACGATGAATAATAGAAACTTTTTTTGCAATGGGTTCCAAGGCAAGCGCCCAGTCTACAGCAGAGTCTCCACCTCCACAGATAGCGACAGTATGGTCTCTAAAGCGTTCTAGGTTATTGACAAAAAAATGTAAATTTTTACCTTCATATTGTAAAGCTTCATCAATTTCTAGTTTTCTTGGTCGAAAGGCTCCATTTCCGCAGGCGATAATCACCGTTTTTGCTAAATGGGTTTGTTTTGAAGTGATTACTTCATAGCCAAACTCAGTTTTGTTTAATTCAAGAGCTTCTTCTTCTAAACAGTACTGAGTGTTTGGGAATCTTTCTAATTGTGCTAATAAGTTTTCAATTAATGCTCCTGCTTGAATTTCAGGGAAAGCAGGGATGTCATAGATTTTTTTTTCAGGATATAACATCCATGGTTGTCCGCCTAATTCCGGTAAACTTTCTATAATTTTAACAGAAGCTTGGCGTAGACCAGCGTAAAAAGCGGTGAAAAGCCCGACAGGCCCACCGCCGATAATAATAATATCAACAATCTCTTGAGTCACCTTGTACCTCCGATTAATAAAACATTCTTAAAATAAAGGCCATTATTATTCCTGTTAATACCCCGGCAAAGACCTCTACTGGTTTGTGACCTAAATACTTTTTAATGATTAATTTTTTATTTTCTTCTGTGTCGAAAATATTGATGGGATCGTCTTCCGATTCAATTTCAACATGCTTTAGAAAACTAGACTCTTCTCGCAAATGTTCTTCGTATAATTTTTGTAATAAAATCCCTTGTTCACCGCTTTGTCGTCTTACCGCCATCGCATCGAACATAACGATTAAGCCAAAAGTAGTGGCAATAGCTACTAAAGGAGAAGTGAATCCATATTCGATAATTAAAGCAGTAATCAAAGAGCTAACTGCTGCAGAATGAGAGCTAGGCATTCCACCAGTACTCGTTACTAAAGAAACATGAGCATCTGGTTTCTTTGAAAAATAGGCAATAGGAAATTTAACAAATTGTGCAAACAGAATCGAACAAATAGAAGCGACTAATGGATAATTCTGAAATATTGTCATTCAACTACACTCTTTCTTTTTTTATACTAATCTACTATACCATGAATTCATCAAAATCACTAAGGAAATTTGTAGAATGAAATGATTTTTTTCTTAAGTTTTGTATAAAGGCTAAATTGCACCGGTTTGGCTTTTGTGGTTTAATAGAAGAGGTTAGATGAGCAATTCATCATAATGAAGTAAAAGGAGATGGAAGAATGAGTCAATTTCCACAATTAAATGAATTAAATACAAGTAATCCACTTGTAACGGTGCATACAAATCATGGAGATTTCAAATTGGAATTATTCCCTGAAATTGCGCCTAAAACGGTAGAAAACTTTGTAACACACGCTAAAAATGGCTATTATAACGGAGTAATCTTCCACCGTGTTATTGAAGATTTCATGATTCAAGGGGGCGACCCAACTGGAACAGGGATGGGTGGCGAGTCGATTTATGGCCGTACTTTTGAGGATGAGTTTTCAAGAGAAGCGTTTAACTTATATGGAGCTCTTTCAATGGCAAATGCGGGTCCAAATACAAATGGATCACAATTTTTCATCGTTACAGCAAAACAAGTACCAGCTCAAATGTTAAAACAATTAAAAGATGGCGGTTGGCCTGAAGAAATCGTTGAAGAATATGCTAAAATTGGTGGTACACCATGGTTAGATCATCGTCATACTGTCTTTGGTCGCGTTGTTGAAGGAATGGATACCGTTCTTAAAATTGAGGGCGTTAAAAGAAATGGACAAGATCGTCCACTTGAAGATGTTGTGATTGAATCCATGGAAGTTAACGCGTAGGGAGGTCCTATGAATAAAACTTTTAGAATTGGTGACATTGTTACTGCAAAAGTAACAGGTGTACAAAATTACGGAGTTTTCTTAGAGCTAGACGAAGATACGCAAGGATTGATTCATATTTCTGAGTGTAAGCATGGATATATGGATAATGTGCATGATTTTGTGAAAGTAGGACAGGAAGTGACAGCGAAAGTCATTGACGTCGATGAATTCTCAAATAAGATTAGTTTATCGATTCGAGCACTTGAAAAATTAGATGTACCGGACTTTCCACAGCGCATTAAGAAAAATCGTAAACGTTACACTCCATCGATTGGTTTTTCTAGCTTAGCCAAGAAACTACCAATATGGATTGAAGAAGCTCAAGAAAAATTTGTAAAAGATAAAAATAAGAGTTAATAGATTCGTTTTTTTAACAATCTGTTTGACGAATATAAAAAATTTTAAGGAGGCATTCAAATGGGACATATTTCATTTGATTATTCAAAAGCATTAGGTTTCTTTAATCAAGAAGAAATCGATCACTTGCAATCTACTGTGACTGCATTAGATAAAGACTTGAGAGAAGGATTAGGAGCAGGAAACGACTTCACAGGTTGGATTAACTTACCTCGCGACTATGACAAAGAAGAATTTGCTCGTATTAAAGCAGCTGCTAAAAAGATTCAAGAAGAATCTGAAGTATTAGTGGTGATTGGTATCGGTGGTTCATACTTAGGAGCTCGCGCAGCGATTGATTTCTTAAATCACGCTTTCTATAACTACTTACCAAGTGACAAACGTAAAACTCCTCAAGTATTATTTGCAGGAAACAGCATTAGCTCAACTTACTTACAAGGGTTACTCGACTTAATTGGAGATCGTGATTTCTCAGTGAACGTCATTTCTAAATCTGGTACAACTACAGAACCAGCGATTGCTTTCCGTGTATTTAAAGATTTATTAATTAAGAAATATGGTAAAGAAGAAGCTGTAAATCGTATTTACGCTACAACTGACCGCGCTCGTGGAGCATTAAAATCTGAAGCAGATGTGGAAGGATACCAAACATTTGTAATTCCTGATGATGTCGGTGGACGTTTTACAGTGTTAACAGCTGTAGGCTTACTTCCAATCGCAGTTACTGGTGCAGATGTAGATGCATTAATGCAAGGAGCTGAAGATGCACGTGTGGCATATAGCTCACCAAACTTAAAAGAAAACGAAGCTTACCAATACGCTGTAGCACGTAATGTGTTATACCGAAAAGGAAAAGTGACTGAGTTACTCATTAACTACGAACCAACATTACAATACTTCTCTGAATGGTGGAAACAATTATTTGGTGAATCTGAAGGGAAAGACTTCAAAGGAATTTATCCTTCAAGTGCAAACTTCTCAACGGATTTACACTCACTAGGACAATACATCCAAGAAGGTCGTCGTAACATCTTCGAAACAGTAATCAAAGTGGGCAAACCAAATGAAGAAGTAACAATTCCTGAAACAGAAGAAGATTTAGATGGATTAGGATACTTACAAGGAAAAACAATGGACTTCGTCAATACAAAAGCTTTCCAAGGAACATTACTAGCGCATACAGATGGTCAAGTTCCAAACTTTGTAGTGAACATTCCTGATATGTCAGCTTACACATTAGGACATTTAATCTACTTCTTCGAAATCGCAGTTGGAATTTCTGGTTACTTAAATGGTGTAAATCCATTTGACCAACCAGGGGTAGAAGCATACAAGAAAAACATGTTTGCTTTACTTGGAAAACCAGGATTCGAAGACTTAGCAAAAGAATTAAACGAACGTCTATAATAGACATACCGCATTCTCCAAGCGAGGGTGCGGTTTTTTGTATCTTTTCAAGTTTTGACGTGAAAAGAACTTGCGACAATGGCCGTTTTGAACTAACATAGGTTTTACAAGAACTATTGGAGGGAAAAGATGAGAGTAATCGGATTAACAGGTGGGATTGCTAGTGGGAAATCAACCGTTTCGAATATATTTAAAAAAGTTGGCGTTCCGATTATCGATGCAGATGTCGTCGCAAGAAAAGTTGTTGAAAAAGATTCAGTAGGACTGATATCTCTTACAAAACGATTCGGGAACTCTATTTTACTAGACGATGGTTCATTAGACAGAACGCAATTAGGCAGAAAAATGTTCAGTGATGCTTCTGTTTTGAAGGAGGTCAACGACTTGCTTCAACCTCTGATTAGAACGGAAATTGAACTTCAAATACAAGAGGCAAAAAAACAAAACCACCCGCTCATTATTCTAGATATCCCGCTGTTATTTGAGATGCATTATGAGACTCTCTGTGATGACATAATCGTAGTGGCTGTTTCAGTGGAAACTCAGATTCAACGCCTAAAAAATCGCAATGGATTATCTAAAGAGGAAGCTCTAAAGAGAATAGAATCTCAAATGACTTTAGAAGAAAAGGTTCAAAAGGCGGATATTGTTTGGACTAATGAAGGGTCCATTGAAGAATTAGAAGCTAGAGTTCATCAGTGGCTACTCGAAAATTTCCGACAAAAATGATATAATTAATCGAATAAGCACAATAAGGAGAGGTGTTTTTTATGCAATGTCCAAAATGTAAAAATAATGGTTCTCGTGTAGTAGATAGTCGTCCAGCAGATGATGGACGTTCGATTCGTAGAAGAAGAGAGTGTGAAGAATGTGGCTACCGCTTTACGACTTTTGAACGTTTAGAAAAAGCACCATTACTCGTCATCAAAAGAAATGGCAATCGTGAAGAATTTAGTCGTGAAAAATTATTAAATGGATTAGTTCGTTCAGCTGAAAAACGTCCTGTTTCGTTGGGACAGTTAGAAACCATTGTTAATGAAATTGAACGTTCGATTAACCAAGAAGGGGAAAATGAAGTATCCAGCACTTTAATTGGGGAAATGGTCATGGATCATTTATCTAAAATTGACGATATTGCTTATATTCGTTTTGCCAGCGTGTACCGTCAGTTTACAGACCGAAAAATGTTCTTAAAAGAATTAGAACGTATGTCTTTTGAAATGGACAATAAAGATTAAAGAAAGGAATTGAAGGAATGCAGTCAAAAGAATTTCCGTGGTCCAAATATAAACCAATGGACGGAATTTTAGTCATTCAACCCGTTTGGATTACTGAAAGAGAAATACAATTTTTAATGCAATTATATGCTCCGTTTATTGGAAAAGAAGCCACACTTTTGTATGCTACTTTATACGGTGAATTATCTCCATCTGCCTATCAGAGCGAAGTATTTTCAATTTCTGAATTACTATCCATGACAAATTTAGGGATGCCAGACTTTCATTTAGCTAAATCTAGACTAGAAGGCATAGGACTTTTGAAGTCATATCATAAAGAACCTACTGCTTCTCGTCCTCAAACCTATACGATGGAATTGATAGCGCCAACTTCTCCAAGACTCTTTTTTAAAGATGCGCTTCTGTCCACTTTATTATTGAATCAGGTGGGAAATCATCGGTTTGAAAAACTGAAGCAGAGATTTTTAGCTACTAATGTAGGAGATTTAGGAGATTCAACAAGCGCTCAATTTGAAGAAGTGTACCGCCTTCCGTACAATATGGAGTCTTATACCAGAAATCTCTCTCAAGAAAAAAGAATGGTGATGGATGTAAAACAACAATCGCCAATGGAATTTTCATCTGAAGTCGATTGGGACTTGATTGAAGGACTGTTGAAGACGGAATTTGTTGATTTGGATTCTTTAACAAAGGAAGTCAAAAGAATCGTTGATGTATTGTATAAAGCGTATGGCTTTTCTGAATCAGAAATCGCTCAATTCCTAGTGATTGCATCAGATTTATCGACTAAAGTGATTGATGAAGAATTCTTACTGAAACTAGGTCAAGAAGCTGCTCAAAATAAAGTGAACCTAATGAGAGAGAAGGAAAATCATTCTGTCACAGAAGAAATGAAAGAAAAATCTGAAAAGCCTGAGGAAGTCTCTTCGGTAGAAGATGATGCAATCGGGATGTTAATTCAAGCTTCAAAAGAATTATCCCCCATTGATTTTGTCTCAAGTATAAAGACGCAGAAAAAAGGGTATGTTTCTAAAGCGGAGAGACAATTAATTTTTGATCTTGTCTCTGTGAGTGGTCTGCCAAATGAAGTGTTGAATATTTTATTCCACTATACGCTAGTTCAGTTGGATCATGCGACGCTTGCAAGGAACTTTGTAGATGCGATTGCTAACGACTGGGCAACCAAAGGGATTCAAAGCGCTAAAGAGGCGATAGATGCTGTAAGGAACCGTGATTTACAAAGAGAGGTTAAGCGGAAACAGCAATTGCATAATGCGGGTAAGAATAACTACAGAAAAAATAGTGGTTATCAAGAGCAATTACCAGAGTGGGCGAAAGAGTCCAAGTCAAAGGAAAAACAAACGCCTGCACCAAGTAAGAGCCAACCAGAACAAGTTTCAAATCATTTGGCCGATCAAATTGCAAAATTAAAAACGAGTCAACAAAAAGAACAACAATAATGGAGGTGACCACAATGGAAGGTTTTAAAGGATTATTAAATCAAAGAGAGGCGGATCAAAGGATTCCTAATTTAAAAGCCATCGAAGAAAAAATATTCTCTGATGAAGAAGTTCAATCGTTTTTAGATTGTCATAAAAATGAATTAGATCCGCAAGCCGTTCGTAAAGGAACCTCTGCGTTGTTAGAATTCATTATGGAAAGAGATGCCAGAAAAAATCACCAAGCCGTAAAAGCTCCAGGGTTAGAACCGTCACTTGAAGTGCATAATGGTTTTATTTTAGTCAACTATAGTCGCACAGAAGAAGCGATTCGCCAGGAAAGAGAACGCAAACGTAAAAGATTGATTCACTCGATTAATATGCCGAAGAATATTGCAGAAGCACGTTTCTCAGATACGGCGCTTACGCAAGAACGACAAGAGGTCATTGGAGAATTATTGAAATTCATCGAAGGATACAAACCAGAGGATACCCATTATCAAAAAGGTTTATACTTAGCAGGACCTTTTGGAGTTGGAAAGACTTATATGATGGGGGCATTAGCGAATGAGTTGTCTGAACATGGGATTGAAACGACTTTAGTCAATGTTCCAACTTATAGTTCGGAAATTAAACAGGCGATTGCGACAAATTCGGTTGAATCAAAACTAATGACGATTAAAAACACACCTATTTTAGTTTTAGATGATATCGGTGCCGAAATGAATAGTGCATGGTTTAGAGATGAAGTATTGATGGTGATTTTACAGCATCGTATGTTGCAAGAATTACCAACGTTTTTCACATCGAACTTCACGATTGATGAATTAGAAGTCCACTTTGCGCATTCAAACAAAGGAGACCAAGAACTTCTTAAAGCAAAACGTTTAATAGAACGGATTCGTTTCTTAGCAAAAGAGTATTTTGTAGATGGTATTAACCACAGAAATCCATCTTAACTAAAATGCTTGAAAATAAAATAGATTAGTGGTTAAATACTAATGAACTAAATATTTTGAAAATGATGAAAAAGACAAGAAACTATCTCTTGGTTACATTTTAGAGAAAAGTGGGTTGGTGCAACACTTTGTCCGGAATAGTTTTACCACTTTTGAATCCTTACTTGAAATGAGTAGAGTAAGGCGTATCGGAGCGTTAGTCCGTTTAAGGTTTGTCAATGAGAGACAAATGAATTTGGGTGGAACCACGTAGAGAATGACGTCCCATAGTTTGCAGTAGCAGACTATGGGGTTTTTTGTTTGGTTTAGAATTTTCAAAAGGAAAGAAGGAAGAAAATGTCAATGATTAAAATTACTTTTCCGGATAGTGCAGTTAAAGAGTTTCCAAAAGGAATTACAGTAAAAGAAGTTGCAGAAAGCATTAGTAAAAGCTTAGCTAAAAAAGCATTAGCAGGTAAAGTGAACGGAGAATTAGTAGACTTCGATCGCGCTATCGAAGAAGATGCTTCTATCGAAATCGTTACACCAGATCACGAAGATGCATTAGGAATCTTACGTCACTCAACAGCACACTTATTAGCACATGCATTAACTCGTTTATACCCAGGAATTCACTTTGGGGTAGGACCAGCGATTGAAACAGGATTCTACTACGATACTGATATGCCAAATCAATTAACAGAAGATGCTCTCCCAGAAGTGGAAGCTGAAATGATGAAAATCGTTAAAGAAAACTACCCAATCGTTCGCCGTGAAGTAAGCCGTAAGGAAGCACTAGAAATCTTCGCAAATGACCCTTATAAAGTAGAGTTAATTAATGGTTTAGCTGAAGGCGAAACAATCACTGTTTACCAACAAGAAGATTTCGTTGACTTATGTCGTGGTATCCACGTTCCTTCAACAGGACGTATTCAAGTCTTCAAATTATTATCACTTGCAGGAGCTTACTGGAGAGGTGACTCTAACAACAAGATGATGCAACGTGTTTACGGTACAGCATTCTTCGATAAAGCAGACTTAAAAGAATTCTTGAAGATGCGTGAAGAAGCCAAAGAACGTGATCACCGTAAACTAGGGAAAGAATTAGACTTATTTATGATTAGCCAAGAAGTTGGTTCAGGATTACCATTCTGGTTACCAAAAGGGGCTACAATCCGTCGAACAATTGAACGTTACATTGTGGATAAAGAAATCAGCCTTGGATACCAACACGTGTACACTCCAGTTATGGCTGATGTAGGTCTTTACAAAACTTCAGGTCACTGGGCTCACTATCAAGAAGATATGTTCCCACCAATGGACATGGGTGATGGCGAATTATTAGTATTACGTCCAATGAACTGTCCTCACCACATGATGGTTTATAAAAACCACATCCACAGCTACCGTGAATTACCAATTCGTATTGCTGAATTAGGAATGATGCACCGTTATGAAAAATCAGGTGCACTATCCGGTTTACAACGTGTACGTGAAATGACTCTTAACGATGGACATACATTCGTTCGTCCAGACCAAATTAAAGACGAATTCAAACGTATCTTAGACTTAATACGCGAAGTATATAGTGACTTCAACGTTAAAGACTACCGTTTCCGTTTAAGCTATCGTGATCCTGAAGATAAACATAAATACTTCGATGATGATGAAATGTGGAACAAAGCAGAAACAATGTTAAAAGAAGCAATGGATGAAATGGGATTAGAATACTTCGAAGCTATCGGCGAAGCAGCATTCTACGGTCCTAAATTAGATATTCAATTCCGTACAGCAATGGGATTAGAAGAGACAATGTCTACAATCCAATTAGACTTCTTATTACCAGAACGCTTCGACTTAACCTATGTTGGGGAAGATGGAGATAACACTCACCGTCCAGTGGTTATCCATCGTGGGGTTGTTTCAACTGCAGAACGTTTCGTAGCGTACTTAATCGAAGAATATAAAGGAGCGTTCCCGACATGGTTAGCTCCAGTTCAAGCAACAATCATTCCTGTAAGTGTGGAACATCATTATGATGCTGCACGTGAGTTAAAAGAAAAAATGGCTCGTTTAGGATTACGTGTTGAATTAGACGATCGTAATGAGAAGATGGGTTACAAGATTCGTGCATCTCAAACTCAAAAGATTCCTTATCAATTAGTAATTGGGGACAAAGAGGTTGAAGAAGGTACAGTAACAGTTCGTCGTTATGGTTCTAAAGAAACTAAATCAATGACTGTAGAAGCATATCTAGAGTTAGTACAACGTGAGATTGCAAACTTCTCTCGTCCGCTTGAAGACTAATTTTTCAAAGGCTCGTAGCAATACGAGTCTTTTTTGTGCTTAAATATAAATATAAAACCGAAGGTTTTGATTTATGGCTGGATGGTTTAAGAAGAATCTGATCGCTACTTAATAAAATATAAGGGATTTGTCTTTTTATAGTGGTCTCGTTCTTTCGAATCAATGCGGATGTTTTCATAAAAGTTGTAATGGGATACCGGTTCGAGCCTTAGGTCTCTCACCTACAAAGCCTCAAAAGCAGGAGTAAGGAATAAATTCCTAACTCCCGCTAATTCGTTTTGATATCATTCCCCATTACTACTTTTATGAAAACATCCGCATGATTCTTCAGAACGCGTTTAAAAATTTTATTCGTATATTTTATAAAGTGAACGCTGCTTCTTAAACCGCCATAAATCAAAATGCGGATAAAAAAGACGAGTCTTGCGAAAAATTAGTTATCGCTAAAATTGGAGCGTCCGTGAGTGCTTATTTTATGTAGCGTCCGTTGCTGCTTTTTTATGGAGTGTCCGCTGGAGTTTCTGAAACCGAAATAGCGGGAGTGGATGTTTGACAAATTTAGGTTGCAAAGTTAAGATAAATGTATTGGTAGATCTCTCCGCGTGTGGAGGGACTTTTTTTATGCGTATATATAACTGATTGAAAAGGAGAGTTTGAATGGTAGTTGAAGAAAAACAAAATCCGTTAGGGGTTGAAAAAATTACTACATTGGTTCGGAAAATGGCGATTCCTGCGATTGTCGCGAATGTGGTAAACGCCCTCTATAATATCGTTGACCAAGTATTTATTGGACAAGGGGTAGGGTATTTAGGGAATGCGGCTACAAATATTGCTTTTCCAATTACGACAATCTGTATGGCGATTGGATTAATGGTAGGAATTGGTGCAGCTTCGAACTTTAACTTGGCGCTAGGACGAAAGGAAGATAAACATGCGCGTGAAGTGACAGGAACGGCAGTTGTGTTACTTTTAACAGCTGGATTAATGATTATGAGCATTGTACTCTTGTTCTTGCAACCTTTACTGAATTTATTTGGTGCAACCGATCAAATTTTAGGGTATGCCAGTGAATATGCTGGCATTACAGCGCTCGGGATTCCATTCTTTATGTTTTCAATTGGGTTTAATCCACTCGTTCGTGCAGATGGTAGAGCTACTTATTCGATGATGGCGATTATTATAGGAGCGTTGTTAAATACAGTGTTAGATCCTTTATTTATTTTTGGATTTAATATGGGGATTGCTGGAGCTGCCTGGGCAACGGTCATCAGTCAAATTGTCTCAGCACTCGTATTAGTGGCGTACATTCCACGGTTTAGATCGGTTCATTTTGAGAAAAGCGATTTTAAATTATCCTTTGAAGATGTAAAAGTCATTGCGTCCCTTGGGTTAACATCGTTCATCTTCCAAATATCTGCGACCATCGTCCAAATCACATCGAACAACTTACTTCGTACGTATGGTGCACAATCAGTTTACGGTAGTGATATTCCGATTGCAGTCGGGGGTGTTGTAAGTAAAATTTTCGTTATTTTCATTGCTGTTGTGATCGGGTTAAATCAAGGAGCACAACCGATTTTAGGATTTAACTATGGTGCAAAGAAATATTCACGTGTCCATGAAACAATGAACTTGCTATTAAAAGTGACTTTGATTTTATCGACAATACTATGGATACTATTCGAAGTTTTCCCACTCCAACTCATTCAAATGTTTGGTAGCGGGGACGCTCTCTACTATGAATTTGGCGTTCGATATGCGCGTGCTTACTTATTCTTCACTTTCATTAATGGGATAACCATTATTGTGACAACATTTTTCCCAGCGATTGGAAAAGCGAAATTAGGGGCGATTTTATCTCTTACACGTCAATTATTTGTTCTCCTTCCAGTGATGCTACTCCTTTCAACATTGTTCGGAGTCGATGGACTTATTTTCTCAGGACCTGTTTCAGATTTTATTTCATTCATAATTTGTATCACAGTTTATCTCAACCAAATGCGCAAAATTCCAAAGGCGGACGAACTTTTGGTATAATGGTGAAAGGTAACGGAAGGGGTATGATGTATGGAATGGTCTAAATTATTATCAACAAAACGTATTTCTGGGAAAAAAGCAACTCATCGCAATGAATTTGATGATGATTACAAGCGCATTGTAACGAGTCCGGCTTTTAGACGTTTGCAAGATAAAACGCAAGTATTTCCTTTAGAAAGACTTGATTTTATCCATACGAGACTGACGCACTCATTAGAAGTTGCTATGGTGGCGAGGTCCTTGGCTAAAGAAATTGTGATTCTTTTACAGGAAGAAGTTAAAAAGCAACCTGATAGCAGTCGTCAAGAAATGATTGATAGACAAGAAGATGTCTTGAAAATTGTTGAATGTGCGAGTTTAGTTCATGATTTAGGAAACCCTCCGTACGGACATTTTGGAGAAGATATTATCCGTCAATGGTTTAAGAAAAATCTTCCTAATATCTTGAGAGAACGAAGTGATGTTGCGGATGAGTTTTTATCAAGTCCATATGTAAATGATTTTTATCGTTTTGAAGGGAATGCTCAATCCCTACGTATTGTTTCGAAACTTCATGATTTCAAAGGAAAATTTGAAGGTTTGGATTTAACAGTGGCTACTTTAAATACGATTTTAAAATATACTTACCCCTCTTCTTATAAAAAAACAAAGGAAATAACTTCTAAGAAAGTTGGGTATTTCTATTCAGAAGAAGATGCGTTTAAAACAGTGACGGAAATTACGGGAACAGGCACTAATCGACATCCACTGACCTTTATTTTAGAAGCAGCAGATGACATTGCATATTTGGTTGCAGATATGGAAGATGCGATTGGGAAAGGCGTGATTTCTTTTAGAGATGTGCGAGAATTTCTACTAGCTAATTTGAGTAATGATGCATATAACGCACCACATTCCGTTCATACTCGTGAAATATTAACGACTATCGATGAAGAAGTTTTCAGTGTGAATCGTTTCTTTGTGGATTTACGAGATAAATTAATCGATGGAGCACGTCATAATTTTGTGAATCATTATGATGAAATTATGGAAGGAACGTTTAACCAAGATTTATTCAAAAATTCTTGGGCTGAAGATTTATATTTCATCCTTCGAAAACTTTCTGAAGAACAAATTTATGATCATAAAGGGATTTTGAGACTAGAAATTGCAGGCTATACGACGTTGACCTATTTATTAGATAGTTTCGTGCCTTCTTTAGTTGCGTATGACACAAATCGCCAATTAGACTATGTAGAATTGAAGAAGATTGGTATCATTTCTGAAAGTCAGAGACGCTCGTATCATTATTTTGCTAAAGGAAAGAGTGAAGTAGAAAAATTATACTTACGTCTTCTTTTAGCAACAGACTTTATCTCAGGGATGACAGATAGTTATTCACATCGCCTCTATTTAGACATGGTTGGAATCTAAATCAGCATAAAAGACCATATATGGTCTTTTTCGGCTCAATATAAAAAAGAGTACCGCTAATGAAATTGCTTCATTAGCGGTTTTTGATTGCTTTCATTAATTAAATGAGGGTCGTTTTTTCTCCACAGGGATACTAATTTCAACAAAGTTATCTGCATGGATAATATCAAGGCCGTCAGGTTCCATATGGAACAAACGATGAACGACAAATTCAATTTCAACATCTTTAATGCGTCTTTTTTTATTTAAGATGACAATATCACGGTGAGTGGCAGCGTCAGCATAGAAAACAGTTGTTTGGCCAAGAGAGTATATTTTGATATAGAAAGCATCCGTGTTAGCTAACTGTTCATTGACAAGTTGAGAGTGAGAATTAGTAATATCGATAAGTTTCATTTTAGACACAGCCTCCTTTATTTATGTCGAATATTAATATTATTATACAGCGTTTTTAATATTATTTCATCTCTCTTTTTTTGAAAATTTAATTTTTTTGAAAAAGGATGAATAGCTTGCTCTCAGTAAGATGAAAGTGCTTTTAAAAAATATATTGAAATAGTTGTTAAAATCGAAAAAAAATGGTAACCTTATTAAATGAAAGGGTTGTATTTTTGAGGACTACATGCTCTCGAATGTACATTTCTTAAAACAAAATTTACTTTCAAAGGAGACTTTCAATATGGAAAAGAAAGAATATCATGTAATCGCAGAAACAGGAATCCACGCTCGCCCAGCAACTTTATTAGTTCAAACAGCAAGCAAATATAGTTCAGATATCCAATTAGAATACAAAGGAAAATCTGTTAACTTAAAATCAATCATGGGCGTTATGTCATTAGGTGTTGGCCAAGGTGCTGACGTAGTGATTACTGCTGAAGGTGCTGACGAAGCAGAAGCATTAGCAGGAATTGACGAAACAATGAAAAAAGAAGGATTAGCTGAATAATATGAAACCAACATTACAAGGGATTGCTGCTAGTGATGGTATTGCAATTGCCAAAGTATATACTTTGACTGAACCAGATTTAACAGTGACAAAAGTGACTGTAGAAGATTCAGAAAAAGAAGTTTCACGCTTGGATGATGCATTAGCAGCGTCAATCAAAGATGTCGAATTAATCAAGGAAACAGCTTTAAAAAACTTGGGTGAAGAAGAAGCACAAGTATTCGATGCTCACTTAATGGTTTTAAGCGATCCAGAATTAATTGGACAAGTAAAAGATAGCATTACATCTAACAAAGTGAATGCGGAATCTGCATTAAAAGAAGTAACAGATATGTTTATTTCTATTTTTGCAGGAATGGAAGATAACCCTTATATGCAAGAACGTGCTGCGGACATTCGTGACGTATCTAAACGTGTCTTAGCTCACCTTTTAGGCGTTAAAATTCCTAGCCCAGCAACTATCAAAGATGAAGTGATTATCGTAGCTGCCGATTTAACACCGAGCGATACAGCTCAATTAAATCGCCAATACGTTAAAGCTTTCGTTACTGATATTGGTGGACGTACTTCTCACTCAGCGATTATGGCGCGTTCTTTAGAAATTCCAGCAATCGTTGGTACTAAAGAAGTGACTTCAATTGCTAAAGACGGAGATATCATTATCGTGGATGGTTTATCAGGAGATGTATTCCTTAACCCATCTGAAGAAGTGGTTGCTGAATACCGTGCTAAAGCGGAAGCATTTGCGGCTCAACAAGCTGAATGGGAAAAATTAAAAGATTCAAAAACTTACACTAAAGATGGCCATCAAGTTGAATTGGCTGCAAACATTGGTACACCAAAAGACTTAGAAGGTGTTGTAAACAATGGTGCAGAAGGTGTTGGTTTATACCGTACAGAATTCTTATATATGGATTCTCACGAAATGCCAACAGAAGAAGATCAATTTGAAGCTTACAAAGCTGTTTTAGAAGGCATGAATGGAAAACCTGTTGTCGTTCGTACAATGGATATCGGTGGGGATAAAGAGTTACCATACTTACCATTACCACACGAAATGAACCCATTCTTAGGATATCGTGCAATTCGTATTTCATTAAACGAACCTGAAATGTTCCGTACACAATTACGTGCGTTATTACGTGCTTCTGTATACGGTAAATTACGTATCATGTTCCCAATGATTGCCACATTAAATGATTTCCGTGGTGCTAAAGCATTATTAGAAGAAGAAAAAGCTAAATTAATCGCAGAAGGTGTTGCAGTCAGCGATGATATCCAAGTGGGTATCATGATTGAAATTCCTGCAGCAGCAGTTTTAGCTCACCAATTCGCTAAAGAAGTGGACTTTTTCAGTATCGGAACGAACGACTTAATCCAATACACAATGGCTGCTGACCGTATGAACGAACGCGTTTCATACTTATACCAACCATATAACCCATCAATCTTAACGTTAATCAAACACGTTATTGATTCAGCACACAAAGAAGGCAAATGGGCTGGAATGTGTGGAGAAATGGCTGGGGATCAAACAGCTGTGCCTCTATTAGTAGGTCTTGGATTAGACGAGTTCTCAATGTCTGCATCAAGTGTTCTAAAAACACGTAGCTTGATTTCTAAATTAACATTAAGTGAAATGCAAGCATTAGCAGCTAAAGCCATTAACGAATGTGCAACTGTTCAAGAAGTTGAAGCATTAGTTGAAGAAGCTTTATCAAAAATCTAATAAATAGATAGCCTGAACATCTGAGGGAAACCTCAGGTGTTTTTTATATTGAACTTATTCTATAAAAAGGTAATAAATCTATTAAAAGTCTTTTAAGAGTATATTTATCGGCACGGGAATGTGATATACTTTGCAAGTAGAAAATAAAGATAGGGGTTATAAGGGGTCCTTTCAATGAAAAAAAGAATTGAAAAATGGGTTCAAAAATTGGATAATCTGTTTAGTTGAACAATTATTTTTTTTGTTATCATTAGGTCTATTTTGTTATACAGTATTTTTACGGATTTTACTTCTGTCAATGATTTTATATATAATGCATTTTAAAAAAACTGAAAATAGCTGAAATAATATGAATTTTGAAGCTATTTTCAGTTTTTTTGCGTTGATTGGGAGTAGAAAGCTTAGTATAATACAATCATTAAGACTAGAGGTGACAATATGAAAAGAGAAAAAACTTTTCAAATGGTATTAAGTGCGATGTTTATTGCCATTATTATTTTGCAAAGTTTTGTACCATTTTTAGGGAACTTACCCTTATTTATTTTGGATATTACCATTATCCATATTACCGTTATTGTTGGAGGAATTGTTTTAGGGCCTAAAGCAGGTTTTCTTCTTGGATTCTCGTGGGGATTCAGTTCTTTTTTACGGGCATTTACTTCAGGAAGTGCAATAACTTTTATGATATTTACAAATCCTTTCATTTCAATACTTCCAAGGTTGTTAATGGGAGGACTCATTGCCTTGTTTTATCATAAAACAAATAAAACAATTACTTCTGACAAATTAAGAATGGCTTTATCAGGTTTTTTAGGGAGCTTGATGAATACAATTTTGGTTTTAGGTTTGATTTATCTACTGATGGCAGGACAATATGCAGAATTAACAGGAAAAACAGTAGCTGAATTACCACTGATTCTCATGGGGATTGTAATGTCAAATGGAATTGCAGAAGCAATAGCGGCTTCTATTATGACACCGATTATTGCATCTGTTTTACTATTGGTTTCTAAGAAAAGAGGATAGTGTATGTGGAAAAATAAGAGAGTAACTGTCTTGATCACTGGTGGAATTGCAGCGTATAAAGTGGCTAAACTTGTCCGTTTGTTTGTAAAAGAAGGGGCAGAAGTTTCCGTTGCGATGACAAAAAGCGCATGTGAGTTTATTACACCTCTAACTTTTCAAGTACTAACCAAAAATAAAGTTTATTTAGATACCTTTGAAGAAGATGAAGCGAACAAGGTGCAACATATTCATTTGGCGGATCACACAGATGTGGCGGTGGTAGTTCCTGCAACAGCTAATACTATTGCCAAAATGGCAAATGGAATTGCTGATAATTTCGTTACAAGTACTTTACTAGCAACAACGGCTCCGATTTATATCGCTCCTGCAATGAATGAGCATATGTGGGAAAATCCTGCAACTGTCCGTAATGTGACACAGCTTAAAGCAGATGGGAAAGTAGTCATTGAACCAGCTTCTGGATTTTTAGCAGAAGGATATAACGGAAAAGGACGCTTACCAGAACCTGAAGAAATTTTTGAACAAATTACTTTTCTGGAAAGCAGAAGAACAAGTAAGTCTCCTTTGAAAGGAAAGTCAGTATTAATCACTGCAGGCGGAACAAAAGAAAGAATTGATCCAGTTCGCTATATTTCAAATGACTCTTCTGGAAAGATGGGGTATGCACTCGCAAAAGCTGCATCGATTCTAGGGGCTAAGGTACAATTAGTATCAACGACAAAACAATTGAAACTTCCGTTTGGAGTAGAGGTAACGTATGTAGAATCAGCTCGCGAAATGGAAGAGGTAGTCACTTCTCATTTTCCAACAACGGATGTAGCCGTGATGGTAGCAGCTGTTTCTGATTACTATGTTGCCAATTGTTCAGAACAAAAAATTAAAAAGCAACACAATGAATTAGGATTAAAACTAGATTTGGCAGAAAATCCAGATATTTTAAAGGGGCTAGCTCATTCGAAAAAAGAAGGACAAGTTGTGATTGGTTTTGCGGCAGAAACTCAAAAAGTACTTGAATATGCTAAAGTTAAATTAGAAAAGAAAAAAGCCGATGCAATTATTGCAAACGATGTTTCTAGTTCACTAATAGGCTTTAATGCAGATAAACATGAAGTAACCATTATTACAAAAAGTGGAAAACAAATCCAGCTTCCAGAGTGCTCAAAAGACGATTTGGCTCTTGGAATTTGGAAGTCTTTATTGGATACAAATGTTATTCAATAGTGAATAAAGAAAAGAATGATAGACCAATTTAACAAGCTTGTTAGATTGGTTTGTTTTTTTCTAAAAATAATTTTTAGATTTACAGAGAAATTTACCGCAATTTAAGAAAATATGGTATAATGGAAAAGGTCAACTAGGCATGAAAGGAGATTTTATGGACGAGAATATTTCATTGCCAGAATTTATGCGAAATGAACTCGTAATTAAAACACAGAAGGAGATTCAACAGCGAAAAGGCTATCTGATTTCAAAACGAATTTTTGATATTGTAGTTTCATTGTTCCTACTTATCCCTTTATCAATTGTATTTATAGTCATTGCAATTGCAATCAAATTAGAAGATGGTGGACCTGTGTTTTATAGACAGGAACGCGTTACGACAAATGGGCGGATATTTAAAATTTTTAAATTCAGGACGATGGTGCTTAATGCAGATAAAGTAGGGCCGCTTGTCACACAAGACCACGATCCACGTATTACAAAGGTTGGACATCGTGTTCGTAATTATCGTCTTGATGAAGTAGCTCAGCTACTGAATGTATTAATTGGAGATATGTCTTTTGTAGGAGCTAGACCTGAAGTTCAAAAATATGTAGATGCTTATACTCCAGAAATGCAAACAACGCTCTTGCTTCCGGCAGGAGTTACCTCAATGGCTGCCATTGAATTTAGACATGAAGCTGAAAAAATTGCAAAGTGGACTGAGCAAGGGTTGAGTGTGGATGAAGCATACATCCAACATATCTTACCTGAAAAAATGCAATACAATATTGATTATTTAAGTGAATGTAGTTTAAAAAATGATATCGCAATTATGGTAAAAACTGTGATTGCTGTTTTAAAATAACTTGGAGGGAACAACATGAAAGTTAGAAATATTCCATTTTCACCGCCTGATATTTCAGAAAAGGAAATTAATAATGTTATCGAGGTATTAAAGTCTGGTTGGATTACAACAGGCCCAAAAACCAAAGAATTTGAACGTCAATTAGCAGAGTATATGGGAACAGAAAAAGTAGTGTGCTTAAACTCAGCAACAGCTGCTTTAGAATTAGCGTTACGTGTACTAGGCGTTGGACCTGGAGATGAAGTGATTGTTCCAGCATTTACGTATACAGCTTCTTGTAGCGTTATTGAACACGTTGGGGCAACACCAGTAATGGTGGATATTCAAGAAGATCATTTTGAAATGAATTATGATGCTCTTGCAGAAGCAATTACTGAAAATACAAAAGTGGTTATTCCTGTAGAATTAGCAGGTGTCCCATGTGATTATCGTCGTATTTTTGAAGTGGTTGAATCTAAACGAAACTTGTTTAAGCCAAAGACAAACTTACAACGTCACTTCAATCGTATTGTTGTCGTTTCAGACTGTGCACATGCGATTGGAACAACTCGTGATGGTGTTTCCGTAGCTCAATTAGCAGACTTTGCATCATTCTCTTTCCATGCAGTTAAAAATTTAACAACAGCTGAGGGTGGATGTATTACTTGGAATCCAGCGAATGAGTTGGATTCAGAAGCAATGTACAAGGAATTCCAAGTATATTCATTACATGGCCAAACGAAAGATGCTTTAGCAAAAATTAAACCAGGTTCTTGGGAATATGACATTGTCATTCCAGGATATAAATGCAATATGGCTGATGTGATGGCGGCTATTGGATTAGGTCAATTAGAACGTTACCCTCAATTACTAGAGCGTAGAAAAGAAATTGTTCGACGATTAGATGCCGGATTAGCAGTTGATTCACGTATTCAAGTATTACAGCACGAAGGTGAAAACTATCAGTCTTCACGGCATTTATATATCACTCGTATTAAAGGTGCTTCCTATAATCAACGTGGCGAAATTATTATTAAAATGGCTGAACGTGGAATTTCATGTAATGTTCACTACAAGCCACTTCCACTATTAACGGCTTACCAAAATATGGGATTCCGCATGGAAGATTATCCAAATGCTTATAGCTTCTTCGAAAATGAAGTGACATTACCACTACACGGCTTATTAAGTGATGAAGATGTTGATTATATTATTCAAAACTACTTAGAAGTGATTCAAGAAGAGCTTGGATAGACTAGAGAGGAGAATAAAATGAATAATCGATTAAGGATTTTATTATTATTCATCGTTGACTCGCTACTTGTTGTCGGTTCAGTATTTCTTGGGTTTCGATTAGTAACAGAAGGATTAATCCGTAATATTCATGGGTTAACCATTACAGCGATTTTATCTTTAGTAGCCTATTATGTTTTTTCTTATTTCTTTAATCTTTATTGGAGAGATTGGGAATATGCAAGTGTCTATGAAGTAATTACAGTTGTAAAATGTGTGTCGGCAACAGTGATTGTTTCGACTATTTCAGGATTAGCCTTCTTCGATACGAAAGTAACATGGCAATTTCTAATTGTTTGCTGGTTATTACTGGTAATTTCCATTGGCGGAGTTCGATTATCGATGCGTGTATTCCGTGAATTTTTTGCGGATAGCACAGTGATGGAAAATGCAAAACCAACGTTAATCGTTGGAGCTGGTGCAGCCGGAACGTTATTAGTTCGTCAAATGTTGATGCACCCTGCAATGCGTATGGACCCAATCGCCTTTGTGGATGATGACCCAGATAAATTACGCAAAGATATTTACGGAGTTCGTATTTTAGGGGCTATCAAAGATATCGAACGTATTGTTGATACGATGGGGATTACTAAAGTTGTTATTGCGATGCCATCTCTTCCAATTAAGAAATTAAATGAAGTGTATGATGTCGCTCGTAAAACAGGTGCGGAATGTGTGATATTACCTAACATTGATGATGTGATGAGTGGGAACTTACACGTACAACAACTAAGAAATGTTGAAATTGAAGACTTATTAGGTCGTGATCCTGTTCAATTGGATCAAACGATGATTGAAAAGCAACTTCGTGGTAAGAAGATTCTTGTAACGGGTGCTGGTGGATCGATTGGTTCAGAAATTTGCCGTCAAGTAGCAAAATTCAAACCAAAAGAAATCATTATTTTAGGACATGGTGAAAATAGTATTTATCAATTAAATATGGAATTAGTTGGAAAATACTCCCAACACTTCACGATTACACCAGTGATTGCTGATGTGCAAGATCGTAAACGAATCTTTGAAGTGATGGATAAATACAAACCTGATGTGGTTTACCATGCAGCAGCTCATAAACACGTCCCGTTAATGGAAATTAACCCTCGTGAAGCAGTTAAAAATAACATTCTTGGGACTAGAAATGTAGCTGAAGCAGCAAGTCATTCACGAGTGAAAGCATTCGTAATGGTTTCAACAGACAAGGCCGTTAACCCACCAAATATCATGGGAGCTACGAAACGTTTATGTGAAATGATTGTTCAAGACATGGCAACACGTAGTGAATATACTAAATTTGTAGCGGTTCGTTTCGGGAATGTGTTAGGGTCTCGTGGTTCAGTAATTCCGCTCTTCAAGAAGCAAATTTCTGAAGGTGGACCAATTACAGTAACGCATCCGGAAATTGTTCGTTACTTTATGACTATTCCAGAAGCAGCTCAATTAGTGATTCAAGCAGGTTCGCTCGCTCGTGGTGGAGAAATCTTCGTATTAGATATGGGACAACCAGTGAAGATTGTGGACTTAGCAAAAAACTTAATTCGTCTTTCAGGGTTCAATGAAGGAGATATTGAAATTAAGTTTACAGGATTACGACCAGGAGAGAAGATGTATGAAGAGTTACTAAACGAAGGTGAAGTAAATCCAAAACAAGTCTTTCCAAAGATTCACATCGGAATTGCGGATAATTCTAAGATTAATCGTGTGTATAATTTCATTGAAAATTTTGAAAGTTATTCTGAACAAGAATTACACGATGAATTGATTGATATTGCGAATAAAAAGAAATAAAATATAAAGGATTGGGATAGTTATCTCAATCCTTTTATCATATACAAAGAGGTGGAAAAATGTTAGTTTCCGTAAATATTAGTGCTTATAATGAGCAAGATTACTTATCTGAAATTTTTGACAGTTTAACAAAACAAACGTATCCATTAAAAAATATTGAAGTAGTGTTAGTAAATGCGATGTCTACAGACAATACTCGTACCTTAATGGATCAATTTAAAAATGAAAACGAGCACTTATTTTATGGGGTGAAGATTCTTGATAATCCAAGAAAAACACTGAATACCGGATTGAACTTAGGATTTAAAAATTCAGAGGGAGAGTGTTTCTTAAAAGTAGATGCACACTCACAAATTCCTATAAACTTTATTGAAGCCAATGTCAAAGTGATTGAATCAGGGCAAAAAGTTTGTGGAGGCAAAAGACCAACGATTGTCCAAGCGGAAGATAATTTTTCAAAAACATTACATATTGTTGAAGAATCTGCACTTGGAAGCAGTATTGCTAACTACAGAAAAGGGGATACCAGTCGTTACGTTGATTCTGTTTTTCAAGGAATGTATCATCGTGATGTAGTCGATACCGTCGGTTATTTTGACGAGAAATTAACGCGTACAGAAGATAACGAATATCACTACCGTATTCGTAAAAATGGATTTAAAATTTGGTACGACACTTCAATCGAGTCTTTTCAATATATTCGTCCAACATTGACAAAGATGATTCAACAAAAATTTGCAAACGGCTATTGGATTGGATTGACTTCGCATGTTTGTCGAGAATGTTTGTCAATATTTCATTTTGCACCGGGAATATTTGTTTCTTTACTACTAGTTTTAATGATGCTAACAGGTGTTAGTTTTATTCCTTTAATAACGATATTTTCGTTATATTTAATTGCTGTTTTTGGGTTGTCTGCTTTTGAAATTTCTAGGCAGAGATTTAATTCAACTTTGTTATTAATTCCTTTCATTATGATTTCAATTCATTTTGCATATGGCATTGGAACAATTAAAGGTTGGATATTTGGATTTGATTTTAAAAAAAATTATTTTCTGAATGACGATAAGTTAAAAAATCTATAAAAAATCATTCGTTTTATTGGATTTATGATATAATAAACTAATTGTAATAATTATTGGAGTGTATGTTTATGAGAGTCAGTGAAGAAAAATTATCAAATAGAAAAAAACAAAGAAAAAATAGAAAAAGAAGAAAAATGATTTTTGCTACATTTTTTGCTCTATTTTCTATACTTGTTGCAGGAACTGTATTTATCTTAAGTAGAATTTCTAAAACAGAGGATGCGATTCATAAAAAAGTAGAAACCGTACAACTTCGTGAAAAGGAAGTTACGGATATGGATAGTATTTCTGTACTTCTTCTGGGAATCGATAATGGAGCATATGGACGTGACACTGAAGTAGGTCGTGCTGATACTATGTTGTTAGTGACAATTAATCCAAAACAGAAGAAAACAACAATGGTTAGTATTCCACGTGACTCTTATACAGAAATTATTGGCTATGGAACTTTTGACAAATTAAACCATGCATATGCTTTTGGGAAAGAACAGTTTTCTATTAATAGTGTACAAAACATGTTGAATGTACCTATTGATTATTATGTAACTGTTGATATGAATGGATTAATTGGACTTGTCGATGCTGTTGGAGGATTACAAATCACTCCAAATCTTACGTTTACTTATGAAGAAGAATATTTTGAGGAAGGTGTCATTCGCCATGTAGATGGTGAAGCAGCACTTCGTTATTCTCGTATGCGATATGATGATCCAGAAGGCGATATTGGTCGTCAAAAACGTCAACAATATATTATACAGAAATTGGTTGAAAAATTATTGTCTTTAAATTCAATTACGAAATATGAAGAGATTCTTCAAACTCTCGAAAACTCTGTTAAAACTAATTTTACAGTTGAAAAATTGTTTCAAGTAGCTCAAACACATAAAGAAGCATTGCAACATTTTGACTCTCATACGATTAGTGGAAATGGAGCAATGATAAATGGTGTTTATTATTTTGTTATCCCAGAACAAGAAAAATTGCGAATCTCTAATGTTTTACGTAAATCTTTGGACTTAGAAACGATAGATGTATTAAAACATATTGAAACAAAAGAAGTTCAATCTTCAGTCAATATTGAACAAAATACTCCACAAAGAAATACGGATGTAGAAGAACAAGGTGAAACATATGTAGAGCCAAATGTTACTCCAATTAGACCAAATGAGAAGGAGACAACAGTTTCTCCTACGAAACAAAATCCTACTACTATAAACACAACAGAAGCACCTGTAACTGAGTTACCGAATGTGACTGCAGTTCCAGAGTTGCCGAAAACTCAAGTGCCAACTACGCAAGAAATACCAACTACAAGAGAAGTAGTTGCACCTGCACAACCCTCGACTGACCCAAAACCTTAAAAGAAGTAATGGAGAGATAATATGAACGAAACTAACGAATGGAGTAGATTAAGTCGCAGACGTCAACAAAAGAAAAAACGTAAAGGGCGAATTACCTTTATTTTAATTTTTCTTTTTGCTATTATTGCCATAGTAGGGACTTATTATGCGAGTAAAATCAATCATACAATTAATTTAATTACTCAAGGTGTTGGAAATCGTACTGAACAAGAAGCAAATGAGATTATAAAAAATGCAAAACCGATTAATGTCTTATTATTAGGAATTGATAATGGAGCTTATGGACGTACTGAAGAAGATGGACGTTCAGATACAATGCTGTTATTAACTATTAATCCTACTCAAAAGAAATCTCAATTACTTAGTATTCCTCGAGATACCTATACTGAAATTGTAGGAGCTAAGATTTATGATAAATTAAATCATGCTTATGCATATGGTAAAGCGACAATGGTTATTAATTCTGTAGAGAAGTTGTTCGATACGGCTATTGATTTTTATGTACAAATTAATATGGAAGGTTTGATTGAATTCGTTGATGCTGTTGGTGGCATTGAGGTAACTAGTCCATTAACATTTACTTATGAAAATCGTACTTTTATTGAAGGTAAAACGGAATTAATAGATGGAGAAAGTGCTTTACGTTTTGCTCGTATGAGGTACGATGATCCAGATGGAGATTACGGACGACAAAAACGTCAAAGAATAGTTATAGAAAAATTAGTAGAAAAATTAATGAGCTTTAGTTCAATTACAAATTTTGAACAATTGATGAATGCTGTTAGTAAAAATGTAAAAACAGATGTACCTATTGGTCAAGTTATGGCTCTTAAAAATACCTATGGTCCAGCTTTAACAAGTGAAAACCTTAGTCAAGCCTTTATGGATGAAAGACAACTTTTATTAAAGAATAATGAAGGTCAAGAAGTATACTATTCTTATGCAACTGATGAAGTGTTGTTGAAGACAAGCAACTCTATTAGGAAATTGCTTGAAAAATCAGCAGTGAAAACATATCCTCTTTTACAACAAAGAGAGGACTTATATTATCTAACAATACCATAAATGATTTATTGTGGGGGAGCATATGGAAGATAAAATTAGTATAGTTGTTCCAGTTTATAATATGGAGCAACATCTGGAAAGATGCGTAAATTCGCTAATAAAACAAACATATTCTAATCTAGAAATTTTGCTTATTGATGATGGCTCAAAAGATAAGAGTCTTCAGTTGTGCCATGAGTTCGCTAGGATGGACTATAGAATAAAGGTGTTTCATAAAGAAAATGGCGGTTTGTCTGATACTAGAAATTTCGGAGTTGCCAAAGCTACTGGCAATTATATAACGTTTGTTGACAGTGATGATGATATTGAAGAAACCATGATTGAAGTTTTGTATAAAATAATTAAAAAAAATAATGCAGAAGTTTCAGAATGTAATATGAAAATATGCTATCCCTCTCATGTACAACTTTTTTCTCAGGAAAAATATGTTGATGTCTTAGATAGAAAAGAGTATTTGAAAGAATATTTAACAATGCATAAATTATTTGGATCAGTTTGCACTAAGATGATTCAAAAAGATATAGCAAAAAAAATATTTTTTCCCGTGGGCAAACTATATGAAGATACATTTTATTCATTAGATTTAATCCAAGCTGCTAATAAGTATGTTATTTGTGATGCCCCCTTGTATAATTACTATATGAGAGAGGGTAGCATTACTAATTCTTCTTTTTCTGAAAGAATGCTCGATTTAACCGAAATCATTGATAAAATTTATCTTTATGTTCAGGAATCCTATCCAGAATTGCTTGAAGAAGCGGAATGTAGAAAAATGTATGCATATCTTTCAGTATTTAATGCTATCATTCAGGAAAAAGAATATAAAAGAAATAGTCATTTTCCTAAGTATCATCGATATTTTAAGGCTAATATATTTAAACTAATTAGAAACCCATATATTACAAAAGCTAGAAAATTATGTGTCATTTTAATTGATATAAATATTGGGTTATATAAGATAGTGTTAAAAAAATATATTGAAAAACTAAATAGGAGATAGAGATGAACGAACCTTTAATCAGTGTCATTGTTCCAGTATACAATGTCGAAAAATATTTAGAAAATTGTGTGAACACATTAGTGAAACAAACATACCGAAATATTGAAATATTATTAATAAATGATGGTTCTACAGATGCGAGTGGATCTCTATGTGAAGAATTGGCACAAAAAGATGAAAGAATAAAAGTGTTTCATAAACCAAATGGTGGACTTTCTGACGCTAGAAATTATGGTGTTGAAAAAGCAAATGGTGAATATATTGGTTTTGTGGATAGTGATGATTATGTACATGAATTGATGTATGAAAAATTATTAAACGCTATTATAACATCAAACGCAGATATGTCTGAGTGTACAGTTACAAGGGTATATAAGAATACAACCATTGATTTTTATAATGGAAATCCATTTAAAATGGAAGTGGATGCTAAAAAATATTTAGAAGAGTATTTACTAAATCAAAGAGTATATGGTTCAGCATGGTGTAAGTTGATTAAAGCAGATATTGCTAGAAAAGTTAAATTTTCTGTAGGGAAAATATATGAGGATGCTTATTATAGTTTAGACTTGATAAAAATTCTTAAAAAAATTGTCATAATTAGCGATTCATTATATTTTTATTTTATAAGAGAAGGCAGCATTACTACTAAACCATTTTCTCATAAGGATATGGATTATATTGAAATTGTCGATAAGCTTGAAAAATATGTTCATAATAACTTTCCTGAATATATACAGCTAATGGAACAGAGAAAATGCTTAGCGTATTTATCCATTTTAAACCAAATTTTGGAGGTAAAAGAATATAAGAAATTACCAGATTATAAATATATTAAATCGTATTTTCGTTCGAATAGTAGAAAAATTATTTTTTCTAAAGTTCATAAAAAGCTTAAAGTGGCATTAGTATTATTGAATTTAAATGAATCGCTTTATAGATTTGTTTTAAAACAAACGAATAACAGAATTGCAAATGAGTAGACAATTAGTTTGATAAGCATATTAAAATACAATAGGAGTGATTAAATGTTTGAAAGGATTAAGGAAATACTACTAAAAAATCCAGTCATATTTTTTAGTATATATTTTCTCTTTTCATTGAAGCCGAAAATAGAATTTTTTGTACCTAACATAGTTGTGTTTTATAAATATTTTCACTATGTTTTAATGATATGGGGTATTTTGATAGCCTTGTATCATTATAAATTTATGTACAACTTTTTTAAGAATAAAGTATATTTGATACTAATAGGATTTTTTGCTGCCATAATAACTACCGTTTTATACAATATTCAGTATATCTCGGGAGAGTCTATTAAAACTAGTGCTCTTACGATATTTGTAATGGTAATATTTTTGCCAGCATATCAATTATTATCGAAAAAGTATAAAGAATCTCAAATATTCAAATGGATTTTTTATCCTTCATTTATTTTTAAATTCTTTATTAGTTTAGCTTCGGTCATTATGTATTTGTTTAATATTAGTATATTTATTATTGGTGATAATAATGTACTTTATTATGCAGGAGTTAGATATGTAGAACTTGAATCAAAGAAATTTACGCTTCTTTTATATGGACTTTATAGTGATCCGAATTATGCGGCTGTCTATAGTTTAACTTTCTTATTCTTAGGATTTTTCCTTTGGTATAAGGTAGGGCTTAAAACTAAGGTTGAGAAAGTTTGTCTTTCAATTTTCATAATTGTAGAATTAACGATGTTTAGCTTAAGCAATTCTAGAGGGGCAGAATTAGCATTTTATACTAGTGTTATTTTCTATGTTATTTTAATGATTGTTAAAATGATTTTTCACAAAGAACAAAGTAAACTGGCACGAAGAACTATTTTTAAATTAGGAGCTTTTTCATTAATTTTTATGACATTAATTCAAGCACTTAAATTTTCTTCTTTTGTTGCACTAGAGCAAAATAATCCTACCAAAATTTTGATCATTAATAAGACAAATACATTTCTAAAATTAAATGATACCTCAGAAAAAGAGATTCTAAAGCAGTATGTTGATAATTTAAATGAAATTTCACTTAATCTAAATCAAATTAAAAAGAATACATCGCTAGCGAAGGAAGATTCTTCTACGGAATTTGGGAATGGACGATTCACAATTTGGAAGGATGCATTACATCTTTCCATGAATTCTCCATTGTTTGGCTTTGGACCAGCGATGCAAAAGCAAGCAGCGTCAAGGTATCCTAATCTTAATGTGCCTGAAATGAAGGCGGGAAGAGCTTTTCACAATAGTTTTGTTCACTTATTCTTCAGTTTTGGAGCAGTTGGTTTCGTAGCTTTAGCAATATGGTTTATTAATGCATTCTTCTATCTTTCCAGAAAAATAGTTCGTGATAATATCCAAATTAATTTTATTTTTATGGGATTAGTTGCTTTAATTGTTGCCAGCGCCTTTTTAGATTCTATTTTTGTGAATAATGACTATCAACAAATGTTCTTATACTTTATGTTAGGTTATTTATTATCTACAAATGTAAGTTTTGATAGAAAATAAAATAAATTCATCAAAAAATGGATATGCATTTGAAAAACCGATAATAGGTTTAGTTCAGATGCATGTTCTTTTTTATGAATTCTTAATAGTAAGATTACTGTATTCACGCTAGTCTTCTGATATAATAGGTTAGATTAACATCTTTGAAAGGTAAATATTATGCGAACACAAAAATCAATTGTCAATATTCTCGTGGGGGTATTGTTGCAACTTACTGTAATGCTGTGTGGCTTTCTAGTAAAAAATATTTTTATTGAAGTATATGGTTCTACTGTGAATGGATTAGTAGGCGCTGTTGACCAAATTATTTCAAGTTTGGCAATTGTCGAAGGTGGAATTAGCGCAGCATCTGTAGCTATGCTTTATGCACCACTTCAAGACAGGAGTTATAAGAAAATTGAGGATATATTAGATTCCAGCAGGAAATTTTTTATTAAATCTGGCTTTATATATTTACTTTTAGTAACATTAATTATTATTTTCTATCCTTATTTGGTTGCACAACAAGTTCCTATAACAGAAGTTAGATTGTTAATTATTGTATTATCTGCGGGTGGAGTGATTGAATTCTTTCTATTCTCCAAATACAAGGTACTTTTAATTGCTGATCAAAAAATATATATTTTAGATATGCTACAAGCAGTGTCTCAAATTGTAAGTACCGTAGTTATTTTGTTCTTAATTCAAAATAATGTCCATTATTTGATAGTTCGTTCAATGGGCGCAGTTGTTATTGCAGCAAGATTACTGATGGTGTATTTATATTTTAGAAAGACCTATCCACAACTTAAATTTGGTAGAAGTAAAGAAAAAGTAGATTTACCACAACGTTGGGGAGTTTTGTACCATCAAATTTCTTCAGTAGTTCTCTACAATACAGATTTATTTTTAATTACAGTATTTATGGGGGCGGGTTCATTAGTAGAAGTAAGCATTTACGGTGTTTATAATTTAATAGCGTTATCTGTCATTAATATCATAAGTTCTATCACTTCTGGAGTACAAGCAAGTTTTGGAGATTTATTAGTAAGTAAAGATGAAACAAAAATAAAAAGTGTTTTTAGAAAATTTGAGCTTATAACTTTTTACATTATCTCTATTATTTATATTTGTTTTACAGTATTGTTAGGACCTTTTATTCAAGTCTATACGGCTAGCTTTACAGATGCCAATTATATCAATTTTGGATTTGTTGTTCTTTTTTCGATAATTGTAGTTTGTCAGGGAATTAGAATCCCAACAGTAACAGTAGTCGCTGCCGCAGGACATTATAAGCAAACTCAATTTAGAGCTTTGGCAGAGGCCACAATTAATATTGTTGTTTCAATTGCCCTAATTCCGATTTTTAAGGTATACGGAATTTTGCTAGGAACGATTACAGCTTATTTATACCGAAATACGGATCTTTTGCTTTACGTAAATAAATATTTAATTAAAGGAATATTAACTCCAACGTTAAAACGAATGATAATGTTTATCTCCACGATTGTTGCAACATCTGCTTCCTTATTGTATTTAATGAAAGATATTGTGATTTATAGTTATTTTCAATGGATTGGTTTAGGTATAGGTGTATTTATTGTAGCAGTTATTGTTATCACTACTGTTACATATATTATTCATAAAGAGGATGTAAAAGAGATTCTTTCATTTGTAAAAAGATTTGTGGGTTAAAAAAAGTACGTTCATTGTAATGAACGTACTTTTTAACCAGAATTATCTAATCTTGATTAATCAAGATTAGACAATTAAAAAATATTACGGTAGAATTAAGTGATATAATTCTGGAGGTAAGTTATGAACTTAACAATTAGTATAGCAATTTACAATGGAAGTCCATATATTAAACGTTGCCTAGACTCCATCATTAAAGCTTATAGTAATGTTGACAATTCAAATTTCAAATTAACAGTTTTAGCAATCAATGATGGTTCAAAAGACAACAGTTTAGAGATATTAAATGATTATTCCGTTTATGATTATATTGAAATTATTGATAAAGAAAATGGTGGACTTTCGTCTGTACGAAATAAATCAATTGAACTATGTGATACGGATTATCTTTGGATGATTGATGTTGATGATGAATTAGAAGAAGATTCGCTCAAAAACTTATCTTCGCTAGAACTAGGGGAAATTAATGTCTTTAATTACAGAACATTTGATAGTAAAGGACGTTTTATTACTAATAATGATTGTGTGCAAGAAGAATTAAAAACTAGTTTAAATAAGAATAAAGAATTATTATTACAAGACACAGCTAGCTGGCATTTTGTGTTTCAAACAAGTTTCTTAAAACAGCAAGGAATTTATTTTTTAACAAATAAATTATATGAAGATTTTAACTGGAATTTAAAAATTTTAAAAGCTGCATCACAAATTTATACTTATAAGATATCTATTTATAAGTATTATCTGACTGATGGGTCGATTATGCGTAACACAAATTTAGATAGACGTAAAGAAATTTTTGATGTCTTTAATGATGTTTTGAATGATTATCGTGCTTCTTTTGCATTTGAGGATTTTAAAGCTGAGTTAGAATATTGGGGTATTCATAACTTACTTTATGTTAATTATATGGATGTTTTTCGAATTAATCCTAATGCCCAGTTATTAGAGGACTATCTTAGCTATTTAAATGATTTTTTCCCCCAATGGAGCAAAAACAAATATTTCAATAAAATTAGCTTTTCAAGAAGAATGTTGATTTATTGTATCAAATATCGATTGAAGTTTATATTAAGTTTATTAACTAAAGTTTTGAGGTAAGTAATTATGAGAAAAATTTTATTTATTACTTGGACATTTAGTATGGGGGGAGGAGCAGAAAAAATGCTTTCTACTCTTACTCGAGCGCTACCTCAAGAAGAATATGAAATTGATATCTTAGAAATTGGAAAATTTGGAAACCATACTGAAAAAATTCATTCGAATACAAAGATATTAAAACCGATTATGAATTCTTTTAAAGACAACAAAATAGTTAATTTTATAAAATGGCAATTTCTAAAGTATGCACCATTTATTTTGAGAGCTATGCGAACAAAAAATAAGACGTATGATTATGAGATTGCTTTCAATTACCTATACCCTGTTTTTTGCTTAAGTAAAGATGCAAAGACAATTGCTTGGAATCATGGGAGTGTCTATAATCTTCTCGAAGAAGAACGAAATAAAAAAAAGATGATAGCCTCGTTAAAAAATGTGAATAAAATTGTTGCAATATCTGATCTTACTTATGATTCACTGAAGAAAGTGTTTCCGATGTATACAAATAAAATGATTTTGTTGAACAACGGATATGATTTTAGTGAGATTTCTTTAAAATCAAATGAATCTCCCGAGTTTTCTATTGAAGAAGATAGCCTTTTGTTTCTCGGCAGAGTGGAAAAAAGTAAAGGAATCCTTGAATTGTTGGATTTATTTTTAGGTATTGTGGATCGTTTTCCAAATAAAAAACTCTATTTACTTGGATCAGGAGAATTAGATGAGTATGTTCAAAGTTTTATTAAAGAGCACTCGCTAGAAAACAATTTAATTCCTCTGGGTTATGTTTCTAATCCCTATCCTTATATCAAATCTGCATCTTTTATCGTTATGCTATCTCATGCTGAAGGGTTTCCAACAGTATTTGTTGAGGGGCTATCATTAGGAGTAGGATTTGTGAGCACGCCAGTTGGAGGAACAATGGAATTATCCAATAATGGAGAGTGTGGTTTTGTCTCTGCTTGTAAAAATGACTGTAGAGATTATTTAATAAAAGAACTTTCAAAGAGTAAAGAGGACAGAATAATCCAACCAGAAAATTGTAGAAAACTAGTGAGTAAATTTGATGTTTCCGAGCAAGTAAAGAAATTTGAAGAAATATTAGAAGGGATTCAATGACAATGAGTGAGCATAAAATCATTATTCCGACAGGATATATGGGGAGCGGTTCTTCAGCAGTTACGGATTTATTGCGTGAGTATCCATGTTTAAACACCAAAAACGCAGATTTTGAATATATTTTTTTGCACGCTCCTGGAGGACTTTTTGATTTAGAACAGAAATTATTACATAATAATAATGCCATTCGAAGCGATGAGGCTATAAAGACATTTAGAAGTTTAATGCGAAACTTATTTGTATATCGAGGTTGGTGGCCAGCAGGATATAATCATGCGGTGTCGAAAGATTTTCTGGAAATAGTTGACGAATATCTTAATTCTATTAATACAGTTAGTTTTGAAGGAAATTGGTATATATATGACAAACCGTCTTATCTAGTTTATTTAATGAGGTCTTTGAGGAATCGAGGATCTAAATTATTAAATTTGAAGATACAACCCAAAAAGAAGAATGTACAAAAACTTGAAATAAGTATTCTGTCTGAAAAAGAATTTTACGAAAAAAGTAAACAATTTATAAGAAATGTTATTAATGAAATTAATACCAATAATCAAGACATCGTTTTAGACCAACTGTTACTTCCTCATAATCTAAGTTCCTTTGAGAAATATGAAATAGAAAATGTTTTCCCTATACTTGTTCAAAGAGATCCTAGAGATGTATATATTTCTAATAAATACTATTGGGCACCCATGGGGAGTGAGGTGCCCTATCCTTTAGATGTACATGATTTTTGTAAATATTACAGAGCTGTTCGTGAATCAGAGATAGAAACGAAGGGACATTGTTTAAGAATTAATTTTGAAGATTTGATTATCCATTATGATGATGTAGTTTCAAAAATAGAATCTTATCTGAATTTAGATTCAAATGATCATACATTACCAAAAGCCTATTTAAATCCAAATCAATCCATAAACAACTTAAGAATATTTAGCCGCAGTACTGATTATGAGAGAGAAATTGAAGTTATTAATAAAGAATTAGCTGAATATTTATATCCATTTCCTGAAAAATTAGAACCTATAACGGGAGAAGTTTTTTAATCTTTTTGCATCTAAAGAACAAAGGTGGTATAACGATTTCGTACCAATAAAGAATTACCATTGTTTCCTTTCTAGAGTTTTATATTTTGGTAAGAGAAATTACGAATAGGAGATTAATATGTCATTTACAAGTACACCGTTTATTTTTGCGTTATTGCCACTATCGATTATCATCTATTATTTGTCAATACCCTTTAAAAAAATATCCCTTCAAAATAGTATTTTGATATTAGTAAGTCTTGCTTTCTATTCTTTTGGGGGACTTAGACCACTTGTGTTAGTTTTAGGATTAACTGCTACTATACATTTATTTGCAAAGCTCCTTGAATTTAAGAAAACGAAGGGCCTTCTGGGTTTAGAAATCGCTTCATTAGTCTTACTCTTAAGTTATTTTAAATATACTGGTTTTTTCTCACGTGTATTTAACAATCACTTTTTAGATTCTGTAGCCATGCCATTAGGACTATCTTTTATTACTTTTGAAGCTATTTCATATTTAGTTGATGTTTATACGAATCGAGAAAAATCAAAATCACTATTAGAGGTATTTTTATTTATTTTTTTCTTTCCAAAAGTGTTATCGGGACCAATCGTTTTGTGGAGAGATTTTGCGCCTCAACTAGAAAAACGACTACATAGTTCAGAGCTCTTTTTTAAAGGGATTAATCGAATAATGGTAGGTTTTGCAAAAAAAGCGATTATAGCTGATACTTTAGGAGCTACGGTTCTAAAAATCACTTATAATTTAAATTTTGGAATAGATTCACCTACAGCTCTGTTTGGAGCACTTTGTTATTTTTTCCAAATTTATTATGATTTTTCGGGCTATTCAGATATCGCTATAGGTATTAGTAATATATTTGGGTTTAATTTATTTGAAAACTTTAATCATCCATACATTTCAACATCGATTGGTGAATTTTGGAGAAGATGGCATGTGTCCTTAGGGGCATGGTTTAAAAATTACATTTATATTCCATTAGGGGGAAACAAAAAAAATGTGTATTTAAATCTCTTTATAGTATTTGTAATTACGGGTATTTGGCACGGTTCTACTTGGAATTTTGTTATTTGGGGCCTCTTACACGGAATCATTAGTATGCTTGAAAAATATATTAGAAATAAAAAATGGTACATTCATACTCCTAAGCTGATAAAATGGATCATCACGATGCTTTTCGTGTACTTTTCATGGATTATTTTTATGTTACCTTCGTCGCAGGAATTACTAATTTATATTCAATCTATATTTGGATATCCCGTTGGAGATATATTTTTCAATTTTGAATATTTTTTGAGTTTTAAATTAATAGTTATATTAATTGTTGCAATGATATGTAGCGTAATTCCTGAAACAACATTCTTTAAAAATATTAAAGAATGGACTGAGAAAAACAATCTAGGATTGATAGTTAAAGAAATTGTGTTACTAACAATTTTCGTATTAGCAATCTTGTTTATGGTTAATTCTTCTTATACTCCGTTTCTTTATTTCCAATTTTAGGAGGTGCAAATACTTATTATGAAAAAAATCAAAAATATCGTAATTACTATTTTTATGGTTTTGATATTGTTACCACTAGCATTCTTTAATTGGGAAAAAGATTTTATTTCTAAAATTGATAATCGTAAGTTAACTAATTTTCCTTCTCTAGAAACTATTAATACGGATACTGTCGAAACTTTCAATAAGTATCTTTCTGACCGTCTAGGATTTAGAGAAGAAATGATTACTTGGTATAGCGACATACACTTAAAGATGTTCCATACACTAGTTCACCCTGATTATATTTATGGAGAAGATGATTATATTTTCTTTGATATATACCAAAAAAGTTATAATGAACATACAGATAAATTTGTTCAAACAATTCAAAAAGTTGCTAAGTATGTTGAGTCTAGAGGAGCAAAATTCTATATTCTCATCAACCCTGAGAAGACTTCAGTATATACAGATAAATTACCTAAAGGAACCAATTATAATCGTTTATGGTTAGATCAAGTGGAAAACAGATTGTCAGAAGCTAATATTCAATGGATAGACAATATTGATATTTTAAAAGAAAAAAAGAAGACAGAATTAGTTTATAATAAGCAATATGACGTTGGCCACTGGAATGATAATGGAGCTTTTTACGGGACAAATAATCTTTTAGAATGGATTTCAAAGAATTTTCCAAAAGTGAGGCCACATTATAAAGATGATTTCACAATTGGCGAAGAATTTGAGCAATATTTACCTACTTCAAAAATAGAAGTGAATGAAATGGTTCCTGTTTATGAGTTGAAAAATAAAGATTATATAGATTTAACTGAAGAATTTGATAGTTTAGTCAAACGGGACTATCAACAAAATCATTTTAGTTATATAAAGAATGAATCTGAGTCTTCTAACTTACCCAATGTACTTGTTTTTCAAGGAAGTTATTTGAATGGGAGAGAGAAATTTTTAGCAGATCGATTTAAGGAGTACGTGGCTGTTCATAATTATGAAAATATATTTGATGTTGATTATTATTTTAATATTTTTCAACCAGATATTGTAGTTTTTGAAGTAGCTGAATACACTATTCATGAACAATATTTTGCAACTGAAAAAATGGACTCTGTTCATCTGAATCCTCCAATTAATAACCATTTAGAGATGATTGAAACAGATAAAAAAGAGGTTTCTATTAGTGAGGACCTAATTAATACGATTGAGTTTCAAGATGAAAATAAAGAGATTGAGTTTGCATATTTAAAGATGAATGATAGGTATTATGATTTCAGTAAGAAAGAAAATATTTTTGAGTTATCTTTAAAGAAAGAGAATTTTGAACTTAATGATGCCTACATTATTTATAAAAAAGTAAACAATTCTAATTATTATATATTTAAAGTTAGTAAATAGATACAATAAAAGCTTAACAGTTAATAGACTGTTAAGCTTTTTTAGGACTATTTATAATTAAGTACAGTTAAAACTAATTGTAAGAGGATAACTCCTAAGGTACCGATTAACATTAGAACTGCTACGACACGTGTCAACTTTTCAACTGTAGAAAGATTACGTTTTTTTCTGACCAACAAACTCGCTCCTTTTATCTATTTTCATTACTAGTTTACCGTAAAAAAGATGGAATTACTAGTCTGAAATATTATCTATATTAGATGAAGTATGAAAATTATTGAAATGAAAATATCCGTATAAAAAGAAAAAGGGCCAAAAGCCTTTCAAAAGAACTTTTTTTTTGATAACATATACATGTTAAATAAATCAAATTGGAGGAAGTTTCATGTCAAAACAACAAATTGGTGTCGTTGGTATGGCCGTAATGGGACGTAACTTGGCGTTAAATATTGAAAGTCGTGGATATAGTGTTTCAATTTTCAACCGTTCATCATCTAAAACAAATGAGGTTGTTGCACTACATCCAGAAAAAAAATTAGTGCCAACTTATACAGTAGAAGAATTTGTACAATCTTTAGAAAAACCAAGAAGAATCTTATTAATGGTAAAAGCTGGTGAAGCTACAGATAAGACCATTCAAAGTTTGCTTCCACATCTAGATAAAGGCGATATTTTAATCGATGGAGGAAATACATTCTTCAAAGATACAATTCGTCGTAATGAAGAGCTTGCAAACTCAGGAATTAATTTTATCGGTACTGGTGTATCTGGTGGAGAAGAGGGAGCCTTAAAAGGACCTTCCATCATGCCTGGTGGACAAAAAGATGCTTATGACTTAGTAGCACCAATTTTAGAAGAAATCTCTGCTAAAGCAGACGATGGCGCTCCATGTGTCACTTACATTGGACCAAACGGAGCAGGTCACTACGTAAAAATGGTTCACAACGGGATCGAATATGGGGACATGCAATTAATCGCTGAAAGTTACGATATCCTTCGTCGTGTTGGTGGGCTATCTGTAGAAGAATGCGCTGAAGTCTTTAAAGAATGGAACCAAGGCGAATTAGATAGCTACTTAATCGAAATCACAGCGGATATTTTAACGAAAAAAGATCCTGAGACAGGTCGCCCAATGGTTGATGTAATCATGGATACTGCTGGAAATAAAGGTACTGGTAAATGGGCTTCACAAAGCGCATTAGACTTAGGGATACCCCTTCCATTGATTACGGAATCTGTATTTGCACGTTTCGTTTCTACATTGAAAGAAGAACGTGTTGCAGCAAGTAAAGAATTAGCAGTAACGAAGATTCCTGAATTAACAAATTCAGAACGTCAAGCCTTGATCGAACAAGTTCGTAAAGGATTATACTTCTCTAAAATTATGAGTTATGCGCAAGGATTTGCTCAAATGCGTGTAGCAAGTGAAGAGTTTGATTGGGAATTAAACTACGGCGAAATCGCGAAAATCTTCCGTGCTGGATGTATCATCCGTGCGCAATTCCTACAAAAGATTACAGATGCGTTCGAACGTGACCCTCAATTGAAGAACCTATTATTAGATAAATATTTCTTATATGTAACAGAATCTTATCAAGATGCAGTTCGTGATGTTGTTGTAACGGCTGTTCGTGCTGGTATTCCAGTTCCAACATTCTCAAGTGCATTAGCATACTATGATTCATATCGTTCAGAAACATTGCCTGCAAACTTAATTCAAGCACAACGTGACTACTTCGGAGCACATACTTATAACCGTGTAGACAAACCAGGAACATTCCACTTTGAATGGGCACAAGAAAAAGAAATTGAACAATAATTAAAAACGACTAGGTCCTAGCCAATGTGGCTAGGACTTTTTTGATTGAAGTAATCAGAGTAAATTAAAATATATAAAAGTGATAGAAAATTTCATTAAATTCTGTTAAGAAACTCATGAATATGTTATGATAATTTTGTCAGGAAAAATAATGGAAGGGAGTTTAAAGATGCAAGGGAATCAACGAATTTTAATTATTGAAGATGAAAAAAATTTAAGCCGCTTTGTAGAATTAGAACTACAGCACGAAGGATATGAAACAAAAGTTTGCTCAGATGGAAGAACTGGATTACAAACAGCTATTGATGAGTCTTGGGATGCTATTTTATTAGATTTAATGTTACCAGAAATGAATGGATTAGAAGTTGTTCGTAGACTACGACAAGTAAAACAAACACCGGTCATCATTATGACGGCTCGTGATTCGGTGATGGATCGAGTGGTCGGGCTGGATCAAGGTGCTGATGACTATGTTGTGAAACCATTTGAAATCGAAGAAATATTAGCTAGATTACGTGCGTTATTTAGACGTCTACAAATGGAAGAACAATCTCGTAATATAAAACAAACAAAAGTAGAATACCGTGATTTAGTCATTGAAGTTGAAAATCGTGTAGTGCGAAGAGATGGCGAAGTTATTGACTTAACTAAAAAAGAGTATGAACTTCTTCTTCTATTAATGGAGAATATTGATATTGTTTTATCAAGGGAAATCTTGTTGAAAAAAGTCTGGGGATATAAAAATGAAGTTGAGACGAATGTTATCGATGTTTATGTACGATATATCCGTAATAAAATAGATATTCCTGGAAAGGAAAGTTACATTCAAACAGTCCGTGGTACGGGTTATGTAATGAGAAGTTGAGGAAAAGATTATGAACTCAAATAATCAACATAAATCTGTAGCAAAAAAATGGTGGTTGGTTATTTCAGCCACCATTTTTGCCTTGTTAGGAATATTAACTACTATTCTTATGCAAGGTCAAATTATGACTTTACGTGAAAACGAAAAAAATCAAACCATTGTTTATGCTCAAGTAGTTGTTGACTTACTTTCGAGAAAGTTTGAAAATTTAACGACTTCGGATATTGTTTCTATCTTAAATGAAGCAGAGCAGTATGAACAAGAACAAAACGGTATCTATAAAAAGAACAGTAGCTTTTATCCAATGAATGAGGAATTAAACATTCGTGTATTTGATACAAGTAGGGAACTAATCTTCCAAACGCAACAATGGCAAGATCCTTTGCAAGTATCTAGTACGCTAGAAACCAAATTCGTTCCTTTATCGACAGGAGAAGAAAGCATTCAAGTAACAATGCCGATTTTATCGAGAACGAATCGTTTGCTAATTGGTCATTTGCAAATTATTAATCGGATGGCAAAATTAACAGAAATGAAAAAACAATTGCAGAAATTATATATCCAATTGTTGATTATGGAAGCTTTGGTAGCTATTGGGTTGGCTTATTTCATCTCTAGACTTATTTCCAAACCTATCGAACAAATTCATGATATTATAGCGTCCATTAATGAAGAAAATATTGATAGTAAGCGGCTGATTATTCCTAAGAAAAATGATGAATTCGCAGTAGTTTCTCAACAGTTTAATGAATTACTAGATAAAATTAGTTTTTATATATCTCAGCAAAAACATTTCGTGGAGGATGTTTCCCATGAGTTACGAACGCCAGTAGCGATTGTCGAAGGGCATCTCAAACTGTTGAATCGATGGGGAAAGGATGATCCAGAGGTACTTGAAGAGTCCTTAGAAGCTTCATTAGCAGAAATTAAACGTATGAAAACACTTGTCCAAGAAATGCTCGACTTGTCTAGAGCCCCTCAAGTAAGAGAGCAGTATAAAGATGCGACTACAGAAGTGGTGGATACTTTAACCCAAATAGTGGCTAATTTTAAAGTATTGTATCCAGACTTTACATTTGTCTTGGATATTGATTCAAAAGCTGACTTATTGTCGCCTATCTATAGAAATCATTTTGAACAAGTCATTATTATTTTGTTGGATAATGCGGTCAAATATTCAACGAATCGTAAAGAAATTATCGTTAGCTTATCAACAGTAGCGGATCAAGTGGAAATTGGAATTCAAGATTTTGGAATGGGGTTAAGTGAGGAAGATAAAAAGAAAGTGTTCTCAAGATTCTATCGAGTTGATAAAGCACGTTCAAGAGAACGTGGAGGGAATGGATTAGGTCTCTCAATTGCAAAAGAATTGATAGAAGGATACAACGGAAGTATCAGTCTGACATCCCGTTTAGACCAGGGAACAGTTTTTAAAGTGAAGTTGCCGATTCTAAAATAACTAATGAATCGCTCTCTTTGTCTTAAGGAAGGGCGTTTTATAGTTTACTTTTCTATTCTTATAACTTAAACTAGAAAAGTAGTATTTAACGTTAAGCAGGCTATAAGCTTGCATATTGATTCAAGGAGGACAACTCATGCGCGAACAAGATGTACTCATTACACTGTTTGGAGCAACAGGCGATTTAGCACACCGTAAGCTTTATCCAGCGCTATTCCGTTTATTTCAAAAAGGATTTATCAAAAATCATTTCGCAGTGATTGGGACAGCACGTAGAGAGTGGACTAACGAGTATTTCAGAGATGTTGTAAAAAAATCCGTTCAGTCATTAGTGAAGACAGAAGAAGAATTAAAGCAATTCCTTTCTCATTTTTACTATCAATCGCATAATGTGAATGATACTCATCATTATGTTGTTTTAAAAGAGCTTTCTGAAAGATTAGACGAGACTTATCAAATCAATGGAAATCGGGTCTTTTATCTAGCAATGGCACCGAATTTCTTTGGGACGATTACAGAGCATTTGAAAGCAGAACAATTACTAACACCAAATGGTTATAATCGCTTAATTATTGAAAAACCATTCGGTAAAGATTTTGAATCAGCACAGGAGTTGAATAATCAACTTCGTCAATCATTTGATGAAAATCAAATTTATCGAATCGATCATTATTTAGGAAAAGAAATGATCCAAAATATTTCAGCGGTTCGATTTGCAAATCGTGTTTTTGAGGCATTATGGAATAAAGAAAATATTGACCATGTCCAAATTTCATTGTTAGAGCAAGTAAGTGTAGAAGAGCGTGGAGGCTATTACGATACTAGTGGTGCACTTCGTGATATGGTTCAAAACCATATTTTACAAATCCTTGCTTTAGTGGCGATGGAGCCACCTGTTTCATTTGGAGACATCCGTAAAAATAAAATCAAAGTTTTAGAACAACTTCGACCATATACTGCCGAAGAAGTGAAGGAAAACTTTGTCCGTGGTCAATATGGACCTTCCGAAGATGGATTGAAACAGGGATATCGAGAGGATGCAAATGTAGCAGATGATTCGAATATGGAAACATTTGTTGCAGGAAAAGTATTAATTGATAATGAACGTTGGCAAGGAGTTCCTTTCTATGTTCGTACAGGGAAGAGCTTAAATTCCAAAGAAACGATAATCGATGTTGTATTTAAGGAAGCAAGTTCTCCATTATTCTGTGGAGTAGAAGGATGTCCTTCAAACCGTATTTCAATTCACATCACTCCTCGTGAGGGCTTCTGTTTTGTGATTAATTCGAAAGCAGTCGGAAATACCATTGCACTACAAACGAGTCATTTAGAAAAAATCTTTGATGAAACATTCTCTCTAAGAAGTCCAGAAGCTTATGAACGTTTAATTTTAGACTGTATCGAAGGTGATATGACAAACTTCACTCATTGGGAAGAAGTTGCCGCTTCTTGGAAATATGTAGATATGATTCGACAAACTTGGGACAGCGAAATTGCTGAAGAGTTCCCAAATTATGCTGCTGGAAGCAAAGGACCAAAAGTCAGTTTTGAACTTTTAGAGCGTGAAGGTCGTAAGTGGGTTGAAAGAGATTAATAGCCAAATATGAAGACTAGGAAATTCCTAGTCTTTTTTGTTTCCTAAAAAGCGAGGAGACTCTAATAAAGAAATCTCTAGAAAGCCGAGAAGTTTTAGGATTATCATAGAATATTTGGCCACCAGAGAACCCTGTTTCCTTGAAAAGGCCACGCTTTTTCTGTAAACTGTTTTCTATATAGGAGGCGCGCATGACGATTAAAGAATTTATTCGACTTAGTTTATTAAAACCTAATAAAATTTGGACTATTTTACAAAATCCCATGAAAAAGATAAAAGGAATTTTTTTCTTGCTGGTCCTTATTATTTCCATTCCGAATTTTCTTCGAGCAAATGAATTTATTGGAAAAATTGCGGAGAATATAAAAGTAGTAGAACAAAAATTTCCTGAATTTTCAGTAAAGGATGGGAAATTAGTTGCTGATCAACAATCTGGTTTCTTGTATCGTTCGGACGCCTTTAATGTGTTGTTTGATCCAACTGGAAAATCTACAGATAATGATGTTAGTGCGGAATCTAACCAAGAAATCCCAACTATTGCATTCCTACAAGATCACATGGTCTTAGATACGGTCTTAAATTCAGCAAAAATTTCTTATAGTGATATTGGTGAATTAAATAAAGAGATGATTCATCAGTATATCCAAGAGTTTAATTCGAATCTATGGATGGTATTACTGGGTGTCATGTTATTCATGTTTGTATACAATAGTTTATTATTATACGTAATATTAATTATTGTAGGCTTTATTGTGCGATTATTTGCAGCTTTATTTATGGGCGCTTGGATTCAAATGCCAACCTCCGTTTCGAAGCAATTAACGATGGCAGCTGCCTTTCTTCCAGCTGTTTTGTATAGTTTAATTGCCATTTTAGGAGTTGGAGGAGGAATCAGTATTTTCTATTACTTATTAGTAACAACGACCTTTAACTGGCTTCTTGGGATGAAAGAATTTATTGATATAGAAAGTAAAAAGAAACAGTAACTTAAAAACCACCTAGAAACTAATTTTAGTTTCTAGGTGGTTTTCTTTTGAGAAAATCTACAAAAATAAATAGCAGAGACTAAAGAATAAATTACGAAGAATCATTCGGATTCTATAATCGCAGTAGTGGGGAATAGTATCAAAAGTGAATTAAAGGGAGTTAGGAATTGATTCCTTACTCCCTTTTTGAAGCTTTGAAGGTGAGAGACCTTAGGCTCGAACCGGTACCCCATTACAGCGATTATAGAAAAATCCGAAAGGATTCGAAGTAATCTGATAGTAAGGAAAGTAATCTGTACTATTTATTTTTTGTACGATTTTGTCTGCGTTGTTTTTGACGGATTTCCTGCCCAAGTTTTTTCTTGTAGCCAGGTTTTACTTTTTTCTTCGCCTTCTTAATCATTCCTTTGAGGCGTGGATCCAAGTCTTTTGATTGTGTGTTTTTACGTTTCTCGCGACGAGAGCGGTCATAACTTTCTACAAGCTCACCATTTTTTAATTCAACCGTTTCAAAAGAAATACCTTTTCCTTCTAATGTTTGGATGGCTTGCTCTTGGTCTGGTGTGTAGAATGTGATGGCTGTTCCTTCTAAACCATTACGTCCCGTACGACCAACTCGGTGAATGAAGAATTCCAATTCCCCAGGAATTTCTAAGTTGATGATATGAGAAACGCCTTCGATATCAATTCCACGTGCAGCAAGGTCCGTTGCGACCACGAATTGATAATCCATTTGTTGGATTTGTTTCATCACACGGCGACGTTCTCTTGAAGGGATATCTCCGTGAATCGTTGCCACTTTGAAGTTATGATTGCGAAGGTCTTTTGTCACTTCATCAGCTTTTTGCTTCGTATTGACGAAAATAAGGACTAGGTAAGGATGTCCCATCACCAGTAATTGACGAAGAACGTCCATTGGATTTTGAGCCTTTGTTACAAGCAATTGATTTTTAATCGTTGGTGAAATGAGTTGTGTATTCTCGATTTGAACGACCTTTGGATTGCCTAAGTATTTCTTCAAGAATGGTCTGATTTTATCTGGAATCGTCGCAGAGAAAACAGACATTTGTAAGTTTTCTGGCATACGAGACGCGATCTCGTCCACAGTTTCTAAGAACCCTAAGTCAAATGTCATATCCGCTTCGTCGACAACCATCATTTGTACCGTTTGAACAAAGAGGGCATTCTCTTGCATTAAATCAAAAATACGACCCGGTGTCCCAATTACGATATGTGGTTGTGTTTGCGTCAGTTTATCTACTTGACGTTTTTTATCGGTACCACCGATACATTTTTCTAATAGAATTTCTGTATCACTAAAGGTAATCAATTGTGCTGCTACAGCTGTTAATTGCTCGGCGAGTTCACGGCTTGGGACTGTAATCACTAATTGCAACTCTTGGCGACTAGGGTCAATTTTGTTGATGAGTGGTAATAGGAAACTATGGCTCTTTCCGCTTCCTGTTTGCGATTGACCAATCACGGATTCTCCTTTTAATAAAAGAGGAATGATGCGTTCTTGAATAGGGGTTGGTTGTGTAAATTTTAAGTCAGCTAATGCTTTTTGCAAATAAGGCTGTAATGCGTATTCTCTAAATTTCATGTTTTCATCTCTTTTCTTTCTCTATGTAGCGGGATTATTATACCATAAATTGAGGATTAAAGGTGGAATTGGGAAAGTGGGCATAATTTTTGCCTATGGTGTTTAGTGGATGGTATGATATTTAAAGAAAGAAACAGTTTTCAAAACTGTATTTAAAAATTAGGAGGAATTTAGTAATGACTTATGAATTACCAAAATTAGAATACGCATTTGACGTATTAGAACCACATTTTGATGCACGTACAATGGAAATCCACCATGATAAACATCACAATGCATATGTTACAAACTTAAATGCAGCGGTAGAAAAACATCCTGAATTATTCGAAAAAACAGTTGAAGAATTAATTAGCGATTTAAACACTGTTCCAGAAGATATCCGTGTAGCTGTTCGCAATAATGGTGGTGGACATGCAAACCATAGCTTATTCTGGACTCAATTATCTCTAGAAGGTGCAAAAGCTCCAGAAGGTGCTTTACTAGCAGCCATCAACGAAGCATTCGGAAGCTTCGACGAATTTAAAGCAGCATTCGCACAAGCAGCAGCAACTCGTTTTGGGTCTGGTTGGGCTTGGTTAGTTCTTTCTAACGGAAAATTAGAAGTCGTTTCTACTCCAAACCAAGATAACCCTCTATCAGAAGGCAAAACTCCATTATTAGGATTAGATGTATGGGAACATGCATACTACTTAAACTACCAAAACCGTCGTCCAGACTACATTTCAGCATTCTGGAATGTTGTGAACTGGGATGAAGTAGCTCGTCGTTTCGAAGCTGCTAAATAATCTATAAAAAACGAAGACCGATGTCTCCTAAGAGTCATCGGTCTTTTTGCGTCTGTTTAACAGAATTAGAATAATAAAAATGATAGAAGCAAAGCTAATCATCGAACCTTCAATCAGATAAGGAGTCTTATAATGATATTCGACAGAATGTTTTCCTGGGGAAATACTAAATCCAAGAAGAGAATCGAGAATTTTAAAAGTTTCTACAGGTTGACCATCTACACGAACCGTCCATCCAATTGAGTAAGGAATCGTCGTTAAAACTGTACTTTCTTCTTCTACCGTCATCGTTCCAGAAAAATGGGTAGAGGAGAAGGTATCTATTTTTAATTCTTGAGCTTTCGTCTGTTGAATTCTATCCTGTAATACTTTTTCGTTTAAGGAATACAGACCTAACCTAGAAAATGAAAATTGATCTTTTTGAATCGTGAACTCTATCGTTTGAGGGATTCCTTTTTTCTTGGTAGCAATACTTAAAAGAACGGGTCTTGATTCAACAGGATAAAAGAAATACTCTTTTCCATTTAGGGTCATCGTGAAACTATCTTCTTCCATATCTCCCGCTAATTCTAAATAGATAGGATTATCGGTTTCTGGCGTGAAGGTTAATGTAATGCTCCCTTTTTCTTTACTATTTTCCAACTGTATCGTTTGGTGAGCAAAAGGGCGACCTTTAATATTACTGTAAGCCATTTGAGAAGGAATTCTCGTGAAAATATCCTTTGGTGAATGGGTTCCTACAAGAGCATTGGATAATTGGTTTTGCATGACAACCGGCTGATTGACGGGAACCTTCATCGCTTTTAATATGGGTTTCATTGGATAAGCAATAGAAAGAACATTGTCATTTTGAACAACAGTACCTTCTTCAAATTGCTGTGCAACGTCCATCGTTTCTAAATCTTTTCTTTCCCAGCGATGATTATAAGCAGCCTGGTCATTTGCTATAAAACTTGTTTTAATTCCAAGAAGGGCATCCGTTAATAACGTTCCATTACTATAACTTACGTAGGCAACCCCTTGTCGAACACCGATAGCTTCAAAGAAACGTTCACTTTCTTTTTCAAAGGTAGATGAAAAATGAGATATACCGTAAGTAGGAACTTGAAGACTATCGTTTTTGGAACGCGCAATTGTTTTTTCACTTCTAAAGAACGTGTTGTCAGGCGCTGATAGAGATTTGCTCCAAAGTTCCAAAGAAGCTTGATAGTTTGTAAAATCTGAATTCATCACATATCCCAGTCTAGCCAAGTTAATCCCACTATTCAACACAAGTTCAATGAGGACTAAACTAATCCATAACTTACGAGAACGCTTCTGGAATCTGGTTTGAGCAATTAATCCATAGAGAATACCCATTGAAATTCCAAACCCTAGAACGATTTGCCAAGATTGAAGGTAGGATTGGGGATAAAGGATAAAACCAATACTGATGCTAAGCATAAAAAAGAAAAATGTAAAAGCTTCAAACATCGAAATCTTTGAGGATTTCAATGTTTGTTGATACCCAATGAAAACAATCCAGAAACTAAATAAGAATGAGAAACGGTAAGGATACCAATTTGGAAGTTGAAAAGCATGCCAAATTCGATCTAAAAAATCGATATTAAAACTCACTAAAAAGAAGAGAGTAATGACAAAGGCGATGATTTTTTCAGCGAGTCTAATTTTCTTATGAGTAAAATAGGTAAAAAAGGAAAAGAGTGCCAAGCTACCAACAAAAATATTTGGGTATCCTTTAGGCATTTGCTGAAAGTCAAAACTACCAATGAATAATTTTGATAGCATCAACAAAGGATTGTATTCTGATTTTAGAGACCATATGCTTTGCTTTGCTGCTCCTTTACTTCCAAGTAAACTATAAGCACTAGGAAGTAGAACAATCATAATGAGCCCAATCGCTAATATACTGTATAAAGCAAAACGAGCTCCGGTTTTAAGAAAATCCTTCCATTGAAAGCTTCCTTTTTCAAGCAAGTAGGCATAAGGAAAATAAAACACTAAAAAGAGGCAAATCATATATCCTGTATAATAATTAGCTAAAACGGTGATTGCCAATGGAAGAATATACTGAATCGGATTTTCATTGTTAATGAGCGAGTCAACCCCTAATAAAATGAGTGGAAGACCAATCAAGGCATCTAGCCACATGATATTGAGTTGATTAACCGATAGATAACTCATAAACCCATAAGAAAGTGCAAATAGAAGTGCGTTCAAATCTCTTTTTCCAAATTTCTTATCCAAAAAATAGGCAAAGCTGACCGTACAAAAAATGAGTTTCAAGAGAATTAGAAGTGAGACTCCTATTGTAATATGTGATTTTGGAATTATAAGAAAAATCAAGTTAAAGGGACTTAATAAATAATAAGACCATAAGCTTACCATCTCTCCACCGATGGATTTGGAAAAGCTATAAAAGAACTGTTCAGGATGATGCAATAGAGTATCCTGATAATAAGCAAAGAAATCGACGTATTGTTGCCCCAAATCGACGGTCAGCCAGGTACGATTTCCAAAAGGAGTCATTGAAAAAAGAATAAATATAAAAAGTAGAAGGAATACGGGGATTAAAATACTAAGGCTATAGTATTTTCTTTTATTCCAATTGCTTTTAGATTTCATAGGGACCTCCTTAGTTGTATTCAATGATAGCATAGCACGTTATTGGATTTGCTGCACGAAAAATTTGGTAGTAAAGTCCAAAATCTTAGTAATTAATTAACCCCTTTTTATATAGTTCAAATAGGAATTTATGGTATACTATTATGAGTTACTAGAATATGCATGGAGTTTATTATGTTGAATAAAAGAAAATCAAAAAACAAAAAGAAAAAATCACATATTCCATTTCGTTTAAATTTATTATTTTTAATTGTATTCTTTTCATTTATTGCGTTGATTAGCCGTTTGGCGTATGTCCAATTAGTTAAAGGGGATGAGTTTGTTGCTCTCGTTCAACGAACTGAAACAACCACTTCCAAAAAAGCTGTTCCTCGAGGATCTATCTATGATAGCCAAGGTCGAGTTTTAGTAGGAAACAAGCCAAAATTATCGATTAACTATACAAGACCTGCAGATGCGAAAGCCTCAAAAATGTTAGAAATCGCCAAAAAATTAACCTCATTGATTTCAGTCGATACTTCTGAATTAAAAGAGCGTGATTTGAAAGATTATTGGGTAGCTTTAAATCCTGACAAGTTAGATGGATTACTGACGGCTGAAGAAAAGAAACAAATTTCAAAAGAAAACCTCTCTTCAAGTCAAACGTATGAGATGCAATTAGCTCATATTCCTTCAGATGAGTTAAACTATAGTGAAGCTGAAAAACAAGTGATTGCTATTTTCACAAAGATGAATAGTGCTTATTCTCTTTCAACTGTTACGCTCAAAAATGAAGGAGTAACCGAACAAGAAGTCGCAAAAATCAGTGAACGATTAGGCGAGCTTCGTGGCGTGGATATTGATTCTGATTGGGACCGTGAGTATCCAATGGGGGATATGTTAAAAACAATCCTTGGAACGGTTTCCTCTGAAAAAACAGGGCTACCTTCTTCAAAAGTAAAATCATTACTTGCTCAAGGCTATTCACTCAATGATCGTGTCGGAACGAGTTATTTAGAAGAACAGTATGAGAATGTTTTAAGTGGTTCTAAGACTGTCGTTCAATCTCAAACGAATACAAAAGGACAAGTCATCAAAAATAACGAAACTTATCCAGGGAAAGCAGGTTCCAATTTAGTATTAACCATTGATACTGAGTTCCAGAAAAAAATAGAAGAAATTGCTAAAACTTCTGTTGAAGAAATGACGGACCCAGCTGCTGACCGCGTGTATATCGTTGTAATGAATCCTAAAAATGGAGACGTTCTAGGAATTACGGGTAAGAAAAAGAAATTTGATGGGAATTTCCAATCCAATGGAGTGGAAGACGATGCTTTAGGAGCGATTAACAACTCATTTGGAATGGGGTCAGTAGTTAAACCAGCGACGGTTCTATTGGGTTATATGGATGGAGCTTTGACGCTTGAAGATAATAAAATAGTCGATGAACCGATTGAATTTGAAGCTTCTAAACCGAAGAGTTCATGGTTTAATCGCAATGGACAAATTGAATTAACAGATTTAGATGCATTGGAACGCTCTTCAAACGTATATATGATTAAATTAGCGATGAAAATGGGCGGACAAGCAGAATACGTGAAGGGTGGAAAATTGAATATCAATTTAAGCCTATTTGATAAATTACGTGAGTATTATGCTCAGTTTGGTTTGGGTGTAAGAACCGGAATTGATCTTCCGAATGAAGGGAAAGGATATAATGGTGGAACAGCCAATGCCTTTTCTGCACTTGACTTTGCGTTCGGTCAGTTTGACTTATATACACCGCTTCAATTAGCTCAATATATGTCGACCATTGCAAATGGAGGAACACGTATTGCTCCTCGTTTAGTGAAAGAAATTCATGAAACGAGCCCTAAAGGTGGAATTGGAAATCTAGAGGATGTCATTCCAACCAAAATTATGAATACCCTTCAAGTCGAAAAGAAAATTCTAGATCATATTAAAGAAGGGTTATACCGTGTTACTCATGGGGAGAACGGAACATCTGCTTCTACTTTCAAAAATTATTCTCCTGAAGTGGCTGGTAAAACAGGGACTGTAGAAGCATTCTATTCTGGGCCAAATCCTGCTTATAAGAATGAGGCTGTAGAAAACTCAACATTCATTTCGTACGCTCCGTATGATAATCCTGAAATTGTTGTGTCTGTAGTAGCACCATACTTTAAAGATGGATTGCCATCAGATTATGCTGCTAAAATTGCTAAAAAAGTGTATGAAGCGTATTTTGGTAAAAAAAGTAATTCTGAAACCAATGCTGCAACAGTAAATACACAAGTACAACAAAATAACAGACAATAATTCGAAAATGAGTGATAGTTTTATCACTCATTTTTTGTCTTTAAAGTTTAGTAAAATCGATTGTTGAAATGCTTAAAACCAATTATAATAAAGCAAAATGGAGGCGAAATTATGGATTTTACAGAAAAAACAATTCAAAGAGATATTAAATATTCAGGGCGTATTTTTACAGTAACACAAGATATCGTAGAGCTACCGAATGGGAAAACTTCTACGAGAGACCTCGTATTTCATACGGGAGCAGTAGCAGTACTCGTGATTCGTGACGGAAAGATGCTACTCGTTCGTCAATATAGAAAACCATTAGAAATGCATTTCTTGGAAATTCCAGCAGGAAAATTAGACTCGAAGGAAGAAGTGCCTCTAGAAGCCGCAAAACGTGAATTAGAAGAAGAAACAAACCTAGTTGCCGAAGAATGGGTGAAGATGATGGAAATGGTCTCTACCCCTGGATTCTGCGATGAGAAAATTACATTATTCCAAGCTAAAAATGTGAGCATTAAAGAAAATGCGAAACCTGCAGATGAAGATGAATTTGTTGAAATCTTGTGGATGTCACTGGAAGAAGTGATGAAAAAAATCCAAGCAGGCGAAATCTCTGATGCGAAGACAATTATTGCAGCACAATATGCTTGGATGCATAAAGGAGAATAATCAATGCCAAATGAACCTTTATTAACGAGAAAATCGTATAAAGAGCAATTAGAAAAACAACAGAGAGAATTAGAAGTAGAAGAATTCCGCGGAGAACATAGAGAAGGTTCATTAAAAGATGAATTAGGACTTAATGTTGAAGAGGAAACAAGCGCCGCTCAAGTTCAACGAACTCCAAAATCAGGACTACGAAAATATAACCATTTCTTAAATATGTGGCTAGGAGCGGCTGCTATTTGTTTAATAATTATCCTTATAATTCAATATTTCTTTTAAATTTGAAAGGACAGTGTCATGTTATATAAAATTGATTTTATATCAAAATGGACAACTTACTTTTTGAAGTTTCTTTTTTTTAGTATTTATTTTACAGTGCTATTATTGTGTCTATTTTCGTTTAGAATAGATTATGCTTATAAGCTAGGAATTTCAGATTATAATTTAATATGGTTAACTTTTGGAATGTTGTCTTTAATATTAGTTATATTAGTTTTAAAAAATATTAAAATTAATAAAAAACTTTTTAAATTACTACCTTTAATACTACTTTTATTGCAGTTAGTTTTATTGTCTAGTTATTTTTTTATTACTAATTGGGATGCTTTAGAAATTTTTAATAATGCTGTTGAGTTAGCAAATAAGAACTTTTCAAATCTTAATAATGATTATTATTCGATGTATCCCAATAATATCTTTATTACAGTAATTTATTCAAAATTAATCGAATGGGCAACTTTTTTTGGTTATTCAGAGGACTCTTTATTTTTTATATTATCGATTCAGTCTGTTATTAATGTTATAACAGGAATACTGATTTATACAGTTACTAAAAAAATAACACAAAACCAAATGCTTTCCTCTATAGCTTATCTTTTTTACATTATTTTGTTATGGTTTTCTCCATGGACATCTATTCCTTATTCAGATTCTTTTGGGTTATTTTTTCCTATTTTAATGTTGTATTTATATGTCATGGAATCATCAAATGTATTCCTCAATTACTTGAGAGTAGCCTTTATAGCATTCGTTTCAATTATTGGTTATGCAATAAAACCACACTCGATTATTTTAGCCATTGGTTTAGTAATAATAACTTTATTTGTCAAAAATATTAAATTTTCCAAACTGCTTCTTACTATTGGCATTGTCGTTGTAACAGCTTTTTGTACTAGATTGTTTGTAACAAGTGTAAATAATAATGCAGGATTTTCACTTAACCCCGAAGCGGAAATGACCTATCATCATTTTTTCAAAATGGGGTTAAATACTGTAACAGATGGGGGATATTCGGCGAAGGATTTCTATGAATCTACAGGAATCAACAATAAAAATGAACGTCAAAAAAATGATATCGCAATTGCCAAAGAAAGAATTAGAGTATTCGGAGGCTGGGGATTAGTAAAACACCAAATCAAAAAAACTTTGAATAATTTTAATGATGGTACATTTGCTTGGGGAAGAGAAGGAAGTTTCTTTTTCGAAATATTTGAAAACGACTCTTTTATTGCAATGTTAACAAGAAATTTATACTACGACACGGGGCAATATCGCTATATTTTTGAAGGAATTACTCAAACTTTGTGGATAGTAATTTTGATGCTGATTTTAGGAACAGTTTTTTACAATACTAGTGAAAACAAAGAAGTAGTAATCTTACTCTGGATTACTCTAATAGGTGTTTTCTTATTTGAATCATTGTTTGAGTCGCGCGCAAGATATATATATACGTATTCACCCATTTTTATAGTATTATCTGTAATAGGTTTACAGACAATTTTTCAAAAGTTAGATAAACTTCCCTTACTGATGAAGTTTAGAGGATTAGGAGAAAAAAATGAACAGAAATAATCCAATTTTATATATCGTTATTCCATGTTATAACGAAGAAAAAGTATTGCCATATACGAATCCAATGTTTGTAGAGAAAATCGAATCTCTGATTAATACTGGAGCCGTTCATCCATCTAGTAAAGTGATGTATGTTAATGATGGTAGTAAAGATGCGACATGGTCACTGATTCAACAATATGCAAACGAAAATGCACATATTGTAGGTATTTCTCAAAGTAGAAATAGAGGACACCAAAGTACAGTTCTAGCAGGAATGCACGAAGCTAGCGAATATGCGGATATCGTCATAACCATCGATGCAGACGGACAAGATGATATCAACTGCATGGATAAAATGATTGCTGAATATAAAGAGGGTTCAGAGATTGTATATGGTGTTCGTGATAATCGTGATACTGACTCTGCCTTCAAACGAATTACGGCAGAAGGATTCTATAAGGTAATGCATTTATTTGGAGCGGATGTAGTCTTCAATCATGCGGATTATCGCCTTGTTTCTAAACGTTTTATACACGAGTTAAAGAAATTTAAAGAAGTTAACTTATTCCTTCGAGGCATTATGCCGCTAGTAGGATTTAAGTATTCCTACGTGACATATAAACGCCATGAACGAATTGCAGGGGAGAGTCATTATCCACTCAGTAAGATGCTTGGGTTGGCTGTTGATGGAATCACAAGTTTATCTATTAAACCAATTCGTATTATTACTGCGATTGGCGTATTGACGTCTTTCTTTAGTTTTGCTCTTATCATTTGGGTGCTTTGGGCTAAATTTTCTAATAACTCTGTTGCTGGTTGGGCAAGTACGTATGTCATTGTAAGTTTATTAGGTGGTGTCCAATTAATCAGTCTTGGTGTTATTGGTGAATACATTGGTAAGATTTATTTAGAAGCAAAAGAGCGTCCTCGATATATTATTGATGAGCGTACATATGATGAAAAAGATTAGTTTTTCTTTTCATTTTGAATTCATTATGATAGGATAAAACATATATAGAAAACACATTGATGGAAAAGGGTTTTTAACAAAACTTTTCAGGGAGGAAGATCCTGACTGCAAGTCTTCCAAGTCACGTTTCAAACTTTTCGCTTCCGGAGTGACCATTGGGATTCACTGATGAATAATGGTTCGGGTCGCCCCCGTTAATAGCGTCCAAGTGTCTTGAGCAAGTCTTGAGGAACAAGGGTGGTACCGCGAAATTTCGTCCCTTATAGTCTATTGGCTATAAGGGATTTTTATTTTTATAAGGAGGAATACAATGAATTTAGAAGAAATGAAAGTACAGTTTGATGCGATTCGTAAAGATGTGCTTGCTTCATTAGAAGAAGTAACAAATTTAAAAGAGCTTGATCAAATTCGTGTACAACAATTAGGAAAAAAAGGACCTATCACGGAAGTTCTTAAAAACATTAAAAATCTAGCCAACGAAGAGAAGCCAAAAGTTGGGGCTCTTGCTAATGAATTACGTTCTGTATTAGAAGAAAAAATTGCTTCTGTTAAAGAAGTGCTTGAAGCAAAAGCATTAGAAGAAGCGTTGCAATCTGAAACGATTGACGTCACAATGTCAGGACGCCCAATGGAACGTGGAACTGCGCACGTATTAGCGCACGTACAAGACCAAGTGGAAGATTTCTTCATCGGCCTTGGATACCAAGTGGTAGAAGGACCAGAAGTGGAATCAGACCACTATAACTTCGAGATGATGAACTTGCCAAAAGATCACCCAGCGCGTGATATGCAAGATACATTCTACATCACTCCAGAGTACTTACTTCGTACACAAACTTCTCCAGTACAAGCTCGTACAATGGAAAAACATGACTTTACAAAAGGCCCATTGAAGATGTTAAGTCCAGGTCGTGTATTCCGTCGTGATAACGATGATGCGACGCACTCACATCAGTTCTATCAAATCGAAGGTCTTGTGATCGATAAACACATTACGATGTCAGACTTAAAAGGAACTCTTGCGGCATTTGCTAAAGAAATGTTCGGGGAAGAACGTGAAGTCCGTCTTCGCCCAAGTTACTTCCCATTCACTGAGCCATCTCTAGAAGTGGATATTAGCTGCTTCAAATGTGGTGGCGAAGGTTGTTCTGTATGTAAAGGAACAGGTTGGATTGAAGTATTAGGTAGTGGTATGGTACATCCAAACGTCCTTGAAGCTGCTGGTGTGGATTCAAGTGTTTACGGGGGATTTGCTTTCGGGTTAGGTCAAGACCGTATCGCCATGTTGAAATATGGAATTGAAGATATTCGTTCATTATATACAAACGATGTGCGTTTCTTAAGTCAATTTACGAAAGAATCATAAGAGGAGGAAGAACATGAAATTATCATACGAATGGTTAAATGAATATATTGATTTATCACAAATCACTCCTCAAGAATTAGGAGAAAAAATGTCTCGTACAGGAATCGAAGTTGATAGCGTAACGGTTCCAGGCGAAGACTTAAAAGGACTAGTGGTTGGTTTAGCAACAAAAGTCGTTGACCATCCAGATTCAGACCACTTACACGTTGTAACGGTTGAAGTAGGACAAGAAGAGCCTCTTCAAATCGTATGTGGCGCTCCAAATATCGCAGCAGGCCAAAAGATTATCGTGGCGACTCACGGAGCACGCATTTCTGGCGGTCATAAAATTAAACGCGGAAAATTACGTGGCGTAGAATCTCAAGGAATGATTTGTTCCTTACAAGAAATCGGTGTGCCAAGTAACTTAGTACCAAAAGAATACGAAGAGGGGATTTATGTCTTCACAGATGACAGCATCGAAGTCGGAAGCGACGCCGTTCATGCATTAGCGCTTGATTCAGCGATCGTGGAACTTGATATCACTGCGAACCGTTCTGATGCCTTAAGTATGCGCGGTTCTGTTCACGAAATCGGTGCGATTTACAACTTGAAGAACAATTTAGAACCAGATGCTTTTGAAAAAGGAACGTCTTCTGAAATTCCTGGCGTTGTCAAAGTTTCTGTAGAAAACGAAGCAGACACTCCTGCATATCACGCATTCTTAATCGAAGGAGTTAAAGTGGCTCCAAGTCCACAATGGATGCAAAACCGTTTAATCGCAGCTGGAGTTCGTCCAATCAATAATCTGGTAGATGTAACAAACTATATTTTAATGGAATACGGTCAACCGCTTCATGCATTTGACTACGATAAATTACCTGAAAAAGCGATTCATGTTCGTCGCGCAACTGAAGGCGAAACAGTAGTGACTTTAGATGGAGAAGAACGTACATTAGAAAACGAAATCGTGATTACTTCAGGCGGTCAACCAGTCGCATTAGCTGGAGTAATGGGTGGATTAGACACTGAAATCTCTGACGAGACAAATACAGTGTTATTAGAAGCAGCCTTGTTCGATCCTAAAGCAGTTCGCCTAGCGTCACAAAAACATAACTTACGTAGCGAATCAAGTGCTCGTTTTGAAAAAGGCATTAACAAAGCCACCATAGTTCAAGCTGGAAAACGCGCTGCAGCATTGATTGCCGATCTTGGTGGCGGAACAGTGAAAGAGGCCTTTGCTTCTGCACAAAGTTTTGACTTAGAATTACCAGTTGTGAGCATCACTCTAGAACGCTTAAACCACGTTTTAGGAACAAGCTTAACACTAGATGAAGTGAAACAAGTATTTGCACAATTAGAATATCCAACAACTGTAGAAGGAACACGTTTTGACGTGACAATCCCTGCATGGAGATTTGATATTTCTATCGAAGCAGACTTAGTGGAAGAAGTAGGACGTATTTACGGATACGACAAGATTCCTGCAACATTACCAACAACTGAAAGTACAGTGGGTGGCTTAACGGATAAACAACGCTTCATCCGTTACACTCGTCAATTCATGCAAGGAGCTGGACTTTCACAAGCATATACTTACGCATTAATAACTCCAGAAAAATCAAAATGGTTTACGAAGAAAGACGCAACAAGCGTGCGTTTAAGCTGGCCAATGAGTGAAGATCGTAGCGAATTACGTCAATCACTATTACCAAGTTTATTAGAAGCCGTTCAATACAATGTGGCTCGTTCACAAAACAACGTGAAATTATTCGAGGCAGGCCGTGTGTTCAAATTAGGGACTACTGGCAATGAAGATTTCATCGAGAACGAAGTCATTGCGGGTATTTTAACAGGAGACGTGACAAGTGCAAACTGGAACCATAAAGCAGAGAAAGTAGATTTCTATGTTGTAAAAGGGATTCTAGAAGCGTATTTCACACAACTAGACTGCTTGGACCGTGTACGCTTTGAGCCTTTAACAGACATCGAAGAATTACACCCAGGACAATCAGCACGCATTCTTTTAGATGGCCAAGCGATTGGTTTAATCGGGAAAGTTCATCCATCGGTTCAAAAAGCATTAGACTTACAAGACACATTCGTCTTCGAGTTAGATGTGGAACCATTACTTGCAGCTAACTTACAAGAAGTGGTAATTCAATCTGTTGCGAAATATCCAAGCATGACGCGCGATATCGCCATCTTAGCACCAACTTCATTAACTCATGCGGAGTTAGTGGATGTGATCCATGCAAATGCTGGTGAATTTTTATCGAAAGTAACGTTGTTCGATGTTTATAAAGGGGAACACGTACCAGAAGGATTCCAATCATTAGCGTATTCATTATTGTTTGTGAACCGCAATGCGACGTTGGAGGAAGACGTTATTAAGTCCGCCATGACTCGCGTAGAAGAAGCATTAGTTGCCTTAGAAAACGTATCTATTCGTTAAAATAATGTAAGTACGAAGATTATTTTATGTAGTGCTATAAAAACGTAGATTACCTTCGGTTATCTTCATAATAACGACAATAGCTGTACCAGATTGGGCCAAGGTCTCAATCTTATCGAGCCTCAAACGGGGAGTAAGACCAAAGACAAAAAAGGATTCACAGTGTGAATCCTTTTTGCTTTGTAGTCTTACCCCCGCAAGGCTGATTAGGATTAAGCGAATCACGAGTGATGAAGCTTAATGCAATCAGCTACTGCGTCTAACTCTATATTGTTTTTTTAAGTAAGGAATAAATTCCTAACTCTTGCTAATTCGCATCGATTACACTCGCTATTGTGGTTATTATAGAAACCGAGGTAATCTTTGTTTTTATTCATAAGATAGCTAATCTTCGTACTTTTTTATTGTGATAGTTTATAAAGTGCTAATACTGCTTCTACGCTCGTAAAATAAGAAGATCAAGGGGCACTGTCTCGAGCTGGCGTCTCTCGCCTTTGAAGCCTCAAAGCCGGAGTAGGGAATAAATTCCTTACTCCGGCTTATTCGTTTCAATACTATTCCCGCTATTCTTTCAATAAACTGATTCTTTTTGTAATCCTTGAACTTTGATAAGGAAACTCATTAAAAGCACTAATGTTGTTCTATACTCGCTAAATGGGAAGCGTTGAGCCTTACATTTCAGTTCCTATCGGGAGCAAGGCTGATTAGGATTATGCGGATCAGAAGTGATGAAGCTTAATCCAATCAACTACTTCGTCTAATTCTATACATTATTCTAGTTATGGAATGAATTCCTAACTCCTACTGCTTCGCATCGATTACACTTGCTATTATTGGCATTATAGAAACCAAGGTAATCTTTGTTTTTATAAATCATACAGATAATATTCGTACTTTTATTTTGCAAGTTTTTTCAAGTAGAAATACTTCTTCTACGCTCGTTGAGAAGGAAGAGAAGAGGGCAAATTACCATATTTGGTAATTTTAATAAAAAGCAGGTAAACACGAATTGAATAGAGTATATATAAATTTTGTTTGGATTCTTTGAAAACTATATTGAAAATATTGAAAATTAGAAGTATAATAGAAATCTAAAAACGAACGAGGAGATGTTTTATGAAAAAGAACGTTCGATATACGTTACTCTTTCCTGGGATTGTTCTATTGTGCTTTTTCTTAGTCCTTCCGTTGCTAAGTAGCTTGATCCCAACGGTTTTTCCAGAAAGTAGTTTTTCATTGCAACTGTATATTGATTTTTTCAAAGATTCCTATTTTATGGCGGTGTTAGGACGTACACTCAGTATTTCCTTTATCGTTACTATCTTTTGTGCAGTGTTTGGACTTCCAGCAGCATACGTTATTTCTGGAGTATCGAAGAAATGGAGAGGAATTCTGATTGCCCTAACGCTATTTCCATTATTAACGAACTCTGTTATTCGAAGCTTTGCATGGATTACGATTCTTGGTAAAAACGGAGTTATTAATAATTTAATGATGATGTTTGGTGTAATTAACGAGCCAATGTCACTCTTATATACAGACTTCTCGATTATTATCGGTTCAGTTTATTTATTCTTACCAACGATGATTATGACGCTTGTGGGTGTTTTGGAAAATATTGATGATGATTTACTAGAGGCGGCTGCGACACTTGGTTTGAGTCCTTTAAAAGGCTTCTTCAAGATTATCTTGCCATTATCGCTTCCAGGGATGATTGTCGGCAGTATTCTCGTGTTTACAGGGACACTCACAGCATATACGACGCCACAGTTATTAGGTGGAAATAAAAAGATGATGTTAGCTACATTGCTATACCAACGTGCGACAACGCTTGGCGATTGGACAAGTGCGAGTGTAATTGCGCTTATTATGATTGTTATTACATTTGCTGTGATGAAGGGATTGAATGTGCTAGCGAAGTCCATGGATAAGCGAGGTGGGGACATTGCGTAAAAATAAATTACTAACAATGATTGCAACTGTTGTCTTCTTATTCTTGTTCTTACCACTTGTGATTATCGTGATTACATCCTTTGGAACTGAAGCTATCATTACATTCCCGATTAAAGGATTCACAATCGACTGGTATATTATGGCGCTCGCGTCGAAAGCCTTCATGTCGAGTCTGCAACTTAGTTTATTAGTTGGCATTGTAGCAACGCTCCTTGCTTTAGTCATTGGGGTTCCAGCAGCATACGTGTTATCCAGAGACCAATTTAAAGGAAAGAAATTAATGAAGGATTTCTTTTTATCCCCAACAATGATTCCAGGGATTGTCGTAGGATATTCCCTCTATCAAATGATTGTCGTGAGTTTTAAATTCCCAGTTCTACCGGGACTGCTCATTGGGCACTTCTTAATTAGTATCCCATATGTGATTCGTGTAATTGGTTCAAGTATGGAACAAGTTGATGTTTCGATGGAAGAAGCTGCGTGGACGCTTGGATGTACGAAGAAGAGAGCATTTGCGACGGTGCTTTTACCGAATATCACATCAGGGATTTTCGCAGCGTTTATGTTAGCGTTTGTGAATTCATTCAACAATGTTCCTGTATCGATGTTCTTATCGGGGCCGGGAGTAACCATGCTCCCAACGACTTTATTAAGTTACATGGAATTCAACTACGATCCATCTGTTTCAGCATTATCGGTAATTTTAATGTTTGTGACGATGGGGATTATGATTGCAATTGAAAAAACGTTGGGCTTAGCTTCCATTTCATAAGGAGAAAAGTATGTCATTTGTAAAATTAACAGATGTAAATATGATTTATGATAATAAACATCATATTTTAAAAGATTTAAATTTATCGATTGAAAAAGGAGAATTAGTGTCCTTACTTGGTCCGAGTGGTTGTGGAAAAACGACAACGCTCCGTATTGTAGCAGGACTTCTTAGTCAAAATAGCGGAACCTTTGAATTAGATGGAGAGGACATGACAAAAGTGCCCGTCCATCACAGACAATTCGGGATGGTATTTCAAAGCTATGCATTATTCCCGCATTTAACAGTGGCTGAAAATGTGGCATTTGGCTTAAAAATTAGAAAAGAAACTAAAGCAGTGATTGATGAGAAAGTCAAAAAGATACTTGAAGTGTGTGGATTATCAGAGATGGGAAATCGTTATCCAAAACAACTCTCGGGGGGACAAAGACAACGTGTGGCACTTGCTAGAGCACTAGTCATTGAACCGAAGCTCTTATTACTCGATGAGCCGTTAAGCAATTTAGACGCTAAACTTAGACTTCAAATGCGTCTAGAAATCAAACGTATCCAGCAACAATTCAAGATTACTACTTTATTCGTAACGCATGACCAAGAGGAATGTTTCTCTATTTCAGATAAGGTAGCCGTAATGAATAATGGAATTATCGAACAATACGGAACACCTGAAGAAATTTATCAACATCCTACAACTGAGTTTGTCGCTCGTTTCATCGGATTTGAAAACTTCATTAAAGGAACGATACAAGAAAACTACACTGTTCAATTATCGAATGGATCGGTTCTAAAAACGAGGGAGCATTCCAAGGAAGGAGAAGTGACGGTAACGATTCGTCCAGACCATATTGAACTCTTGAACGAGGGTGAGGGTGCTCTTCCAGGTGAAATTTTAGTAAGAACCTTTATCGGAAAAGTGTATCAGTATGAAGTGAAAACGGAAGTGGGCGTGCTTCTTGTGAACAACCCAACCGTTTTAGAAGTAGGAACGAAAGTCTCTCTAGAGTTCCCTAAAAATCATGTCATTGTGTTATAAAATAAAAAATTTAAGGAGTGTACACAAATGAAAAAATCAATTGCAGGTATTGCAGTAGCATCGTTATTAGTATTAGCAGGGTGTGGAAATAGCCAAGCGAATTTACCAAAGAATGATGCAACAACAACAGGAGGAGAGGCTTCAAAAGGCGCTTCTACAGAATTAGTTGTTTCAACATTCGGATTAAGCCAAGATATTGTAGAGCGTGACATTATCAATCCATTTGCTGAAGCGAATGGAGTTAAAGTGACTTTAGAAGTCGGTAATGCTTCAGAACGTTTAACAAAAGTTCAAAGTGGTGGAAGTAACATTGACGTTATCGAGTTATCTCAATCAGGTTCTACAAAAGGAACAACAGAAGGATTATTTGAAACGGTGACTGAAAAAGAAATCCCAAATCTTGCTTTATTAACAGATGGGGCTAAAGAAGTGTTCCAAAACGGTGGAGGAATTCCGTTCTCTATTAACAGTATTGCAATTGTTTACGATAAAGAAAAACTTGGTCGTGAAATTAAAGATTGGAGCGACTTATGGTCTCCAGATTTAAAAGGAAAAATCGCAATACCTGATATTACAACAACCGGAGGGCCATTATTCTTATCTGTAGCGGCAGAAAAAGGAGGAAAAGCTCTTAAAGATGATAAAGGGGAAGCAGCTTTCAAAGCACTTGAAGAATTAAAACCAAATATCGTTAAGACATATTCTAAATCAAGTGATTTAGCAAATATGTTCCAAGCAGGTGAAGTGACAGTTGCGGTAGTTGTTGATTTTGCTATTTCTACAGTGAAAAAAGCGAACTCAAATGTTGTATCAGCTGTTCCTGAGTCTGGAACTTATGCAAACTACAACACAGTGAACATCGTTAAAGACGCGAAAAACAAAGCAAATGCGTACAAATATGTAAACCACCGTATTAGTGCTGAAAACCAAGCAGTGAAAGCTAAATCATTGAGTGAAGCTCCTGTTAACAAAGAAGTAAAATTAGCTGATGACGAAGTGAAAACAATGACTTATGGTGAAGTTGCTAAACGTGCGAAAACAGTTGATTTCAAACTTGTAAACGAAAACCTTAAAGCTTGGATTGATCAATGGAATAAAATCTTGAACCAATAGAATGTTGAATTCTATTTAAGAATACATCAGAAAAGAAAATAGATAAAGCCGCTAGACGAATGTTAGACTGGCGGCTTTGTTCTTCTAAATTCGAGTTTTGATTGTTCTTATAATGGAATTCAACTAGAATAAGAAAGACAGGAATGGGAGTGGCAGTGATGAGGATTGGTTATAAAAATGCATGGATTTTAACAATGGATGATGCCTTCACGGAATATCGTAGTGGGTATTTAGTAATGGGGGAGAGCTTAATTGTTGAAGTGGGTTCAATGCATCAGTTTGAAGAGACCAAGGCAGATGAGTGGATTGATGCACAGGGGGGGATTTTACTTCCTGGATTCGTCAACGCTCATACGCATTGTGGGATGATTCCATTCCGTTCATTAGGAGATGATTGTCCAGACCGCCTAAGACGATTCCTGTTTCCATTGGAACAAAAGGTTGTTGATAAGCCTTTAATTGCCAAGAGTACAGCCTATGCCATTGCGGAGATGCAGCTTGCAGGGGTGACTGCGATGTGTGATATGTATTATTATGAAGCCAGTGTTGCTGAAGTAGCGAAGAAAATGAAGATGCGTTCTATGGTAGGTGAAACAATTATCGATATGAAGACTCCTGATAGTCAAAATACAGATGAAGCCCTAGCATATACCCAAGCATTTGTTGATATATGGAAAGGGGACGGACTTGTACACCCATTAATTGCCCCTCATGCACCAAATACAAATACTGAAGATGTGATGAGAGCTATTCTGGAGTTTGCTAAAGCGAACCAGGTTCCGATTACGCTTCATGTCTCTGAGATGAATTATGAAATCGATTATTTTCGTAAAACATATAACCAAACACCAATCGAATTTTTAGAGTCGCTTGGATTTTTCGAAGTACCAGTCATTTTAGCGCATGGCATCTTGATGACCGAATCTGATGTAGAAATTCTAGCTAAGTATCCAAAAGTTAGTGTCGTTCATTGCATCGGTGCCAATACCAAATCTGCAAAAGGAGTCGCGCCTATTCGTAATTTGTTAGACCATGGAGTGACTGTTGGGTTAGGAACTGACGGACCAAGTAGCGGTAATACTCTGGATTTATTTACACAAATGCGGATGGTTGCTAATTTTCATAAAACTCATCTAAATGATCGTAGTATCTTCCCAGCTAAAGAAATCGTCTCATTAGCCACAAAAGGCGGAGCAAAAGCACTTGGTTTCGAGAAAGAAGTAGGAACACTCGAAGAAGGAAAAAAAGCAGATATCGTGCTTGTTGAAACAGCATCTGTGAATATGTTTCCTGTTCATGATGCCTATGCAGCCTTGGTATATTCAGCCAATGCTTTTAATGTGCAAGATGTATGGATTAATGGGGAAATGATTGTGGATAACAAGAAGCTAGTGAATGTAACACTAGAAGTACTTCAAAGAGAGCTAAAGGAAGGAATGACAATGTTTGAAGAGTATGCTTTCGAATTATCGAAACAATTATCATTTGAATAAACATACCAAAAAACGAATCAAAAATTACTTTCAAGGATTAATTTTATATTGAAAGAGTAATTAGTGAGGCAAAGGAATTACCGTATATGGTAATTTTGTATCTTGTATGATACATATCGTGCGTGATACAAACAGTGAAAGATATCAAAAATGATACATCTAGAATTATACAAGAAAATAGCACCAAAGACATTTAAGGAGTGGAGTGTCTTTGGTGCTGCATTCATTTGGCTGAGATTATTTTTACGTATCCATTGTTCTAATTTTTAACAGTTTCGCTATAATTATAGTAATGTATCGTTTTTGCTGGATATTTCTTTGGATTAGGTTTGTTTAATTCTATAAAGTCGAGTGTATTGTAGTCAAAAGTGTTTTTACGAATATATACATCACTATTAAAATCAAGAGGTCCTTCGATTCCTTTTTTAATTATAGGAAAACCGGACGAAGAGTATTATCTTCCTCCGGTTTTATTATTATCCTTTTATTTCTTTTCTTTGTATCCAGCTTGTAATAAAGCTTCTTTAGAAGCTTTAAAGCTAATTTTATCTCCGTCACCGGTGAATTCCTGAGGAAACGCTTTTCTTAATTCAGAAATTTTAGCTTTAGCGTAATCTACTGTTAAACTTTGAATAAGAGTACCGTCTTTAGATTCAATGCTAGCAGTAACGCCATCAATAGCAGTATATTTGTTATTCACTGCTTCGATTTGTTGTTTAGCTTCTTCTTCAGTTACGCCTAATTTCTTTAGGTCATAAGTATTCGTTGCAGTTTGTTTTGTTACTAAATCATTATTATAGTAATAAGTTAAAACTGAATTTACTCCATTTTGATTTAATTCAAATGAAGAGGTTTCTTCTTTACCGCATCCTAGTAATACGAATAGTGTTGTGAAAAATACAGCGATTAATTTCAATTTGTTTTTCATGAAATTCATCCTTTCAATTTGTAATATATATATATTATAAAACTAAAGATTATATTATGCAAGATATTTTTTAAAAATGATGGGGTTATCCAAAGAAAAGCATGTTCATTAGTTAGATTTTATAGGAGTATGCTATACTACAATTATCGTGAAATGGAGGAAAGAAAATGAATCAAACAATCGATTTCTTAAAAGAATTAGTAGCCATTCCATCCCCAACAGGGTACACAAAAGATGTTCAAGATTATTTAATAGAAGTGTTAACGAATATGGGATACCAACCAAAACGTACAGCAAAGGGACTTGTCATTGTAACTGTGGAAGGAGCAAATGATAAAGAACAGCGTGCTATTACGGCTCATATTGATACGCTTGGAGCGATTGTAAGAGCGGTGAAACCAGACGGACGTTTGAAGTTGGATCGTATTGGTGGTTTTGCTTGGAATATGATTGAAGGAGAAAATTGTACTGTTCATATTGCCTCAAATGGAAGTACGGTTTCAGGAACGATTTTATTACATCAAACGAGTGTTCATGTATACAAAGAAGCAGGAACAGTTGAACGCAGTCAAGACAATATGGAAGTTCGATTAGATGAGAAAGTCACTAATGAAAAAGAGACGCGAGCTTTAGGAATTGAAGTGGGAGATTTTGTTTCTTTTGATCCGCGATTTGTTGTCACACCAACCGGATTTGTTAAGAGTCGTTTTTTAGATGATAAAGTTAGTGCGGCAATTTTACTTACCTTATTGAAGAAATATAAAAAAGAAGGAATCACCTTACCAGTAACGACTCACTTTATGTTTAGCTGTATTGAAGAAACTGGAACTGGAGCTAACAGTAGTATTCCTTCTGAAGTGGTTGAGTTTCTTGCAGTGGATATGGGAGCAATGGGGGACGACCAACAAACCGATGAATATACGGTTTCAATTTGTGTAAAAGATGGGTCAGGACCGTATAACTATGATTTCCGTCAACAGTTAGTCAGTCTTTGCAAAGAAAAAAAGATTCCCTTTAAACTAGATATTTATCCTTATTATGGAAGTGATGCTTCTGCAGCGATGAGAGCTGGGGCAGAAGTAAAACACGCACTGCTAGGAGCAGGAATTGAATCAAGTCACTCTTATGAAAGAACGCATATCGATTCTATTGAAGCGACTCAATCGTTAGTAGATGCTTATTTATTAAGTGATTTAATCGAAGAATAACCGTAACCCTTCCCATAAATTTGTGGGAAGGGCTTTTTTTGCTTCAAAGTTTGGAATATCTTTGTTGACAGCACTCCCATCAAATAGTATACTCTAAAACGTAAAACTTACGATTTAAGAAAGTGGGAGATGAATGAATAAAAAAGAGAAGGTACTTCTAGGAGGGACAGTTGCCTTAGGGCTTGTCTTTGCTTCAGGAATGATTTTAGCTAATCAACAAAATCAAGTGAATCAAGTAACAGAAAGTAAGGTTGAAGAAACGACGATTTCTCCTGAACAGATGGCGAAGTATGAACAAGCCGCAAAGGAAATTAAAGAGAATAAACCTAAAACAATTGTGGGAGAAGTTTTTGAAAATGGGTATCTAAAGAAACATGGAGACCATTACCATTTTGTATTTGGGACTCCACCTTCTGATGCGATTTATGAGCAGAAGAAACAAATTAGCCAAAGCAACCATTTAGATGATGATTATGTTTTTAATCCAAAAGATATTGTGAGTGAAAATGAATTAGGGTTTGTGGTGAGACACGGTGATCACTATCACTTTATTTATCGTTCACAACTGGCAAATGCTCAAACTGTTACTAGAGAAGATGAAACGGGGAGAAAACGGACTTGTAAATTACTCCGAATTCCTCATGGGGATCATTTCCATGATGTACTAGACTGTGGGGATGGTAGTGCCAATTATACTTTTGATGATGAACCTACTTCTCATCCTGGAGGCGGAACGAGTGGGACAGTTGCTGCTACCTCTACTCCTTCAAGACAGCGTCAAAATAGTACGTCTACAACACCTACTGTTCAAACGTCTACTTCAGATATGACGACACCAGGGGACAAAGAATTAACTTTACAATCTCCTGAAATTCAAAAATATTTGGATTATATTACGTATGCATATGGTGTAGAAAGAGATAGTATCAAATTCGAATCAGTCACCAATGATCAAGGTGAATATATTGGAAAAGTATTTGCCTTTCAAAATATGGAACAAGGGCAAGATAAAAATCATATCCATCCTTGGGTTATTCCATTGAAACGATTTGAAGTACCAAATTCTGATCCATCGATCCCTGCTGAAGTGAGACTTTCACAGGAAATTGATTTAATTGCAAGACGTATGGGGATTTCTCGTACAGCGATTCGCATTGTCAATGGACGTTTTGATATTCCACACGGAGATCATAGTCATTCAATGAATATTGTGAATAAAGATGGGATTGAAGCTTACGAAAAAAATAAATTGCCTGGAATTGTTCCACCATTTGTGGCAGGGGATTTGAATCAAGAAGCAGTGTTTCAAAAAATTGACGAGGTGAAAACTCGCGCCCAAGAGAAATACAAAGATGATCCAGTTACTTTAAATCGAATCTTAGTGGCTTTAAACGAATATAAAGAGCAAGTACAACAAAAAGGAAATTCAACGGAAGGCTTTATGAAAGGATTAGAAAACTTTGAAAAGAAAGTCGTGAATAAAGAACAAGATGTTGAAATTTTGATAACACCACAAGAGCAAAAAATGAATGCCACTCATGAAGATACGATTCGTAAAATTAGTGAGTTATCATTGAAAGACTATGGCGTTACTGCTGATGAGCTAAAGGATTTAGCTACAAAAGCAAGAGAAAGTGGAAAAGAAGCGCAAGTGAATGCAATTGCTTCGTTAATTCAAGCATTACGGGATGCCAATGACCGCATTAGTATTGAAGGGATGCGCTATTTATACTTCTTTACACAACATGTACTTGACCTAGAATTGCCAGCTGCTTTAAGAGAAGAAGTGGCTAGTCTTATCAAGCGGTATATGGGTTCACGCTTGAACTTTGGAACAACAGCTGTTGAAGCGCTTATTATTGAATCTTATCGCACTAAATTAGCCATTAAAGAAGCGCATAAGAACTTTAATGGCAAAGTTGAAGGTGCCATTGGTAAGAATCTAAAAGACATTATGACGCCGGCTTCTGCAGATGAGCTAAGTATCTTAGAGGAAGCAAAAGATTTTTCTGAAGGTACGTTAGATGAAGCGGATAAAGATAATAGTATTCCAAAGAGCTCTATTTTAGAACAAAAAGAAGAAGAAAAATCTACTGAAGCAACAACAGTGTCATCAAGCACTTCAGAGACAACATCTACTTCTACGCAGGAGAGTACTGAGGAAAAGAGCACTAGTGCTCCTGAAACAGAAGCTTCAACCTCTCAAGAAGTTACAACAGAAGCCGTTAGTGAGACGACGAGTGAGCCAACGCAAAAATAGTGGGAAAGAACAAGGAAATTGGGAATCAATCTCCTAAATTAAAAGGAAGAAAATATGAATGAAAAGCATGTCAAATGGTCTATTTTGGAACGTTGACATGCTTTCCTTTTAGTCAAGAATAGAAATTATGTTATACTAATGCAGCATTCTACACGAAGGAGGGGTTTAAATGAGCGTAATGCACTTTGGAGATAATACTTGGATTAACATCAATTCAGATTTGATTAGTGAATACTCATCCATTTATGATACGTATGAAATTGATGATGAAATGATTGAATATGCACTGGATAAAAATGAGCGAGCACATATGGAATACAACCGTCGAACGAAAACGCTGGTTGTTATTTATAATGTATTAAACTTGTCTAAAGAAGAGAACCACTATGAAACGATTCCGTTAACATTCATTGTTCGTCAAAATCAAATTGTCACGATTTCAAATAGTCAAAATGAATACATTATCGATGCGATTGTAGAAGAGTTGGAAGAGAATCTTCATTGGAATGTGTTTAATCTTTTACTGCATAGCCTTTTTGTCATTTCGGAGCATTACTTCCCAGTAATTGAAAAATTAAATAAAGAACAGCAAAATATTAGCAAACTCCTTCGAAAGAAAACGACTAAGAATAATTTATTTGCACTTTCTGATTTGGAAATTGGTGGAATGTATTTAGTATCTGCCACTAAGCAAAATGCAGTTGTATTAGAGCAATTGAAAACGCAACAAGCCTTTAAAGAATTCGATGATTTTGAAAGAGAGCAATTGGAAGACAATATTATCGAAGCAAAACAATTAGTTGAGATGACAGATTTACATCTTCAAATTTTAAGACAAATTTCCGGAACGTATAACAATGTTTTGAATAATAATTTGAATGATACGATGAAATTTTTAACAGTCATCTCGATTTTGATGACCATTCCAGATATTGTGACAGGATTTTTTGGAATGAACGTTCAAATTCCTTTGACGGAACTACGATATGGATGGGCCATTATTCTCTTCATCATTGCACTCGGTTGGATGGGTGCACTAAAAGTGATTCAAAAGCTAATGAAAGATTAAAAAAGAGCAACTTCCCTTATTGAGGAAGTTGCTCTTTTGTTATTTCATTCGTTTTGCTTTTTCAGTATTGGCAAAGTGAATTTTTGCGACTTTACGTAAAGTATCCATTCCGTTGTGCTTTAGAATTTTTGCTGCTATTTGATCCACATTGCTTCCTGCACCACTTGGTAGTTTATATCCGAAATCTGCACTTAAAGAGTCTAAACCATCCAGGAAAGCGCATCTAGCAATCATTGATGCCGCTGCTACTGCGATATGATGGCTTTCGCCTTTTGTAATAAAGTACGTTTTATTTTTATCGACTAAAGGCTGTCCTTTTAAATAACGATAATATAATTCTGGCTTACAAAATTGATCGATTAAATACCCTTCAGGAGATTCCGGCATTATTTTTTCACTTAAGAGACGTAGGGCTTGATTATGAAGAAGAGCCTTCATTTCATTTAAGTTTTTGACTTGTTGAACCTCATTGTATTTTTCTGGCCAAAGTGTCAGTAATTTATAAGGAATGACTGCTTTAATTTTAGGAACGAGAGCTCGGATTTGTTCATCCGTTAAATCTTTAGAGTCTTTAACCCCCATTTTTTTAAGAAGTGGGATATGTTCTTTTGAAACGTAAGCACTGGCAACGGTTAAAGGACCAAAGTAAGCTCCGTTTCCAACTTCATCGCTACCCATGACGCTCCAAGAAGAAAAATCCTTTGGAAGAGATAGTTCGTCTTTTGATTTTCCTTCAAATGTTTCCATCAAAGGTTCCAGCTGATTATTTTGAATAAACTCTTCAATGCCTTTTCCTTGGAATAGCACTTTACCAGATTGATAGGCAGTAATGGTTAACCCATCAATCTTCAACCTTAAAATGGCGTGTGGAGGAGGGGACTGTACATATGAAGGATATTTTGCTTCTAATGTGGAAACCTGTTTGGCTGATAGTGTTAATGTTAATGAATTCATAGTAATCCTCCTTGTTCTTTCTAAGAATACCATGAGACCATTTATTCGTCTACTCCTTCAAAAAGAGGATTATTCGTGTTTTTTTGCTCAAAAAATGGTAAAATAAGGTGGCATTATGAGGAATGGAGATGATCTATTGTGAAACAACCGAAATCAAGAGTTAAAGCAGTAATTTCCGGAAAATCCTATACAATTATTGGGAAAAAGTCTCAACAAGAAATGCAAAGTATTGTGAGAGTCTTACAAGAGCAATTAGATCAAATCACCCGAGTATCAGACAAATTATCGAATGAAGAAGTGGCACTCCTAGCAGCGATCAATGCTATTTCAAATCAATTCGAAAAACAAGAAGAAGTCGTCGCATTGAAGAAGAGAATAGAGCAGTTAGAAAAAGAAGTGCAAAATGCGCATCATAAGCGACCTTCCATTGACTCAAAAAGAAAACAAGAATTAGAAAAACAATTTGAATTACAACAAGATTTGTTGAGAAGGTAGGGTTTATGATTACATTAATCATTTTATTTTATTTAATCGTTGGAATCTATACGGGCTCTCGTAGAGGATTAACATTACAATTAGTTTATATTGCGGGTTATTTTATTACCTTTTTAGTGGCAGTATTTACCCATGAAAAGCTAGCTAAATTTTTATCGGTATTTATTCCGTATCCGTCCTATGTTCCAGGAAATCAATTAGCGATCTTTTCTCAAGAACAAGCAATGAATTTAGACCACTCATTTTATAGATTGATTTCATTTTTAGTGATTATGATTTTAGGATGGTTAGTGGTTCGATTCTTAGGATATATTGCTAGCGAATTAACATTTTTACCATTATTAAAACAATTTAACACGATTAGTGGTGCTGCATTAGGATTTGTTATGAACTATTTATTTGTTTATTTTGTTCTTTACGCGATTGCGATGATTCCACTGGCTCCAGCACAAAAAATGATTGAAGGCGGATTGCCAAACTTTATTATTACCAAAACTCCAATTGTGACACAAATTGTTTCAAGTTGGTTATTACCTAAATAAAAACGAGAGCGTGGAACAGAATTGTTCCACGTTTTTTAAGAAAGAAGGACTGTTATGAATTCGAAAATCGAAAAGGTTTTAGAATTTGATAAAATTAGAGCCCAATTAGCTGAATATGCGACCTCCGAAAAAGGAAAACAAATGATTAAAGAACTTCCAATAGAGGTGGAAGAAAAGGCGATTCGAAATAAAATTGAAGAAACAGCGGATGGAGTTGAGCTCCTCCGTTTAAAACAAGGGATTCCGATTCCACGGTTGAAAGATATTAGTTTTGCCTTGAAACGATTGGAATTAGAAGCGGGATTGAATGGGCGTGAATTAAGTGACATTTTACGAGTGCTCGCGACAACGCATGAGGTAGAACGTTTCTTTGAAAAAGTCGAAGAAGAGAAAATTGCTTTAAAGCGCGTCCAAAGGCTAGTTGAAAAATTAGAAAGTATCCCTGAAGTGACTAAGGCGCTAGAAGCATCGATTCGAGATGATGGATATGTATTAGATAGTGCGTCTCCTACTTTGCATGGCATTCGAGTAGGCATTCAGAAAACGGAACAAGAAATTCGTCGCCAAATGGATCAATATCTCACTGGTAAGAATGCCCAGTATTTAAGCGATACGATTATCACTATTCGTAATGACCGTTATGTACTTCCAGTAAAAGCAGAATATAAATCTGTATTTGGAGGTACTGTACATGATCAAAGTGCAACGGGACAGACTCTCTTCATGGAGCCACAAGCAGTTGTTAATTTGAATAATAAATTACGAGAATATCAAGTCCAAGAAAAGCGTGAAGTCGAACGCATTTTATGGGAACTCTCTCAAAAACTCATGCCATACACGAATTCATTACATCAGAATCATTATGTATTAGCACGATTAGACGTAGTAAATGCAAAAGGTCAATATGCTAATGAAATAAAGGCAACAGAACCTATTATTGACCGTCAGAACCATGTCGCGCTTTGGAAAGCATGGCATCCACTATTAGACCGTGAGAAGGCTGTCGCAAACGATATTATTCTTGGAGAAGAGTATCAAGCCATTGTCATTACAGGGCCGAATACAGGTGGAAAAACCATCCTCTTGAAGACGGTCGGTGTCATTCAATTGATGGCACAGATGGGACTGTATATTCCTGCTGGTGAAAATAGCCGTGTAGGAATCTTTACCGAGATTTTTGCAGATATTGGGGATGAACAATCGATTGAACAAAACTTATCAACATTCTCATCTCATATGTCCAATATTGTTTCTATTTTGAAACAAATCAACGATAAGAGCTTGCTTTTAATCGACGAAATTGGATCAGGGACAGACCCACAAGAAGGCTCGTCTCTTGCGATTGCGATTCTTGATTATATTGCAAGTAAGCAAAGTTATGTGATTGCTTCGACTCACTATCCAGAGTTAAAAGCCTATGGTTATGACCGCCCTAAAACCATTAATGCGAGTATGGAGTTTGATGGGGATACTCTTCAGCCAACGTACCAACTCTTGCTGGGAGTGCCAGGACGTAGTAATGCCTTTGATATTTCAAAACGATTAGGCTTACCAAGCATTATTATCGACCAAGCGCGTGGACTTCTTTCTGAGGAAGACCAAGACTTGAATGCGATGATTAGTGACCTTGAGCAAAAACGTCGCTGTGCGCAGCGTGATGCCGATAAGATGCGTCATCAATTAGAGTTAAGTACACAGTTATTAGAAGATTTGCAAAAGGAAACTGAACAGTTTAAAGCAAATAAAGCAAGACTTCTAGAAGAAGCTAAAGAGCGTGCAAATACTTTAATTGAACAAAGTAAGGATGATGCGGATAAAATCTTATCAGAAATCCGTGAATTACAACTGAGAAGTAAACAAAGTACGGTTAAAGAACATGAAATGATTGAGAAAAAGACAGCTTTAACAGACTTGAAACATGAGCAAGCCTTGAAGAAGAACAAGGTGCTTCGCAAAGAAAAAGCGAAGAAGGCGCTGCAAGTCGGACAAAGTGTCGAAGTTCTTTCATTTGGACAACGCGGAACGCTTGTTGAAAAAGTCAGTGACGAGGAATGGGTTGTTCAAATGGGGATTCTCAAGATGAAGATTGCTATAGAAGACTTAGCCCCAATTGCCGAAACGCAAGAAGCTAAACAACAAGTGATTGTGAAAAGTGCTAGAAGTAGTCATGTCTCTTCAGAATTAGACTTACGTGGAAAACGATATGAAGAAGCGATGAAAGATCTTGAATTATATATAGATGCGGCCATTTTAGCTAATTATCCACGCGTTACCATTATTCATGGACGTGGAACAGGAGCCATCCAGCAAGGCGTTCATAAGGTGCTACGTAGCCACCGTTCTGTTGCAAGTTTTGAATTTGCGCCGATGAATACGGGTGGAAATGGAGCGACCATCGTGACCTTTAAGTAAACCGTGAGCAGAATAGTTGGTCACCTTCCGGGGTGTTGCTATACTAGGTTTATAGAAAAAGGAAAGGATGATTCGAATGGTAAAATCATTAACAGATAAAAACTTTGTAGAAGAAACTAAAGATGGAGTTGTTTTAGTAGACTTTTGGGCTACATGGTGTGGGCCATGTCGTATGCAAGGACCAGTTATTGACCAATTAGACGAGGAAATGGGAGACAAAGTAACTTTCACTAAAGTGGATGTGGACGAAAACCCTGAAACCGCTCGTGCTTTTGGAATTATGAGCATTCCAACTTTATTAATCAAAAAAGATGGAGAAGTGGTTAATAAAGTAGTTGGCTACCATGCTAAAGAACAATTAGAAGAATTGTTAGCACAATATTTATAAAAATCATATTTTTGAAGGAGTGATGAAGCAAGGAGAATCCTTGTTTTATCACTCCTTTTTTATTTTCAAAAAAATTTTTAAAAAAGTGTTGACAAAATAGTTTTTTAGTTTTATAGTTAATTACACAAGTAACTAACCAACAAGCACAAAACTAAAAGGAGGTGCGCTATGAAATTTGATTTTCAAAGTGATATCCCGTTATTTCAACAAGTAGCCAATCAACTAGAAGAAGAAATCTTCCATGAAGTCTACAAAGAAGGAGATCAAGTACCGTCGACTACTGAGATTTCCACAGGGTATCAAATCAATCCAGCAACCGTATTGAAAGGAATGAACTTACTCGTGAGCGAACAAGTATTAGAAAAAAGAAGAGGCCTTGGAACATTTGTAGCAGAAGGGGCAAGAAAAATTATTCTAAGCAAAAAGCAAAATGAATTTGCGAATCAGATGGTCCCAAATTTTTTGAAAGAAGCGCAAGCACTAGGAATTACAAAAGAAGAATTAGTTAAAATTATCGAAGGAGGGTTCCTAAAATGACAATCCAAGTGAAAGGGTTAAGAAAGAAGTATTTCAATAAAGAAGCTGTAAAAGGGGTCGATTTTACGATTGAACCGGAGAGTATTATTGGCCTATTAGGTCGAAATGGAGCTGGAAAGAGTACCGTTTTAAATATGATTGCTCGCCGCATCGAAAAGACAAGCGGAGACATCACTCTTGATGGCGTGGATCTTCATAAAACTCCAAGGGCAATGCATCAAGTGTACTTATCGAGTACAGAGAATTGGTTCCCAAAAGAATATAAATTTAAAGATTTATTGTCTATTTATAAGAAAACTTATCCAGAATTCGACAGTGAATTTGCAGAAGAGTTAATTAAAGTTTTTGGAGTCAATGTGAAAGAAAGATTTTCAAAGGCCTCTACTGGCTACCAAAGTATTATGAAAATTATCCTAGCGCTTTGTAATCCAAGTGAGTACATCTTTATGGATGAACCAGTACTAGGATTAGACGCGAATCATCGTCATATTTTTAACAAAAAACTACTGGAAGCTTATGCAAGAAATCCACGGACATTTGTCATTGCAACTCATTTAATCGAAGAAGTTGCTTCCATTCTTGAAAAAGTCATCGTTATTAAAGATGGTGTGGTTACAGAGGAAGTGATGGTGGAAGAGGTTCTTGGAAAAGGATATGTTGTTAGCGGAGCTACAAGCCTAGTTCAAGAATTTGTCGCAGATAAGAATGTACAAGAAACCGAACAAATTGGAAATATCACTCGTGCAGTAGTGATTGGCAAAAAAGGTGAAACTCCTCAAGGATTAGATTTTTCACCATTAACATTACAAGATTACTTTATTTCAATTACTCGAAAGGAGAATGAATAAGATGGACCGTTTATTATCAGTTGTTACCATGGGACTAGTGAAAAGATGGAAATCGATTTTAATTTTTTTAGGAATTTGGTGGATTTTCGCAGGCCTATTCATGAAAATTTTTGCAAATGGAGATTTTACTTCATTTGGAGTCTATTTCCCAATTTATTTTGATAATGAAGTCGGACTCATTATTTTAATCATCGGAATTGCTTATATCATTGAACAATTCCGCTTAGAAAGCCAATTAGGATTAACGAGAAATGAACAAATTCAAAGTCTGTTCATTCAAACCATTGTCGATTCACTCATTTTAACATTTTTCTTCAGCCTATTGTTACCACTTAGAGATGGAATCACAGTATTCAATACTATCAAAATTGAATCAAGGCTAAGCACTTTGTATAATCCTGAAAATCTATTTTTAAGTATTGCAGCTTTCTTTGCGCAAGTATTATTGATTCATCTGATTGCAAATGTGATTGGGATTGTCATGAATAAAATGCCATTAAAAACAGGACTATTCGCACTTGGGGGAGTTACTTTATTAATGGGTATTATAATCAGTGGAGTGAGTTATCAAGGGAAGGAATTACCATATTTTGTTAAATTTATCATTCAACTAGGAAAATCTATCAACGAAAACCCTGGTTGGGCCATTTCAACAACTTTTTTAGTAGTAATCGTTCTCTTAATATTAGTAACTAGAAAACATCAAAGTAAAGATCCAAACGTAGCATAAAAAAACGAGAACTTCTGCATAGCAGGAGTTCTTTTTATTTAGGGCGGAGGCTCAGTATATGAGAGACCACGGCTAAAACCGCTACAGTTATTATAAATACTATAAAGATATGCCATAATGGCACGTAGTACAGCCCCTCCAAAGTCTTTCATTCAAACAATGAAGATGTCGCCCTGTTGGTTAACTTTTTTATAATACGAAGGACATTTGAATCAGCCAGGTTTGAACTATGGTATACTATAGAAGACAAAAGATAGAGAGGTTGGCAAAATATGAAAAGACCAATTGGATTTATTGATTCTGGTGTTGGAGGCTTAACGGTTCTCAAAGAGGCATTAAAACAATTACCAAACGAATCAATGATCTTCTTAGGAGATTCCGCTCGTTGCCCATACGGGACAAGACCGAAAGAAGAGATTCGCCAATATACGTTGGAAATGGTGCAATTTTTACTACAAAAGAATATAAAAATGCTGGTCATTGCCTGTAATACGGCTACAGCAGTCGTCTTAGAGGAATTACAACAAACTTTAGAGATTCCGGTGGTGGGAGTGATTCAGCCAGGAAGTTTAGCAGCTATTAAGCAAACATCTAATGACCGAATCGGAGTATTGGGTACGAATGCTACGATTTCAAGTAAAGTGTATCCAAAAACAATGCATGACAAGAATAAGAACATTCAAGTATTCGATATTGCTTGTCCAAGCTTTGTTCCACTTGTCGAAAATAATCAATCGGACACCCCAGAAGCTTGGGAGATTGTAAATGAAACCCTCAAACCATTGGAAGGAACTAATGTAGATACAGTAATTTTGGGTTGTACACATTATCCGCTTTTAAGAAAAACGATTCAAAAAGTTGTTGGAAATCAAGTTTCCTTGATTGATTCAGGTGCAGAAACTGTTTCTAGTGTGAGTGCTCTTTTAGATTATTGCAAACTCAGTGAAACTCCTGAAACTAATCCAAATCCTACTTTAGAAATTTATACAACGGGAGATGCAACACTTTTTGAAGAGATTGCTGAGAATTGGCTCCATAGAAAAGGATTAGAGGTGAAGACGGTGACTTTAGAGAAAAAATTAACGTCCATTCAACTTGAAAAAGAAATTGTTATTGCAACGAATAATGTTGGAAAAGCAAAAGAATTTGCCAAAATTTTTGAACCAAAGGGGTACAAAGTTAAAACTTTAAAAGATTTCCCTGAATTGGATGAAGTAGAAGAAACAGGAACGACTTTTGAGGAAAATGCGAGACTGAAAGCAGAAACGATTGCGAATGCTTTACAAACAATTGTTTTGGCAGATGATTCAGGACTTTGTGTAGATGCTCTAGAAGGACTTCCTGGAGTTTATTCAGCAAGATTTGCAGGAGAAGAAAAGAATGATGCGGCTAATAATGCCAAACTGTTATCAGAACTAGGCGGGCTTAAAGGCAATGAAAGGGCAGCTCATTTCACATGTTGTTTAGTTTTAGCAGCACCGTTTCAGGAATCTCTTGTGGTACAGGCAGAATGTCACGGAGAAATTGCTACTTTACCATCAGGAGACAGTGGATTTGGTTATGATCCATTATTTTTAGTGCCAGAGTATCAACAAACATTTGCGGAGCTCGGAATGGATATCAAAAATAAAATTAGCCACCGTGCAAAAGCGATTGAAATACTGGTTGAAAAATGGGAACGATGGACAAACTCTTTAGGAGCTGTGGAGGAAACAGAATGAAAATAGTCATTGTCAGTGATAATCATGGTCAAGAGTTGACACTTCGGAAAATTTTTAATCATTTTTCTGGAGAAAAAGTAACTTTTGTTCATACTGGGGATTCTGAGTTTCCCTATAAGGATGAATTATTATCTCATTGTTTAAGAGTCACAGGGAATTGTGATTATGATATGGAGTATCCTGAGTTTGAGGTTTTTGAAGTAGAAGGGATTACGTTTTTTGTCACTCATGGGCATCATCAATATGTAAATGCTGGTAGAGAGTATTTAGCAAACATGGCTAAAGAAAAAGGAGCTAGTATTGCTTTGTACGGACACACTCATAAGCTAAATGCAGAGACTGTTGACGGAGTTTTATGTATTAATTCAGGATCGACGAATTTTCCAAGAGGAACTTATGCAGGAACTGCGAGCTATGCTGTATTAGAGATTTTATCAAAAGAACAAATTCGTTTAACGTATTATACGACGAAGCATGAAGTATTAGATGATTTAGTTTTAAACTATACTTGGAGCCCGGAAGGAGGTTATACTCTTGATTCATAAGAGAATACAAGAATTATTATTGGAAAATCGAGAGCAGCTCTTTATTGATGCTGAGAATGTAGCGATTCTACAAGAAGACCATACATTAGAGCATGCCATGTTAGTTCTTACGAATGTACGATATTCTTTAATCCCTGTTTTGAATAAAGAAAATCAAATTGTAGGCTTAGTGTCTTTAGCGATGATTTTGCAAAAGATTACTGGAGTCGAGCAAATTCATATGAATCAACTCAGTAAGTATAAAGTTCGTGATGTCATGAAGACGGAGTATCCAACGATTTTCGTTGATACAGATATGGAAGACGTATTGAGGGATTTGGTGGACCAAAGTTTTATTTGTATTACTAATGAAAGCCAAGAATTTTTAGGAATTGTGACTAGAAAAGAAGTATTGAAACGCATTAATTTCATGGTTCATGAATTAACCAGAGAATTTGATTTAGTTGAAAAATAAAAAGAAGGCGAAAATTTTTTGCCTTCTTTTATTTTGTCAGATAGGGAATAGATGGAGTCGAAAGGTCGATTCCTCTTTTTAATAATGCTTCTTGATATAAAGTTAAGTATTTTTGATAAGTCGCATGTTGCAATCCATTCTTCGTCATGATGGAAATCGTGAAGACAAATTGCCCAGTTGGTTTTGTCTGAGGACCCACAATATTTGGGGCAGAAGCTAGAGCCTCATCCGATTTAGCATATCGAGTATTAACGGCTTCGATGGTTTCATAGACCGTTTTTAAATCAACATTACTATTAAGTGGAAGTTCGATTAAAGCTCTCATATTTCCTCTAGACTGGTTACTAACGATAGTAATGTTGCGATTGGGAATGTAATGCAGGGTTCCATCATATCCTCGAACTTGGGTTGTACGAACGCCAACGCTTGCAATCGTCCCAGAAATAGTATTAATTAAAACAGCATCCCCGACTTCAAATTGACGTTCCATTAAGATAAACAATCCATTGATGACATCTGATAAGAAACCTTGTGCTCCTAGTCCTAAAGCAACCCCAGCAATTCCGGCACCTGCTAGTAAACTAGAAATTGGGACTCCGATAATCGAAAGAATCCAATAAATCAAAATGAAATATAAGAAATAATCCAACATATTCTCTAATAATTTAAGAATGGTTTTCTTGCGACTTTCCGATTGAGTAGAGACTCTCATAGAAGAGAGAATGGTTTTCTTAAAAAGAAAATGAGCTAGTTTTTTTCCTAAATAAAATAGTAAAAATAAAATGACTAGTGAGAGTAGTTTAGTAAAAAGATTAGATAAAATAGATTTCCATTCAATCCCATTCCAATAATTGATAAAGAAATTAGAGATGGAATCGAACCATAAAAATACACGCATAATCAGTCTTCCTTTAAATTTGAATATAATCAGTGTAGCATACAAAAAAAACGAATGAAAGAGATTCATTTTACAAAGAATTTGATGGTAATTTTAAAGGGATAGTGTTATGATTGAATCATACTAGAGGATTGGAGGAATGGCTCAATGACAGGTATTGAGATTGCTGCATTAATAGCTGCATGTGCTTTATTAGCCTTAGTAGTTTTTGTGATTGTCAAAGTATCACCGATTTTATCAAAATTAAATAAAACCGTTGAGAACATGAATCATTCATTAGAGATTATTACTAAAGATGTAGACAGCCTCTCAATTGAAGTAGAGGGGTTATTAAGTAAAGCCAATGTATTGGTGGACGATATTAATGGTAAATTAAAAGCCACTGATCCATTATTTACTGCAGCTGGAGATTTAGGTGTGACAATTTCAGATGTAAATGCTTCTTCACGAAATCTAGCAACAAAAGCAGTAAAACTTTCTAAAACGAGTCGTGTAGCCACGGCAGTTAACTTCGGAAGAGCATTTTTTTCCAAAAAGAAAAAAATATAATTAATGAAATGGAGTGTTGAACATGAGTAAAAAATGCGGATTTTTATTAGGAGCATTAATCGGGGGAACAGCAGCAGCAGTAACTGCATTGTTATTTGCACCAAAATCAGGGAAAGAATTACGTGAAGATTTAGCAAAAGAAGCTGATCGTTATAAAGAACAACTATCAGAATATGGTGAAATTGCTCTAGCAAAAGGAGCAGAATTCACTGAAGTTGCCAAAGCTTCAACTCAAGATATTCGTATTAACTTACAAGAACAAGCTTCTCATCTAAAAGAACAAGTTTCTAAACATACTGAAAACTTAAAAGACCAATTCAACGAAACAGTTGATAAAGTAAAAGAAAACTTCTCTAAACAAAAAGAAGAGTCAGCTGAAGTGGTTGCTGAATTAGCAGAAGATGTAAAAGAAAAAGCTCAAGATGTGAAAGAAGAAGCTAAAAAAGAAGCAAAATAATGCATACTTAAAAAGACTGGGAAATTTCCCAGTCTTTTTTGTTTGTCTAAAAATCATATTTTACTTTAGTGAAGAGTTTTGAACCATTTTCGGTAACAGCTAAACAGTCTTCGATACGAACACCGAAGTCACCTGAAATATAAACACCCGGTTCTACAGAGAAACACATACCTTCAACGAGTTCCATATCATTTCCTTCCATGATTGAAGGAAATTCATGTACGCTTTGGCCAATCCCGTGTCCAAGGCGGTGGATGAAGTACTCACCGTATCCAGCTTCTGTAATAATATCACGAGCGATTTTATCAATTTGGCTTGCTTTCATCCCTGGTTTTACAGCTTCGATGGCTGTATCATGCGCTTTTTGAACGATATCATAGATTTCTTGATGGCGTGGATTTTTTTCCTGGCTATTTCCAAAGAAGACGGTACGTGTAATGTCACTTGCGTACCCATCTACCATTGTACCAAGGTCAAATAGAACCCATTCATTTTCTTTAAGGGTGCGGTCTCCAGGTTCACCGTGAGGATCTGCCGCGTGATCTCCAAAGAGCACCATGGTATCAAAGCTCATCTGAGAGACGCCGAGTTTTTTCATTTCAAATTCTATGATGGCTACCACTTCACGTTCGCTGATGCCTACTTTTAATGCGTTCTTTCCGATTTCAATCGCTTTGTCAGCAAAGGTTCCAGAGTAGACGAGTTTTTCAACGGCTTCTTGATCTTTTACAAGACGAAGTTTTTGAACGATTGGCGTTAAATCTACAGAAAAATGAACATCTTTAAAATGCTTTTGAACTTGTTCTGCTGCAAAAAGAGAGAAGTCCACTTTTTCTACAGCGAAATTAGACTGAGAAGGAAAGTGATCCTTAATGGCGTCTGATAAGAGTTTCCATCCATCTTCATGATCGTGATAACTTTTCACGGTAAAATCTGGTTCCGCTTTTTGAGCGACTTGATGCTCTAATGCTGGAACAAATAATAGTGGGGTAGAGCTGGGTGAGTAGACAAGAGCAACAATCCGCTCATGAGGATCTGTTGAAAAATTCGTTAAAAGACGAATGGTTTCAGGATTTTGGATTAGAGCAATCGGATTGTTTTGTTTTGATAATTCAGTTTCTAGTTGTTTGAAAGTAGGGTTTAAATTCATATTGATCATCTCCTTAAAACTATTGTAGCATACTTATTATATCAAGAATGTAAATAGTTTCAAAAAGTTTTTGAAAATTTTAGTTAAACGCTTGCATTAATTTTATGAAAGTGCTACCCTAATGATAGATGAAAAGATGCACAAAGGAGATTTGTAGATGGAAAAGCAAACAATTACGATTTATGATGTTGCGCGTGAAGCGAACGTATCCATGGCTACAGTATCGCGTGTTGTTAATGGAAATCCAAACGTTAAACCAGCAACTCGTAAGAGAGTTTTAGATGTAATTGACGAATTGGATTATCGTCCAAATGCCGTTGCGCGTGGGTTAGCGAGTAAGAAAACAACGACTGTGGGAGTTATTATTCCTGACGTTACAAACCTTTATTTTGCTAGTTTAGCTCGTGGGATTGATGACATTGCTACAATGTATAAATATAACATCATTTTAGCAAACTCAGACCAAAATAATCATAAAGAAATTCAAGTGTTAAATACTTTATTCTCTAAACAAGTAGATGGAATTTTATACATGGGAAACCATCTAACACCTGAATTGCGTGCTGAAATTGTTCGTTCAAAAACACCGATTGTGTTAGCGGGAACAATGGATGCGGAACATGAAATTGCTTCAGTAAATATCGATTTTAATGAAGCAACAAAAGAAGTAGTGGAAACATTAATCGGAAATGGACATAAGAAAATTGCTTTTGTCACTGCTGCAATGAAAAATGTGGCTTCAGTCGATTTCCGTTTAGAAGGATATAAAGCTGCTTTAGAAAAAGCAGGAATTAAATTTGACGAAAAATTAGTTTATGAAGTTCCTTTAACTTATCATGCAGGGGAGTCTGTAGCTGAACGTATCCATAAAGCAGGTGCGACAGCTGCTGTGATAACCGATGATGAAACTTCAGTAGGATTATTAAATGGTTTAATGGATTTAGGCGTTAAAGTTCCTGAAAAATTTGAATTAGTTTCAAGCAACAATTCTAAATTAACGAAAATGACTCGTCCAATTCTTTCAACGATTGCACCTCCATTATATGATATCGGAGCCGTTGCGATGCGTCTTTTAACAAAAATTATGAATAAAGAAGAAATCGTAGAATCTGAAATTACTTTACCATACAAGATTGAATGGAGAAATACTACTAAATAAGCATAAAAACAGTCTATTGAATCCTCAATAGGCTGTTTTATTTTATTGTATACAATAGTAGAGAATAAAAAGGCTGGATAATGTCCAGCCTTTTTATTAGTTTGATTGAGTCGTTTGATTTTGAGTTGAAGAGGATTGAGTGGTTTCTTCTTTCTTTTCATTTTTCTTCTCATCCTTTTTCTCATCCTTCTTAGCATTTACTTTATTCCAGAAGTTATTCATTTCTTCAGGAGTAGCTCCGATAGCGAAGTTGTAGAAAGGATTCATCGGTGGGAAATCCTTCTTGAACCAGTCAGTCGTCATTCCACCACTGATCGAGTATGTTCCGCCGTTTTCAGCTTTGAATGTTCCGGCTTTCGTACCTGTTGTGGATACAACAGAATCACGATAAACAGAATCTGGTTGTTTAAAGGTTGTTTCTTTACCGATTAATTCAGGATTTGCTTCATAAGCGGCCTTCATTAAGTAAGTCCATTGACGTTGACTTCTAGTAGTAGGTTCTCCGTATCCATCACCAGCAGTAATAGCATAACGGGCATTATAGAAGTTATCATATCCAATCCAAGAACCTAACGTTACGGTTGGGGTATATGCGACAAACCAGTTATCAATTTCATTTTCAGAAGTACCAGTTTTACCAGCTAAGTCTGAACTGAAGCCCATATTTCCCTTCATATTGTAGAATTGAGTCGAATTTGCAATATCTTGAAGCATATTCGTTGTTAAATAAGACGTTGCTTCAGAGAATACACGTTCTTTTTTGTCTTCGTGTTGGTAGACAATATTTCCTCTGGAATCTTCAATTTTCTCGATTAAGTAGGCATCGTGGTGTTCACCACCGTTTGCTAACGTAGAAAAGGCACTTGTTTGTTCTAAAACAGTCGGGCCTGTTCTAGTCCCCCCAATTGAGAGAGCGATATTTTGATACTCATCTTCAGTAATTCCTTTGATTCCCATCTTCTTCAAGTATTCACCCGCATTAATACCTTTTTGAAGCATTGTTTGGTAAATCTTAATAACAGGATTGTTAAACGAACGGAACAGTGCATAACGGACTGTTAAGAATTGGTTTGTTATTGTGTTTCCGTAGTTTGTTGGTTGCCAGTAAGTTCCATTTCCTTGAGGGATACTTACTTTAGTATCTGGAACAATACTTGCAGGATAAATCAGATTATTTTCAATAGCAGGAGCATAAACCAAAATTGGTTTAATAGTTGACCCTGGTGAACGATGTGTAGTGAACGCGTGATCTACCTGATTTGATTCAAAATCTCGACCAGCAACAAATCCAAGAATACGACCAGTTTTATTTTCAATCATGACTGCCCCATTTTGAGCAGACTCTGTTTGAGTTTTTATGTCTCCAGTATTTTGATCAACATATTGTGTATTATATGTGGGGCCGATTTGGTTTCCATAATTTGCAATAGCTTTTTGCATTGCATCATAGACTTTTTGATCAATCGTTGATATAATCTTGTATCCTGAAGAACTTAGTTTACGACTTGCTTCATCGTAATACTTGTTATAAAGCTCAGAGTCATTACGAACTTCATCATAAGTCAATTTATTTTTTTGAGCTGCTTTAGTGATTAAGACTTTAATCGCTTCACGGTTTACAGCTTGATATAAATAAGATTGTCTATCTGAAGAAATTTCTTTTGGAGGAAGGAAGTCTTTAGTAATATCATATGCAAGTGCTTCTTCGTATTGTTCTTTAGTAATTTTGTTTTCACGATACATACTAAAGAGAACGAATTTCATACGTTTAATACCAGCAGAAGTATCTTCTTTTAAGGTAGCTTGGTTTGTGTATGGAGTATAAATAATCGGGTTTTGGGGCATCCCAACAAGATAAGCAGCTTGTGGCAGTGTTAAATCTTTTGCAGCTACGCCAAAAACGCCTTGAGCGGCTTCTTCGATTCCAGCGATATTTAACCCATTATGATTTCGTCCAAATGAAGAGACGTTTAAGTAGGCTTCTAAAATTTGATTTTTCGTAAAGTGTTTTTCAAGACGTAATGCGTATAAAATTTCATTAGCTTTCCGTTTAAAAGTGACCTCACTTGTTAAAATTTGTTGCTTAATTAATTGTTGTGTAAGAGTGGAACCGCCCGTTGCACCAGACCCAGAAGAAACAGCTTCTTGGAGAATAGCACGAAGTAAAGCTTTTGGTACAATCCCATTGTGTTCGTAGAATGAACTATCTTCAGTTGCGATAATTCCATCAATCACGTATTGAGAAATTTCTGATAGAGGTTTTACAATTCGTAGTTCATCAGAATTCACATCTGAAATTTTTGTACCATCACTATAATGGAAACTAGAGATTAAATTAAGATTTCCAATTGCGTCACTCATTTGTTCTTGGGTAAGGGGCTCTTCATTGGAAGTTAAACTTGCAAAATATCCTAATCCAATTCCACCACCAAATATTCCTAATAGCATTAAGAATAAAATCGCAATTACAAAAATATTTTTTAGAACAGAATAAGCGATGTTAAAAATAAATCGAATATTTTTCAGTAAAGGTTTATTCCAAAAAGTTAGTAGAGCCTCGCGCCAATCTGGAGTTTGGTTCTGAACTGACATAATTTCAACTCTTTTCATTTATACATATTTTTTTAAGTATACCAAAAATATGTGTGAAATTCTATTTATTACTGGTTTTGATAGGATTTATAGAATTTTTAAAACAACTTTTTATGCTGTAAAGATAAAATACTTTACAAGTATTCTTCTTTCTGCTAAACTATGTAACTGTGAGATTAATACATGGAGGTGTAAATAATGGCAGTTAAAATTCGTTTAAAACGTATGGGTTCTAAGAAAAATCCTTTCTACCGTGTAGTTGTAGCTGATTCACGTTCACCACGTGATGGTCGTTTCATCGAAACAGTTGGAACATACAACCCAGTAGCAAACCCAGCAGAAATTTCAATCAATGAAGAATTAGCATTAAAATGGTTAGCTAACGGTGCTCAACCTTCTGATACAGTTCGTAATTTGTTGTCACAACAAGGTATCATGAAGAAATTCCACGAATCAAAGTTTTCTAAGTAATTTCTATAAAGTCGACAATTCGATGGAGAGGTGAAAAGAATGCCTGATATTAGTGAATTAGTATTGTCAATGGTTAAACCATTAGTAGAATTCCCTGACGATGTTCGTATTGATATCTCTGAATCAGATGAATTCATGGAATATACTTTACACGTAAATCCTGAAGATATCGGTCGTGTGATCGGTAAACAAGGACGAGTGGCTCGCGCGATTCGTACGATCACTTATAGTGTTCGTACTCGTGGACCAAAACGTGTTCGTTTAAGTATTGAAGCCTAAATAAAACGATGAAGCCTTGGAGAAATCCAGGGCTTTTTTGTTCTATAAGAGAATAAATATGATGATGACGGAGAATGCTTACGGATTTCTTTATACTCACTGTAAAAGGGCAACGGCTCGAGTCTGGCGTCTCTCGCTTTTAAAGCCTCAAAGAAGGAGTAAGGAATTCTTCCTAACTCCTTCTAATTCGCATTTAATGCGATTCCTCATTACAGTGAGTATAAAATCCGTAGGATTCTCCGTCATCATTTTGTAATTATAGAAAAGTTTGGATTTCTACAAGACTTCACCGGGGAAGTGACAGAAGAGGGTATGTGCTTTTAACGAGGTGCTTAAAATGGTTAGTGCTACACTGGTTGAATTTATGCATTGAGTTATAGGAAAAGAAGAATACGAGTGATATCTTATAAGGTATCACTCATTATAATGTATACATTATAACGAGTGTTCTTTTGTTGTTGTTGGCACTTGGTTTTTTGATTGTTTTCCGTGAGTTTGTTATGATAAATAAGTAATATTATAGTTGAAGGGAAGACCGTATGAAGAAAAAGCCGATATTAAAAAAACAGATGAATCGACAATATTATTATTTATTCGGCCTGTCTGTAATGTTAATGATACTAGCATTTGTCATCGAATCACCAAAGTTCTTAGTGAGTGGGATGATGACGATACTAGTATCGCCAAGTCAGTTGTTTACGGATTATATGGAAATTGCGTCTGTTGGAAGTACCTTGTTAAATGTCGCGATTATGCTCGGTATCAGTATTTATAGTTATAAAAAACTGGAAATTCCTTTAAACGGAACAGTGATTGGAAGTTTGGGCATGCTTGCTGGATTCTCATTTTTCGGGAAAAATCTCTTCAATAGTATCCCATTTATGATAGGGGTATGGATTTATACGAAGGTAACGAAACAAAATTATCGAAATTATGTCATTGTTGGATTATTTGGATCTGCTTTAGGCCCATTGATCTCTTTCCTAGCATTTAGCGGAGTTCTACCACAAGGATGGAGCGTTCTAATCGCGTATGCTTTAGGAATTTTTATTGGTTTCATCTTACCTCAACTATCCACACAATTTCTTGGGTTCCATCAAGGGTTTAGCTTGTATAATGTCGGGTTTACAGCTGGAATTATTGGAATGGTTGTTCTAGGATTTATGAATGCATTTGGAATTGAAGTAGAGACTAGAACACTAACAAGTACACAGAGTCCATTGATTTTGTATCAACTGCTAATCGGATTTTGTGTGATTCTGATAGTGACAAGTTTCTATTTACATTTCAAAAAGAAAGAAAAATATCATTTTAAGTTACTCTTAAAGCTTTCAGGACGTTTGCCAAGTGATTTTGTTGAAATGACGAATCTGGCAACAGTGACACTGAACATGAGTATTATAGGATTTATATTATTAGGATATGTTCTTATGAATGGGGGACAGTTAAATGGTCCGATTGTCGGAAGTATTATTGGTGTTATGAGCTTTGGGGCGTTTGGGAACCAAGTGAAAAATACAGTTCCAGTTTTAGTGGGGATTATGATTGGTTCTTACTTGACGGGAGTAGAACCTACAAGTACGAGCGCCCTTATTGCAGCGATTTTCGGAACGACACTTGCTCCGGTTAGTGGTTATTATGGGCCGTTTGCGGGGATGATAGCAGGATTTGTTCATATTACACTAGTAAGCCATGTGGTTGTAATGCATGGTGGACTAAATCTGTATAATAATGGGTTTGCAGGAGGATTCGTTGCAGCGCTTCTCGTACCAATTTTTGAAATTTTTGAAGGCATTCGTCAAGAGATGAAAGAAAGAAAGGCAGAGGGATAATGGCAACAGAAAAGGATTTTGTAAAACGTATCGTAAAGGAAATGGTGGATTATTTCCTTTATCATGAATTGTATGACGTGACTACACATGTATCTTATGTACCGCATGAAAAAGCAACGATTACGTGCACTGCGCCTTATACAAAATTACCTGAAGACTTAGATTTACTAGAAGCTGGGCTTTCGGTTGAGAAACATTTAGAATTAGATTCGATGTATAGTTCGTTAATGGGAACGCATAATCGTGATAAGAATTATTGCATGCTCGGACAATGTGTCGATGACTATGATGTGGAAGTCTCAGATAGCACATTAAAAATAATTGTTGAGCGACTCTTTTAAGGAGGAAATAGGATGACAACTTTTTATAAAGTAGGAAAAATCGTTAACACTCAAGGTCTTTGTGGAGAAGTACGAGTGATTTCGACGACCGATTTTGCTGAAGAACGTTATAAAAAAGGAACAGAATTAGCCATTTTTAAAGAGGGGGAGTTCCTAACATTTGTGACAGTGGCAAGTCATCGTCGTCACAAAAACTTTGATTTGTTAACGTTCGAAGGAATGAACCGTATCGAAGATGTTGAAAAATACAAAGAATGTCTCCTAAAGGTAGCCGAGGAGCAATTAACGGAATTGGAAGACGATGAATTTTATTACCATGAAATTATTGGACTCGAAATTGTAACCGATGAAGGCGAAGTGCTTGGGAAAGTAACTGAAATTCTTTCTCCAGGTTCAAATGATGTCTGGGTGGTAAAACAAAAAGGAAAGAAAGAACTGTTGATTCCATTTATTGAACCGGTCGTTTATAAAGTCGACAAAGAAGAAAAGAAAGCTTATATCCATTTATTGGAAGGGTTGATCGATTAAGATGAAGATTGATGTATTAACATTATTCCCTGAAATGGTGCAAGGGCCGATGACGCAATCGATTATCGGAAAGGCCATTGAAACAGGAAAAATCGAGTTTGAAACAACAGACTTCCGTCAGTATTCAAATGATAAACATAATCATGTGGACGATTATCCTTTTGGTGGTGGAGCGGGGATGCTTTTAAAGGTGGAACCAATCGATTTAGCACTCGCGTCGATTCGTGAGCGTTCACCAAAAACAACGCCACGTGTCATTTTAATGGATCCAGCTGGGAAGACTTTTACGCAAAAGGATGCGGAAGAATTAGCTAAAGAAGAGCATTTGGTGTTTATTTGTGGTCACTATGAAGGCTATGATGAACGCATTCGTACTCTTGTAACAGATGAATACTCGATTGGAGATTTCGTTCTAACAGGTGGGGAATTAGCTGCCACGGTGATGATTGATGCAACAGTTCGACTTTTGCCAGATGTATTAGGAAATGATGCTTCTGCAGTGGGAGATTCTCATTCCACAGGATTGTTGGAACATCCGCAATATACGCGCCCAAGAGTCTATAAAGACATGGAAGTACCTGAAGTTTTGTTCAGTGGAAATCATGCAAAAATTGCGGAGTGGCAAATGAAAGAATCCCTTCGTAAAACTTATTTAAGAAGACCGGATTTACTGGATAAGTATGAACTTTCAAAAGAAGAAGAGAAGTTACTGGAGCAAATTAAGGGAGAAGAGGGATGTTAAATGAGAGAACATTTAAGTCCAGAAGAAATAAAAGTTTTTCAAAAGGTGATCGAAAACGATTCGGGTAGATCAGAAATGGTGCAACTCTTTAAACTTCTAGGAGATAACACTCGGTTGAATATCATTACACTTTTAACTCGAAAAGAACCTTTATGTGTGGAAGACTTGATGAAATGTACAGGGATGGAGCAATCTGCAATTTCTCATCAGTTAAAAAAACTAAGAGCCCACCATATCGTGAAGGCAGAAAAAGTTGGAAAACATGTTTGGTACTCCTTAGAAGATCATCATGTATTACAACTTTATAATTTAGCGGATGAACACTGCTGCGAAGAGCATTCATAGGTTTTATTTTTACTAAGAAATTCTCTGTAATTTGCTTGCAATTGAAATGCAAGTATGCTAATATATTTCGAGTGAGTGAGACTTCACTCAGAGATAACGATATTCCGCTGATTGGACATACGGCCAAGTCATGAGTGTTTGTTGGAAGGAGAAAAAAACATGAGCAAATTAATCGAAGAATTAACTCAAGAACAATTACGTTCTGATATTCCTGCATTCCGCCCTGGTGACACTGTACGTGTTCACGCTAAGGTTGTTGAAGGAACTCGCGAACGTATCCAAATCTTCGAAGGCGTTGTTATCAAACGTCGTGGTGCTGGCATCAGCGAAACTTATACAGTACGTAAAGTTTCTAACGGTGTTGGTGTGGAACGTACATTCCCATTACACACTCCACGTGTAGCACAAATCGAAGTAGTTCGTTACGGTAAAGTTCGTCGTGCTAAATTATACTACCTACGTAACCTTCGTGGGAAGGCAGCACGTATCCAAGAACGTCGTCGTTAATAGAAACTTCAAAAGAGATTGGCTTTGGCCAGTCTCTTTTTTTGTGTAAAATAATTTAGAATAATTCTAAGTTAATGCTTGACATATGAATGGTCTTTCATGTATTATAATTATAAGAAGAAATAGTGAGGGGAGATATCATGGATTTAAAAGAACAATTACATAAAATTAAACATCTATTTAATAAAGAAAAATCTCATGAAGGGGAGACATGCCAAGATCATTACTTGCATCACGAAGACCACTACAATGAGCATGAACACAGTCATGGGCACGGACATCATCATGGTCACGACCATGATGATAGTAAAGCAGTCATTTTTTATATTGCAGGACTAGTCCTTTATATTATTGGAATGGTTCTTCATTTTATGGGGAACGGGGTTGCGAATATTTTATTCATTCTAACGTTATTCTTATCGGGCTACCATGTAACGATGGAAGGTATTGAAGATACGATTGAAAAAACCAAAAAGAAAGGGAAGTTTCAACCGAATGTGCATATCTTAATGACGCTTGCGGCTTTGGGAGCTGTGCTCATTGGAAATGCGGAAGAAGGAGCTTTACTGATTTTGATTTTTGCAGGAGCTCACTTCCTTGAAGAGTATGTAGAAGAGAAAAGCCGTAAGTCGCTAACGGCATTATTACAAATGAATCCAACGCAAGCTCGCCTGATTCAAGAAAATGGGGAAGTCGTTGTCGTTGAAGTAGCAGACATAAAAATTGGGGATACATTAGAAGTATTACATGGGGACCAAGTACCAATCGATGGCGTCATTACAAAAGGTTTAACTTCGATTGATGAAGCAACCATTACAGGTGAAAGCATGCCTCGTTCAAAAGGAGAAGGAGATGAAGTATTCGCGAGTACAGTGAACTTATCAAGCCGTATTGAAATGAAAGTCACTGCAGCAAGTACGGATACGGTTTTTGCGAAAATCATGAAGGTTGTTGAAAATGCACAACATTCAATGAACAAGCAAGCAACTTTTATTCAAAAGATTGAACCAATTTACGTGAATATCGTATTGATTATTTGGCCAATCTTCCTATTATTTGGATATTTCTTAATGGGATGGGATTTAAATACAACACTCTACCGTGGAATGGTTTATCTTATAGGAGTGTCTCCATGTGCCTTAGCAGCGAGTGCGGTTCCTGCAACTTTAGCAGCGATGTCTCGTTTATCAAAAATGGGGATTTTAGCTAAAGGTGGAGCAGCCATCTCTCAATTGCAAGACTTACACGTGATTTCTTTTGATAAAACAGGAACGTTAACAAAAGGAACTCCTGATTTAACGGATTACTGGTTTGAAGATGAAACAATGATTCCAGCAGTGGTTGCGATGGAAAAACAATCCACACATCCGCTGGCACAAGCAGTCGTTCAAAAATTTAGCGACTGGACAGTTTTAGACGAAGAAATCGAAGTGGAAGTGCTTGTGGGACAAGGGGTACGTTCTGTTGTTAGCGGTGAACAAATCCATATTATTAAACCACTAGATACTGTAGATCGTACACAGGAAGTTTCTAATCGTCTGCAAGAATGGGCAAGCGAAGGCAAGACGGTTGTAACGGTTGTAAAAGATAATAGAATTGTTGGTTTGATGGCCTTTATGGACCTTCCAAACGAAGCCTCAAAAGCGGTGCTCGATTACTTCAAGAGCGAACTTGTGCATACAACAATGATTACAGGGGATTCAAGAGAAACAGCTGAAATGATTGGTATGAAGCTTGGAGTACAAGAAGTTGTTGCAAATGTATTGCCAGAAGAAAAATTAGAGAAAATTCAATCTCAAAAAGAACGTTATGGATTAACAGCTATGGTAGGAGACGGTGTGAATGATGCGCCAGCTCTTGCGACAGCTGACATCGGTATTGCGATGGGAAATGGGACAGACATTGCGATTGAAACTAGTGATATTGTCATTATGAAAAACGACTTACAAAAGCTTGTTTCAGCGCATAAGATTAGTAAGAAATTACACCGTGTCATCTTAGAAAATATGATTTTTGCGATGTCAGTCGTTGTAATGCTCTTAATCCTTAACTTCTTTGGATTAACGAACATCGGCTGGGGAGTTGTCTTACATGAAGGAAGTACCATTTTAGTACTTTTAAATGGACTACGATTACTTACACCAATAGAAGAATAAAAGAAAAAGCAGAACAAGGACGCAGAGAAATTAGATTGTCCAAGTTCTGCTTTTTTGCAATAGGAATTACGCCTGGTCAAAACAGACGCGGTAAGTATCACTTTCAGGAATGAGTTCTAATGGGAAATTCGTTCTATAAATACTATAATCAGGGAATTGCTCTAAAAACATGACGAAGTTATTAGGATAAATACTTAACATCTTTGTAAAGACATTATCTTGATCTATAATTACAGTTTTTATTTCACTGATATCTTTTACCCATGGGGTTTCTACATGGAAATAACTCCCAGGCGCAATATGATATTCATACTTTAAAATAGTTATCGCTTGTTCTAACATAAAATCCCTCCATTCATTACACTTTAAGTATAGTGTAAATGTATGCGTTTTACAAATAGATGTTCATTTTTGAGCAAAATATCCCAAAAATTTCTCTATAATGACCATTTTTGATTTAAGATTCATTAATAAAAAAGATTAGAAAGAATGATAATTCAGAAATTAAGCTGTTTTTACATACAAAGAGGATACTTTGTGATACAATGGATAAAGAAGGTGTTGGAAATTGGCGAGACATGGAAAGAGGCGGGAGCAATGGTAAAACGTGTCACGAAAGAAATCAAGAGTACAGTAGAAACCGAACTCAGAAAAGGAACAAGCAAATCGAGAATTGCCCATTTGTTAGGTGTTCCATACGATGAAGGGGTTCAGATTATTACACAAATCAAGGAGTCGATAAGACCAGAAGTTGGCAATCGGATTCGATTTACTTTTAGAGAGCAAGAGATGATTGGGATTATTTGGAAACTACTAGCCAATAGTGCCGTTGTTGTCATTGATTGGAATTCCTCTAACCAATGCATGAAGGATATTTGTGAAGCTAGAACGGTTGTTAATTTTAAGGATATTGTGGAATTTTTACCGATTGAAAAATAGAGGAAGGTCCAAGGTATGATGAGCTACCTTTGGGCCTTTTTACTTTGATGAACTTTATAAATTAGGTCCTTTAAAGTATAATATAAATGAAATGACTGTGGAGGAAATTGATGACTGAAAAATATACAATCACAAATAATCTTCAATCCGATGATTTTGAAGAAAAGTTAGAAAGTGCAATCGAAGAATTTGAATATAAGATTAGCGCAAAGGACTATCAAGTAGACTTAGTCCCTTTTTTACAATTGTTAGAAAAAGGAAAACGTTGGGACGATTTAACTTACTATGTAGAAGAAGCAGCACTTGAGTTTGACACCAAAGCGAATCAGTGGGAATGGAAGATAAAAGTTGCGGTTCATAACCATCAATTCCATCATGTGGAAGAGTGGATGCAAAAAGAAGAACTTATATCGGTATTAGGAATGGAACGTATTTTAGAATTAACGTTGTTATGTGAAAAAGAAAAAAGTGAATTTACCCAAAGTGAAGTGATAAAACTGCAACAGTTAAGTGAGAAGCTTAAGAAGGATAAGGTTTTATCCGAGGAACAGAATTCTTATATTGTAAGAACGTTAACCCAGATGAAGACGCCTTTAAAATGGTCTGTAGTGGAGTCCTTTCTTTCAAGTGCCAAAACACAATTATTTTGGAGAGGATTTTTAGTGGAATATTGGTTAAAAGAGGGTCCTTCGAAAAGGATAAATTTTTATGATGCTTTTTCTAACAATAGAGTGGAAATTTCTAAGGAGAATACTACATCGGTTTATGAGAATCGAGTATTCATTGAAATTGAGTCTTTGATTTCTAAACAAGCCCAGTTAAGCGAAGATATGAAGGAATTGTTACTTCAAAAACTTCATTCGGATTTTTTACGTGTAGCTCCTTTTGCTGAAAACTATTTTAAAGATGCTGGGGAATGGGTAGAGACACAATTACAAAGGGAAGATTTGCTACTAAGCTTGTATGAAGGAGATGATGCTTTTATAAAAGCTCATCAAACACTTCATAACTGTTAAAAATCGTCGTATCCAGTATAATAGAGATACATTATTAAAGGAGGAATCCATATGGAAGTCGGAATTGTAAAATGGTTCAATAACGAAAAAGGATATGGCTTTATTCGCAATACAAAAACGGATGAAGATATCTTTGTTCATTTCACAGGAATTGTGGCAGAAGGTTTCAAATCGTTGAAAGAAGGCCAAAAAGTGACTTTTGAAATTTCAAAAGGAACACATGGAGTTCAAGCGACTCATGTGGAGACTCTTGTAGATTATGATTAAAGTATATACGGATGCAGCCGTCAATGGAAATCCTGGTGAAGTTGGGTTAGGAATTCTATTGGTAAAAGATGGAGAACAATTTCCTTATAAATTTCCCGTAGAAAAGAAAATGGATAATCACCTTGCCGAGTTTACTGCGATTTCTAAAGCATTGGAATTATTAGATGCCAAGCAGTACCAAGAAGAGTTAATTTTCATACATACAGACTCTAAAGTAGCTGCAGATGCAATTTTGAAAAAATATACAAAGAGAGAGGATAATAGAGTTGTCCTTCAGGAAATACTACGTCAGTTAAAGCAATTTTCTCAGTTATTTGTTAAATGGATACCAGAAAGTGATAATCGTGGCGCAGATCAATTAGCGCGCCAAGCCTTACAGCAACGATTAACACAACAATAAAGGAGAGTTTTCATGAACGAAAAAACTTTGTATTATAGTAGCTTATGCCCAGATACAGCTCCATTCAAAGAAGCGATGGCAAAGCTTGGGATTTCTGCTAGAGAAGTGGATATCACCTCTAGTATGAAAAACTTAAAAGAATTTATCAGATTACGAGACCGTGAAGAAGTGTTTATTCCAAGGAAAGAGCAAGGGATGGTGGGGATTCCTTGCTTAATTACAGAGGAAGGTTCTTTCATTTTTGAAGTAAGTTCCTTAGAAGCAAGGTATCTTTAATCAGTGGAGTTTCCTAAAGAATCATTGCAGACAGTCCTTTCCATTTATTTTGTTGGAATCAATAGTTTATTATTCATTTTGATGGGAATTGATAAGTGTTGTGCAATTTTAAAAAAATGGAGAATTTCTGAGAAAACTTTATTGTTGCTTGGAATTCTTGGTGGAGGTTTTGGGGGCCTACTTGGGTTATTCATTTTTAATCATAAAAAGAGGAAAAACTATTTTTTAATTACTTTTCTAGTGAACATTTTTTTCTGGTTAGTCATTGGGGTAGTTTGGATGTATAGAAAGTAGGGTACATGAATAAACAAGAGAGATTTTATTTTGATATTTGGATTGCTTTATTAAGTATGTTGTCAGGAATGGTTAATGTATTGACCTTGTTATTGTTTTTAACACCTGCGACTCATTTTACCGGGAATATTACGCAATTTGTTTTAGCGTTAAATCAGGGGAAATGGGATATAATGATTCGCCTTTTAGGAATGATCATCTGTTTTGGTGGAGGCGGTGTGCTATCAGGTATTTTATTTTCTAAGAAAAAATTTGAACCTACTAAACGGTATGGCCTTTTACTGTTAACATTCGGCATCATTATGTTAGTATTATTTTTGTTAGGGCTCAGAGATGAACGCTGGCTCTATTATTTTTCATTTGTTGTGGGAACACAAAACGGAATGTTTATTTATTACCATGGAATGATTGTTAGAACCTCACATTTTACCGGATATTTAACCGATATTGGAGTGGTAATTGGGCGTCTAATTCGAGGGCAAAAGAAAGACCGTTGGAAAGTACTTTTCTATTTTACAAGTATGTTATTTTTTGGAATTGGGGGAACTATTTCTTTCCAATTTTTCCAACTCTATTCGGATGCGACGATTGTGTTAATTAGTGTGGGATATATGATTCTTGGTTTTTATTATTTTTCATTCCGTAAACTATTCTTTCATTAGGAGGAAATTATATGAAGGTTTTAATTGTTGTAGATATGCAAAATGATTTTGTAGATGGAGTATTGGGATCAAAAGAAGCCGTTTCGATGATTGATACTGCGGTGGAAACCATTACCTCATTTGATGGGAAAGTATTTTATACACAGGATACTCATGGAGAAGACTATCTAGATACTGAAGAAGGCCGTCATTTACCGGTCGTTCACTGTATTAAAGGAAGCCAAGGGTGGAAAATTCATCCCAAAATTGAAAAAGCATTATTATTAAAAGACGCAACAGGAATTGAAAAATCTACATTTGGTTCTGAAAAGTTAATGGGAATTATTGAAAAGGAAGTTCCTGATGTAGAAAGCATTACACTTATCGGCATTTGTACAGATATTTGTGTAATCAGTAATGCAATGCTTGCTAAAGCGCATTTTCAAAATACACCTGTTACCGTTATTTCTAGTGCTTGTGCTGGAGTTACACCAGAAAGTCATGAGAATGCATTGGAAGCGATGAAGATGTGTCATATTGAAATTCAATAATGGAGGAAGCATATGAAAGAGCAAGATCCAAAAGATAGAATTAGAGAAATGTCCGTGTTGAATCTCATCATGTTGATTGGGATTGTTATCGGATTTGGGATTGGAATTCTAATCGATAATATGATTGGTGGAGTTGCTATCGGGATGTTAGGGGCGTTTATTTGTCGCCTATTATACATTCGTAAAAAATATAAAGAAATCAATCCAAAAGATAAGAAAGAGTAGGCACATTTGTTGCACTACTCTTTTTTCATTGTCATAATGGAGAAAAATGAATGGAGGGATTTTTAATGGAACAATTTGCAAAAGATGTAAGCCAATTTGTGGAAACAACTGCTGAGAAAGTAGAAGCGTTAATCGGTGAAGGAAAGGAAGTCGTTCTTTTTGTGGGACGCCCAACTTGCCCATATTGCCGTCGTTTTGCTCCAAAGATGAACGAAGCGCGTGAAGCTTTAGGAAAAGAAATGTACTTTATTAACTCAGAAGACAGAACAAATGAAGCTTTAGCAGCATTCCGTTCAAAATACAATATGCCAACAGTACCTGGTTTACTCGTTGCTCGTGATGGAGACGTTCGTGTAGTTTGTGATTCATCACAAAGTGTAGAACAAATTAAAGCCTTTATTGGATAATAAATAAAAGTCAAAACTCTCCGTGGAAGTGATTTGCGGAGAGTTTTTGCATGCGAAAAAATAGTTCATTACCATATATGGTAATGATTTTTTAGGTCTGTGCTCAAATTCGATATTGTGATAGAATGAAATAGAAATAAAAAGGAGGGGTTCGATGAACGAGATTAAATGTCCACATTGCCAGACGGTTTTTACGATTGATGAGAACTCGTATGCAGATATTGTGAGCCAAGTGCGCAATAAGGAATTTGCAGAAGATGTTCATAAGCAATTGGAATTTGCGAAGAAGCAATTTGAGACGGAAAAGGCACTCGCAAAAGAGCAAGAAAAGCGTCTATATGATGAGGAACGTGCGAACTTTGAACAGAAGATTCTTTCGCTTGAATTAGCGTTGAAGAATGCAGATGTCAAAGAAGAAAAGAATGTGCAAGAAGCACTCCATCAAAAAGAAAAAGAATTTAATGCGCTCCAAGCAGAATTGGATCAATTAAAACAACAACTTCAATTCAAAGAAGTAGAATTGTCTCAAAAATTCCAAGAAGATTTACACGCAAAAGAACGTACGATTCTTGAACTCAAACAAGAAAAAGAGTTGCAACAAAAAGAACAAGAAGTACAACAAACGGCTCTAAAAGAAAAATATGAATTGGAATTACGTTCGAAGAAAGATCAGTTTGAATTAGAGTTGAAGGCAAAAGACGAAGCCATTGCGTTCTATAAAGACTTTAAGGCCAAACAATCAACGAAGATGGTGGGAGAAAGTTTAGAGCAACATTGCGAAATCGAATTTAATCGCCTCCGTATGACGGCATTCCCTCGCGCGGAATTTGGAAAAGATAATGATGCCAAGACGGGAAGTAAGGGGGATTACATCTACCGAGAATATGATGAGAATGGAGTTGAAATTCTATCCATTATGTTCGAAATGAAGAACGAAAATGACGAGACAGCAACGAAGAAGAAAAACGAACACTTCTTTAAAGAGTTGGATAAAGACCGTCATGAAAAACAATGTGAATATGCCATTCTTGTAAGTCTACTTGAAGCAGATAATGAATTGTATAACACAGGCATTGTGGATGTGTCGTACCAATTTCCGAAAATGTATGTCGTTCGTCCGCAGTTCTTTATTCCAATTATTACCTTGCTTCGTAATGCCGCTCTAAATTCATTGCAATATAAACAAGAGTTAGCTTTGATGCGTGATCAACATATTGATATTACCCACTTTGAAGAAGACCTTGAGACGTTTAAAAAAGGTTTTGCTCGTAACTATGAACTTGCGAGTAAAAAATTCCAAAGTGCCATTGATGAAATTGACAAGACCATTAAGAGTCTGGAGAAGACCAAGGCAGCCTTGCTTTCTTCTGAAAATAATTTACGTTTAGCCAATAATAAAGCAGAAGACTTAACTGTAAAGAAGCTTGTAAAGAACAATCCGACGATGAAACAACGATTTGAAGAATTGGAGTAAATGGAATTGTTTTTTTAGGGAGGCTTTTCAATGAAAATTATCGATAACTGTTCTCATTTAGAATTGAAATTAAGAAAAATGACCACCTTCTATGAACACTTAAAAAAAATTGAAAAATAAA
>NZ_DBHISP010000002.1:0-52235 GCF_057274575.1 Granulicatella sp. | reverse complement strand
ATTGAAAAATAAAGAAAAATTACTGTTTAAAGCGAATGATATCGTTTGCTTTTTATGAATCGAATGTGTAGGATATAAAAGTATAGATAATAATTATTCTTATCTAGAACAATAATAAACAAAAGTGTTTATAGGAGGAAATTTGATGAAAGTTGTAGTAGTTGGATGTACTCACGCGGGTACTGCTGCAGTCAAAACAATCTTAAACGATAATCCAGGAACAGAAGTCGTTGTATACGAAAGAAATGATAATGTTTCATTCTTATCTTGTGGGATTGCTTTATACGTAGGGGGAGTTGTTAAAGACCCTCAAGGACTATTCTATTCTAGTCCAGATGAATTAGCTTCATTAGGAGCTACAGTTCGTATGGAACACGATGTAACAAGCATCGACACTGTTGGTAAAACATTAACAGTAAAAGACTTAAAAACAGGTGAAGAAAAGACTGATTCATTTGATAAATTAGTACTTACAACTGGATCTTGGCCAATTCTTCCTCCAATTCCAGGACGTGAATTAGAAAACGTTCAATTATGTAAAAACTACAACCAAGCAAAAGAAATCTTTGCTAAGAAAACTGACAAGAAGAAAGTTGTTGTTGTCGGTGGTGGATACATTGGTATCGAATTAGTAGAAGCATTTGCTTTAGAAGGTAAAGAAGTAACATTAGTTGACGGATTAGACCGTATCTTAAACAAATACTTAGATCCAGAATTCACTGATATCTTAGAAGAAGACTTACGTGCACGTGGCGTACAAGTTCGCTTAAACGAAATGGTTAAATCATTCGAAGGCGAAAACGGCGTTGTTAACAAAGTTGTAACTTCAGGTGGCGAATACGAAGCTGACATGGTAATCTTATGTGTTGGTTTCCGTCCAAATAACGACTTAGTAAAAGACCAATTAGAAACAATGCCTAACGGTGCTATCATCGTTAACGACTACATGGAAACATCTGTTAAAGATGTATATGCTGCAGGAGATAGCTGTGCGGTTAACTACAATCCAAACGGTGGACATGCATATATTCCATTAGCAACAAACGCTGTACGTATGGGTTCATTAGTTGGTAAAAACATCAACGGTCACAAAGTGAAATACCGTGGAACTCAATCAACATCTGGATTACACTTATTCGGATGGAACATTGGTTCAACTGGGGTTAACGTAGGTAGCGCACCTCACTTTGGATTAGATGTACGTTCTGTATACGTGGTAGATAACCACCGTCCAGAATTCATGCCAACATACGAAAAAATCTACATGAAATTAGTTTATGAAGTAGGTACAAACCGTATCGTAGGTGGACAAGTAATGTCTAAATACGACTGTACAGCTTCTGCAAACACATTGTCATTAGCAATCCAAAACAAAATGACAATCGAAGACTTAGCTTATGTAGACTTCTTCTTCCAACCAGTATTCGACCGTCCATGGAACTACTTAAACATCTTAGGACAAGCTGCTGTTGAACAAGAACGGGTATTAGCAGAAAGTAAATAATAAACTGTAGAAAGAGGATACTTCTATCCTCTTTTTTGATGTAATGATAATTGTATGCCCGAAATTCACTTTGATATGCCCCCCTCTAAAGTAGACACAAAAAAAGTAAACTACTTTAGAGGGGGCGTTTTTAGATTGGTTAAGAAACATACTGAAAAAGAATTAGAACAAAAAAGTGATTTAAGTATTTTAAAAGCAAACTTTTCGAAGCTGTTCATAATGCTTCATCCTAGAAGAAAAACAGTTGTATTTATGATACAATAACTGAGATACAATAAAAAAAGTGTGGAATTCACTATAAGAAAAGGGGAGGACGGTTGTGCATAGACTGAAAAAGTTTGGGATCAGGCTTTGGAATATTATTCAAGAAAATTTAATGCACGTAAATATTGGTGTAGAATCTGCCGCATTAACGTATTATATTTTGCTATCCATTATTCCTATTATCATGTTAACTGCCAATATAATTCCGCTTTTACCCATTCCTATTGATGTTATTTTTAAAACAATGAGAACCATTTTTCCTGCGGACATTAATGAAGTGTTGATTCCGATTTTAAGGAATTACCTTAGCAATTTTAATGGTGGAGCTCTTTCATTGGGGCTTTTAATCTTATTTTGGCCTGCTTCTCAAATGTTTAGTAGTTTACAAAGAGCATTGAATGTTTTATATGGTGCTCCTGTTCGAAGAAATTTTATTTTTGAGAGATTTTTTGCGATTGTAATTGCGATGGCTGCAATTTTAATGATTTTTGCAGTTTCTGTATTGTTTATCTTTGGAGAACAGTTTTTACGCCTTATTGGTGATTTTTTCTCTTTGAATTTGTCAACCATTATTTTAGATTTTTCTTTTATAAAATGGGCGATACTTTTTATAACGGTATTTTTATTGCTAAGTTTTATGTATTTTTTAATTCCAAACGTAAAATGGTCTTTCCTTTATGCTTTACCAGGGGGATTTTTTGCAACAATCGGTTTTGTATTAATCTCGCAACTATTCTCTATTTATATCCATTATGCTGGACGTAATTTAACGGCAAATGGTGCGTTTGGGACATTGATTGTATTTATGATTTGGCTGTATTTTATAGCCAATGTAATGATTTTAGGCGGAGTTCTGAATGTCATTATTTATCGATTTAGACACCCTAAAAAAGAAACTGAAGGAGTAACTGATGAAAAAAAAGAACTTAATGTACAATGATAAAGATTCACGAATCGATTATGGTGTCATTCTTCCAGTATTATTGTTAGCTTTTATTAGTATTGCTACACTATTTTCAACGACATATTTAATTAGTGGAAATGGTTCATTAAGAATGGTACTCATGCAGGTTGTGTGGTATGTAGTTGGAGTCATTGCAATTATTGTAATTATGCAATTTGATTCGGAACAGCTATGGAAACTTACCACATGGGTCTATATTTTAGGCTTACTCTTACTATTAGCCGTACTTTTTCTTTATGATAGAGCTACTTTTGCTGATACAGGGGCGAAAAGTTGGTTTAGATTCGGAACTTTCTCATTTCAGCCATCTGAGGTCGTGAAGATTTTTTATATTTTGATTTTAGCAAAAGTTGCGACTTCTCATAATATGAAGACAAAATATAAGACTAGAAGAACAGACTGGCAATTATTCATTAAATTAGTGTTATGGGCTGCTCCCGCATTAGTGTTAGTAATTCTACAAAATGACTTAGGAACGACTTTAGTTTTCTTAATGATTTTAGGAGGGGTTATGATTATGTCAGGGATTAGTTGGAAGATTCTCCTTCCAATTATCATTACAGTTATTTTAATAGGAGCCCTTTTAATCTATTTAGTAGTTTATAACCGTCAATTACTATTAAATATTGGATTTAAAAATTATCAATTTGCTCGAATTGATTCGTGGTTGGATCCATATCGTGATCAAGGTGGAAATGGGTTCCAATTATTCCAAAGCTTGAAGGCAATCGGTTCTGGTCGGATGTTTGGTAAAGGATTTGGCGTCTCTGATGTTTATGTTCCAGTTCGAGAATCTGACCTTATTTTTGCGACAATTGGAGAAAACTTTGGGTTCCTAGGGGGAACATTCTTAATCGCGATTTACTTTATTTTGATTTATCAAATGATTCGCGTTTGCTTTGATACGAAGAATGAGTTTTATACGTATATCGCAACAGGCGTTATTATGATGATTCTATTCCACGTTGTTGAAAATATTGGAATGACCATTGGGCTATTACCACTTACAGGGATTCCATTGCCATTTATTTCTCAAGGGGGATCGAGTCTTCTTGGAAATATGATGGGGATAGGACTTATTATGTCGATGCGTTACCACTTCAAGAGCACTATATTTGATGATGAAGAAGATGCATTCGGAGCAAAACACCAGGATGCAACCATGTTACGTTTACGTCAGGAGGATGGAAAATGATTGTTTATGTTCACCCAACATGTACGACTTGTAAGAAAGCTTTAAAATGGTTCGAATTAAATGGAGTAAAGTTTGAGCAAAAGGATATTCGTGAGAATCCGCCAACAGCCAAAGAACTTTTATCCATTAAGAAAAATCAGAATTTAGAGTGGAAAAAAATGGCGAATACGAGTGGAGAACTTTACCGCTCGCTGGGCTTAAAAGATAAACTGCCTGCGATGAGTGATGAAGAAGCAGCAAGTCTTCTTTCAAGTAATGGGATGTTAATTAAACGTCCGCTTGTATTGGATAATGGTGAAGCAACATTCGGCTTCAAAGAAGAAGTGTATGAAGAGAAATGGAAGAGATAAGATGAAAAAGTATAGTGAAAATGGACTATGGATTAAACAAGACGGTTCAGAATATGTGATTGGTCTTTCGCAAAAAGGACAAGATGACCTTGGAGATGTGAACTTTGTGGAATTACTAAAAAGTGAGTCAGTTACTCCAGAAGATTCGATTATTAGTGTCGAAGCTGCAAAGGCAGTGACAGAATTATTATCTCCACTGAGCGGAACAGTAGTGGCTTTCCATGATGAATTAGAAGATAATCCAGAGTTCTTAAATGAATTAGAAGAAGAGAAAAACTGGATTGTTCGTCTAAATGGAGTAGATGAAGCTGCATTCAATGCTTTATTGGATGAAGATTTTCCATGTGAACAATGTGAAGTGAAATAAAAAACTACGACTTCTCAGCAAATGAGAAGTCGTAGTCTTTTATTATACATTTTATTTTGAACGAATCACACGTTCGACAAAGTTATCAAATAATCCTTGCATTACATTGCTATCTTCAATTAATAATTCTGGATGCCATTGAACGGCAACTACACTTTGGTCCTTTAATTTAGATTCGAACGCTTCGATCAGTCCATCCGTACTCCAAGCAACTGGAATAAAGTCAGAGGCCAATTGTTTAACCGCTTGGTGGTGGTAAGAGTTCACTGGAGTCGTTGTTCCAAGAACGCGAGAAAGCTCGCTGCCACTTACGATTTGAATCGTATGTGTTGGTTGGCTTGGCATTGTTTTTTGTGTATGTTTCACAGAAATATTTTCGTATTGTGATTCGATATCTTGGTAGAGTGTTCCACCAAAAGCGACGTTTAGAATTTGTAAGCCGCGACACACTGCAAAGATGGGTTTGTGTTGTCTATAAGCTTCTTTAATGAGCTCAATTTCAAACGCATCACGAGCAGGGTAAGTACGTTCTAATTTTAAGTGCGGTTCTTCGCCATATAATAATGGAGAAACGTCTTGTCCACCCGCTAATAGAAGTCCATCTACCCGTGAGATGAATTCTTTTGCAAATTCTGGGTTACTGATGGGAATAATGACAGGAATTGCATTTGCCTTTTCAAGGCCACGGACAAAACCGTTAGCTGCGTACGATAAAATGTAGCGATCTTCTTCCGTATTATCTTGGCGATGATTTCCCGCAATACCAATAAGTGGATAAGTTTGCATGTGCATCAGCCTTTCTTTCAAAAATATGTTTCATCATACCGCATTTTTATGAAAATGAAAAGCATAATAACACGATTTTTAGAGGGCGTCTATTTGCGAATCGTTCTCAATTAGGATAAAATAAGACAGAATAGAATGATTATAAAGGAGAATGAATCGTGGCAACTTTAGAGATTAGAAATCTACATGTATCGATTGAAGACAAAGAAATTTTAAAGGGCGTTAATTTAACGATTAACACTGGAGAAATTCACGCAGTCATGGGACCAAACGGAACTGGGAAATCAACACTTTCCGCAGCCATTATGGGTCATCCAAGTTATGAAGTAACGCAAGGGGAAATCCTTTTAGACGGAGAAAACGTCTTAGAAATGGAAGTAGATGAACGTGCTCGTGCAGGTCTATTCTTAGCGATGCAATATCCTAGTGAAATCGTTGGGGTGACAAACGCAGAATTTATGCGTTCAGCTATCAACGCTCGTCGTGAGGAAGGCGACAAAATGGGAGTTCGTGAATTCATCAAGAAATTAGATGAAAAAATGGCCCTATTAGACATGCCTGAAGAAATGGCAGAACGTTACTTAAACGAAGGATTCTCAGGCGGTGAGAAAAAACGTAATGAGATTCTTCAATTATTAATGATCGAACCAACCTTTGCGATTCTAGATGAAATTGACTCAGGCTTAGATATTGATGCGTTGAAAGTTGTTTCTCGTGGAGTGAATGCGATGCGTGGAGACCACTTTGGATCATTAATTATTACGCACTACCAACGTCTTTTAAACTATATTGAACCTGATGTAGTACATATTATGATGGATGGCCGTGTTGTGATGACAGGAGATGCGTCTCTTGCTCGTCGCCTAGAAGCTGAAGGATACAAAGGAATCAGTGAAGAATTAGGAATCAAGATTGAGCATCAAGAGTAGGAGTGAGATTGTGGCAGAGACAAAATTAACCATAACACCAGAAGAAATCACCGCATTCTCTCTTACAAAGAATGAACCGGAGTGGTTTCTACAAACACGTCTAAAAGGCTTAGAACTTGCTAAAACGCTAGACTTACCTTTTATTGAACGTGTGAAATTCCACCGTTGGAACTTATTTCAGACTTCAATCGGAGAAGGCACTTCAATGATTGAGGAGCTCCCAAAAGTGATCCCAACAGCAGCTGGGAGTGCCAAAATTGTACAACTAGGTGCAGTCTCTTACTGGGAAGAAATGAATGCTGAAACAGCGATGAATGATGTACTGGTAATGGATTTATTTGACGCTTTGGAACAATATCCAGAGCTTGTAAAAACTTACTATATGACAAAAGCAGTACCAGTAGATGAAGATAGCTTAACGGCTTACCACGCAGCTATGGTCAACTCAGGAGTATTTATTTATATTCCTAAAAATGTAGCTGTGGAAGAGATTATTGAGTCTCATTTCGTTCAAAACAACTTAGTGGACGAAGCGTTCGTGAAACATGTTTTAATCGTGGCGGATGAAAATAGTTCGGTCTCTTATGTAGAACGTTTTGAGAGTGTTGGAGAAAAAAAGAATACAGCAAACATTGTTGTAGAAGTGATTGCGAAACAAGGCGCGAAAGTTCAGTTTGCGGCTGTGGATACTTTAGGTCAATCAACAGATGCGTATGTGAACCGTCGTGGTTATCTTGAAAAAGATGCAACGATTAACTGGGCACTTGGCATTATGAATGACGGAAATGTGATTGCAGACTTCGACTCTGAATTACGAGGAGATGGCTCTCATTCACAAGTGAACGTTATCGGTATTTCTACAGGACGCCAAGTACAAGGAATTGATACGCGTGTGACAAACTATGCACCACATTCAGTAGGACATATCTTGCAACACGGTGTTATTTTAGATAAATCAACCTTAACCTTTAACGGAATTGGACATATTATTAAAGGAGCGAAATTCGCAGATGCCCAACAAGAAAGTCGTGTGCTTATGCTTTCAGAAGGCGGACGTGGAGACGCGAACCCAATTCTATTAATCGATGAAAATGAAGTAACGGCTGGACACGCAGCAAGTGTGGGACAAGTGGATGATGAACAATTATTCTACTTAACAAGCCGTGGAATCTCAGAAGCTGAGGCAAAACGCCTCGTGATTCGTGGCTTCTTAGGAGCCGTGATTCGTTCAATTCCTTCAAGTACTCTTCAAAAAGAACTTGTAGATATGATTGAACAAAAGTTGGTTGCAAGCTATGATTAGTAAATCGATTCGAGAAGACTTTCCGATTTTAAAGCGTGAAGTAAACGATGAAGTGCTTGTCTATTTAGACAATGCGGCAACCACGCAAAAGCCACGCCCAGTCGTAGAAGCTGTTGAGAAATTCTATGCCACTCATAATGCGAATATTCATCGTGGGGTGCATACATTAGCACAGGAAGCGACCGATTTGTATGAGGCAGCTCGAGCTAAAGTGATGAAATTTATCAATGCTAGTAGTGCCAAAGAAGTGCTCTTTACGCGTGGAACGACAACCAGTTTAAACTGGATTGCACAAGGATTTGCACAGGGCCGCCTCCAAGAAGGAGACGAAATTTGGATTAGCCCTGCTGAGCATCATTCGAATGTAGTTCCTTGGCAACAAGTGGCCAAACAAACAGGAGCCGCCTTACGTTATTTTTCACTGACCAAAGAAGGCGAGTTGGATCTTGAAGCAGTTGAAGATTCTTTAACCGAGAAGGCGAAAATCGTATCGATTAATCACGCTTCAAACGTTCTAGGAACGGTAACGGATGTGAAACGTGTAGCAGAAATGGTTCACGCAGTAGGAGGAGTCCTTGTTGTGGATGGTGCTCAAGCAGCGCCACATCAAAGAGTGGATGTCCAAGAGTTAGACTGTGACTTCTACGCCTTTAGTGGACACAAGATGCTGGCTCCAACAGGAATTGGTGTCTTGTATGGAAAAGAAGCACTTCTTCAAGAGATGAATCCTGTCGAATTTGGTGGCGAAATGATTGATTTCGTGTACGATGAGGAGAGTACATGGAATGAATTGCCGTGGAAATTCGAAGCGGGTACTCCAAATATCGCAGGAGCCATTGGACTAGCGGCAGCTATTGATTATTTAGAAGAAATTGGGATGGAGAATATCCATCAGCATGAACAAGAAATAGTCGCGTATCTCTTACCGAAAATGCAAGAGATGGAAGGTGTGACGGTATACGGGCCAAGTGATCCAGAAAGACATTCTGGAGTCATTAGTTTTACCATTGGTGGTATCCATCCACACGACATCGCAACGGCGCTTGATATGGAAGGATTTGCGGTTCGCGCAGGACATCATTGCGCGCAGCCTTTAATGAGATGGCTCGATGTACCGGCAACGTGCCGTGCAAGTTTTTATATCTATAACACGCTTCAAGAAGCAGAGCAGTTTTTAGAAGCATTAGAAAAAGTAAAGGAGTTTTTCCAATATGGCCTTATCTAAATTAGATCAGCTTTATCGTCAGGTGATTTTGGATCATTCTTCTCATCCGCACCATAAAGGACTGGTGGATGATGCGAGCATTCCAACGATTGAATTTAATAATCCTACGTGTGGAGATGTGTTGCAGTTACAACTGATTGTAAACGACATCGGCGTGATTGAAGATGTTCATTTTGACGGACACGGCTGTACGATTAGTATGGCGAGTGCCAGCATGATGAGTGATGCGATTATTGGAAAAACGATTGACGAAGCGGTCTCTTTAGCCGAAGACTTCTCTAGTCTGGTTCAAGGGGAAACTGTGGATGAAGAACCTTTAGGGGATGCGGCGCTCCTTGCCGGTGTTCAAAAATTTCCAGCGCGTATTAAATGTGCCACTCTTGCGTGGAAAGCATTAGAACGTGCAGTAGAAAACGAGAAATCATAAGAAAGTGGTGACAAAATGAGTGGAGTTCCTGAATTAGCCGATTATAAATATGGCTTTCATGAGGATGTAACACCTGTTTATGAAACAGGAATGGGATTAAGTGAAGAAGTCGTTCGTACGATTTCAAAGGTGAAGGACGAACCACAATGGATGCTTGATTTCCGATTAAAATCATTAAAGACGTTCCAAAACATGCCAATGCAAACTTGGGGTGCGGACCTATCAGATATTGATTTTGATGCAATTACTTATTTTAAACGTGCCAGTGATAAACCAGCGCGTTCATGGGATGATGTTCCTGAAAAAATTAAAGACACCTTCGAGAAAATCGGGATTCCAGAAGCAGAACGTGCTTATTTAGCAGGTGCTTCAGCACAATTCGAGTCTGAAGTGGTTTACCATAATATGAAAGAAGAATTCGATAAACTTGGAATTATTTTTACAGATACAGATTCTGCTTTGAAAGAATATCCAGAATTATTCGAAAAATACTTCGCCAAACTTGTACCACCAACGGATAATAAGTTGGCTGCTCTAAACTCAGCAGTATGGTCAGGTGGAACGTTCATCTATGTACCAAAAGGTGTGAAATGTGATGTGCCACTTCAAACGTACTTCCGTATCAACGACCAAAACATGGGACAATTCGAACGTACGCTCATCATCGTGGATGAAGGGGCTAGCGTACACTATGTTGAAGGATGTACAGCTCCAACGTACTCTTCAAATAGTTTACATGCAGCAATCGTTGAAATCTTCGTTGAAGAGGGTGGATATTGCCGCTATACAACGATTCAAAACTGGTCGGATAATGTGTATAACTTGGTAACGAAACGTGCCAAAGCAGCTGCTCATGCAACCGTTGAGTGGATTGATGGAAACCTTGGTGCGAAGACAACGATGAAATATCCATCCGTCTTCCTAGAAGGACCATATGCGAAAGGAACAATGTTATCGATTGCGTTTGCCGGAGAAGGCCAACACCAAGATACAGGTGCGAAAATGATTCACAATGCGCCACATACTTCAAGTTCAATCGTTTCAAAATCGATTGCTAAAGATGGCGGAGCGGTGAACTATCGTGGTCAAGTAACGTTCGGTAAAAAATCAGATTATTCGATTTCTCATATTGAATGTGACACGATTATTATGGATGACAAGTCGAAATCAGACACGATTCCATTTAACGAAATTCATAATGATAAAGTGGCGCTTGAACACGAAGCCAAAGTGTCAAAAATTTCAGAAGAGCAATTGTTCTACTTGATGAGTCGTGGAATTAGCGAGTCAGAAGCAACTGAAATGATTGTCATGGGATTCGTTGAACCATTTACAAAAGAACTTCCAATGGAATATGCCGTTGAACTAAACCGTTTAATTGCGTACGAGATGGAAGGTAGCGTTGGTTAGTTTATAGTAATACCCTAGAAACGTTGATTTAATAACGTTTCTAGGGCTTATTTTTTTATAAAATTAAAAGCTGACCCAGATAATGACCCAGACTTGTTTTAAAAATTGACATATTTAGCAAAATTATCGGCTATTTCATCTCTTTGCTTTTCTGTTACATGAGTATAAATATCCATAGTAGTTTTGATGTTAGTGTGTCCTAATCTTTCTTGAACTACTTGAATAGGGGTACCCATTTCAAAGAGTAGTGAGCAATGACTATGACGGAAACCGTGAATAGTTATCTTTTTAAGATTGTACGTTTTAATAATAATATCTAGCCAATCATTTACATAACATGGACGGTATAACCTGTTATTTCGATAAGTAAATACTAACTGAGGTTTATTTAATGAGTTGATGCCCTTTTTCATGAGTTTTTGAGCTTGCTCAAGTTTCCATTTTTTGAGAGTTAATACCGTTTCATTATCAATACTCACGGATCTAACAGATTTATTAGTTTTAGGAGTAGAGATAATAGGAATATCATTTTCATCTAAAGAAACGCCTTTTGTGATATGGATTATTTTGTTATCAAAGTCAATATCAGACCATTCAAGGGCTAAGGCTTCACCTTTTCGCATACCAGTAAAAGCAAGTATACGGAAAAATGCATTAAATTTTAAGTTTCCGTAGTCTTCTAAGCAACTGAAAAAAATTTTTAATTCTTCAGTAGAGTAGAATTTGTTTATTTCTAATACATGAGCCTTCTTTTTAGGTAGTCTAACCTTTTTCATAGGGTTATCACTAATTAAATTTAGTTTTATAGCATAGTCAAACACTTGCTGTGTGATACCTTTAGGGTATTTAGCACTGTTAAAGTGTTCTGCTCATTGATTTACAAGCCTTTGACAGTCAATTACAGAAAAACTGTCAATTCTTTTATTACCAATTTTAGGTAAAATATGCAGCTTAGAGTATCTTACAGTAGTTGCATAAGTACCAGGCTTAACAACGTTCCTATGTTCTATTAGAAACAGTTCATATACCTGCTTAAAAGTATATTTTATGCTGTTATTTTTAAATGCATTATTCTCATAATCTAGTTTCAATCTAGCCTCAACTAGTGTAGCCTCTTTTCGTGTCTTTATACCTCTTCTAGTGGTTTCTCTTTGCTTTCCTGTCAAAGAGTCAACACCTAAGTAAATTTTAACCTTATATCTTTTTTCTCCGTCTTTAGTTTTATATTCAATTATCATATTTTATCCTTTCTATCTCCACCCCCACGGCAAAAATAAAAAGCATACTAAGTATATGATTGCTGCTATTTAATAAAAATTACTGTTTTAACTCATTTTTGAGTTTATTAAGTTCTAAGTTAGAATTATCGAGGATTTCAATAATTTTTTTAGCAATATTCTTATCAATCTCTTCAACAGAAGAAACTGATAAATTGTTTTCAACAGTATTGGAAGAACTAATAAGATCATAGATTTTGTTAATTTCATTTTGATTAACTCTGATTACAGAATTTATAAGTTTTTTAGTACTTGTTGGAGTAGATAGAAATTCATTAAATTTTGTAATAACGAATTCTGCAATTTCATTATATGTAGACTCTGATATATCAGTTGAATTTAATGCGTTACGGATATAATCAATAAATTGATTACTATATTTTTCGATTAAAGTTTTATCAGAAAAAGATAGAGTCAATTTATTTTGAATAAGTGAATTGCAAAGAAACAAAGCATATTCAATTTTAGATCCTTTTAATAATTCATCGATTGTAACATTCCCGATTTTTGCAATTAAATTCAAACGTTCAGGATTAGGAGATGTTCGTCCTTTTTCCCAAGATGATACATTACTATCAGTAGCGTTGAAAAGTTGACCAAACTCTTTTGTGGTCATTCCTTTTTCGAGTCTAATTTTCCTTATACGTTTACCAATTGATTTTTTTTCCTCTTTTGATAAAGCCATATTACACCGCCTTTCAATTAGCATTATAATTGAAAGAAAAAAGAATAACAATAAAAAAACCGTTGAAAAACGTTTGTAAATTATTGACATTCGATAAAAAAGTGTTATACTAATCTTGTAACCGTTGAAAAGCGTTGAATACAAAGGAGGTGGTTTAATGTTAAATACAATTAGAGGTTACCGTATTATGATAGGGAAAACTCAAAAAGAGTTTGCAAAACTCTTAGGGATTTCAGAAGGGAGTTATAGGCATAAAGAATTAGGAAAAAATGAATTTAAGCAAACTGAGATGAAGAAAATCATAGATGAAATTAATGGAAATGGAATCAAAGTATCATTAGAAGATATTTTTTTTAACTAATAACCGTTGAAAAACGTTGATAAGGAAGTGGTTATATGACAGTACAAGGGTTACCCGTTTTCCTCCCTGAAAATGTACAGGAAAAAATTTTTGAGGAAATACTAGAACTAGCCTATAAGGCTGTTGAAAAAGCAAAAGAAGAAGTAAAAGCAACTACAAATACTCGTTATTTGAATAAAAAAGGGCTGTGTGAGTATTTTACATGTGCACCTAGAATTATTGAGCAATGGCAAAGAGAAGGGCTTAGAAGCTTTCAAAAAGGCAACCAGATTATGTTTGACTTGAAAGACGTTCACGAGTTCTTAGAAAAAAAGAAATTTTAATACTACCCCCACGGCAAAAATTTAACGATCTATAGGAGCGTGAACAATGAATAACTATTTATTTTATGAGTATCCTTTACAGGTTTCACCTTCTCTTTGTGAGGAAATTGGAGTCAATGAGGCGATATTTATACAACAATTACATTATAGACTACTTAGAACGAATCAAGAGATAAATGGACGGAAATGGATATGTATAACTTACGGCGAATTACAACAAGATTTAAGATTTTTTTCATTGAGTACAATCAAACGAATAGTAAAAAGCCTGGTGAACAGAAAAGTTATATCAGTTGAGAATTTTAACGGGATTAAAATGGATAATACCAACTGGTACACCATTAATTATGAAAAATTATTTTCATTGATGAGTAGAAAGAATGGAGGAATATAGCAATGAAGATGACGAAAGAGGTAAAAACTATGGAACAAATAGAAAATGTAAATGTTCAAATACAAGAGTTGACCAAAATTATTACAGACCTCAAAATAATGAGATTATCAACAGAAAGTGTTGAACTACTGAAAGAACACAAAGAACTATACATTTATAAATCAAGCGAATTACTAAATGTTTTTTTTGATAAATTCTACAACATTGAACAAACTTTAGACGATACAGCTTTCTACTTTCAAAATTTAGTTGAAGAATGGGAAAAACAAGAAAAAGACCGTTCTGTACAGAAATAATTAGCAGTAACAATGAACTAAATAAAATAGAGGTGTAGATATGAAAACAAGAAATGAATTAATTGAATACTATATTGATAATTTAGAATTTGAGGAAAATAATATCGTTGATGAATTAAAAGAGGAATATAAGAAAAATCGCTTTCTCCATTTGCTTGCTGAAGGAGTAATTCAAAATTTAGTATCTTTTGAAGAGTTTGATGCTTATGATACCGCGACAACCGATTTTGTGACCATTCTATTATGTAATGCTTTTGTTTTAGGATACGAGCAATGTAAGAAGGATATTATCAAAGACATTAAAGGAACAACAAAAAAACGCTAAAGGAAACCGAAAACCTAAAGCGCCATAACCAATATAATTATATATTAAAAATAAATTATTGGCAATGGTTAAAAGTTACAAAACGCGCAAGAAAGGAGCTTTACATTTGCCTATTTATTTAGAAAGAGGATTTAAAAATAATCAGATTGAAGTGCTGCAATATACCACTTCAAGTTTTGAATGGTTATCAGTATATAAACCGAAAATTATTGATAAAAAGCCAACAGAAACAAATGAGGAATATTTAAAACGACTTGAAGAACTGAAACCAACACAACAGTATTTTATTAGTGGATACATTGAACCGGACGAAAATGGAAAGTTTAAAAGAAATAATGAGAGTCTTGTTAGAAGAGATTTAATCATTATTGACTACGATGCAATAGATTATTCAAGTAAGGACTTTAAAAAACGTATTGTGGATAGACTACCTAATACAAATATCATTATATATCCAACTATTAGATATAAGGATGAAAAACCACGTTTCAGAGTTGTTGTAGAGCCGTCAAGACCGTTGTTGAAATATGAATACCTTAAGATGTTAAAAGAAATTACGAATAAAATTAACCTTCCTTATGATACAGCGAGTGAAACATGGAGTCAGTGCCAAGGGTTACCCGTTTTGACCGAATGGAATAAAAATGAAGGCTTAACTGTGTATAGAGGTGATCATTATGAGGTGCCAAATAATATTGAACCACCAATACAACGCAAACCGTTTAAAAATACATTTAATGATAGTACTGTGGACGCTATTTCACACCAAAAAGCGATTGAGATATTTAAAGAGTATTTAAAACATGAGGAGGCGAATTTATACGAGTATGACAACGCTATTCATGTGATTTTAGTACTTGCTAAAGCTGTACAAGAAGGAGAAATTGAATATAATACCGCGCTAGAATGCAGCGAACTGCTTGCGCTGGGAAATGCCGAATGGATAGAAGGGAATAGAGAACAACTTAACCGAGCTATTCAGAAAACGGAAATAAGAACACCATACACGTTTTACAGAAAGTTCTATGATTTATTTCAACAAAAAGAATTAAGAACGATGAAGGACGTATACAAAGCGTTAGAAGAGCAGGGAGAAACGTGGAGAATAGAAAACGCTGAAAATAACGAAAAAACAGGGAAAGTTAAATACTCACAAGTACCATATTTTAAAATAGCAGAAATCATTGTAAGAACAATTCCTATAATTCTGTTAGGAGATATGACGTCTAAAGATAGAAGTTTACTATACTACTACAATTTTGAAACAGGCTTGTATACCTATAGCGATATTGAGATAAATAATTTGATTTTAAAAGTAGAGTACCGCGCCCAGGTTGGAACATTCAAAAATGTGGTAGAGATTATCAAAACGCTAGTGCCGTTAAAAGAACAATTACAAGATAGAAATTTAATACCTGTTGAAAATGGTATTTTCAATCTTAAAACAAAAGAATTAGAACCGTTCAGTGCTGATTATATTATTACAAGTAAAATTGCCACAGCATACAATCCAAACGCTAAAAAGCCTCATTATTTCGATGTTGATGGTTGGTTTAGCAGCTTAGCATGTAAAGATGATGAAATTGTTACCTTATTGTGGGAAATGATTAACGAGGCAATAAACCCAAACTATACAAGAAAGAAGATAGGCTTTCTAGTTGGTGCTAGTGGTAACAACGGGAAAGGAACCTATCAAATGTTATTAGTCAATCTGATCGGTAAGAAAAATGTTTCTACTTTAAAACCTAATGAATTTTCAGAAAAATTTAAAACAGCCCAAATAATCGGGAAAGTTTGCAACATCGGTGATGATATAGGAGATGCCTACCTTGATGACATTTCTAATTTAATGAGTATAGCAACAGGGGACGGTATTACAGTGGAGGAAAAAGGGCAAAGAGCCTTCTCAATCTATACAAGAGCATTCTGTCTATTTAGTGGTAATAGCTTGCCACGAGCAAGAAATAAAACAGGATGGATTAGAAGGATGTTAATTATCCCGTTTAATGCCGATTTTAGCGGAAATGTGGAAAATTCAGACATTAAAGAAAAGTTTGTATCAGATAAAAATGTATTAGAATATGTGCTATTTAGAGCCTTAAATTTAGAGTTTGAGCAGTTTTCAAAGAGTAAGGCTGTAGAAGAGGCTTTAAGAGAATACAACAAGCATAACGATTATATACAGGCTTATATTGAAGATGCTTATATTCCTAACGAATACCATCTACTAGAAAAAGTACCCTTAATATTCATTAGAAGAGATATAAAACGATATTTTGAAGAAGAAGGGTTAAAGCAACATTTACCGTATGGTTTTGGTAATGAAGTAGCTGTAAGGTTATCAAAAACGACCAAAGGGGTTTATAAATTAAAAAAAGGAAGGCTAAAAATTGAGGATATAGATACATTTCCAAGTTGGACTGTATCAGAAATTAATACAAAAAATGTTACCAATATAATTTTTAAAGAATAAATGTTGCCGTTTGTTGCCGTTGTGTTGACATTATAAGGCTACAACGTCAACAAAAAATGAATTGATTTAACAATGATTATTTAAGTTTGTTGCCGTTGTTGACGTTCTTTATATATTCTTACGTGAAGAAAATATATAAAAAACAAATATATATATTATACGCGCATAAGAAATACAAAAGAACGTCAACAAGTGCTACAACGTCAACAAGAACTTAAAAACATTGATTTAACAACGTTTTAAGCTGTTGACGTTCTTGAAAACAACGTCAACACAACGTCAACAAAATAGAGTTGGAAGGAGGTGAATAGATGGAGATAAAATTTAACTACAAAAAGAGTAAGCAGAAATTAAAAAAAGAAATTGAAAAATATATATTGTGCAGCATGATTATCTTCAAGCAAACACAAATTAAGTTTGATAAAGATTTTATTTTAAGTGAACCTCCTGGGTATTCTCCTACAAATACTGAAGAATTTTCTTTCTTACAAACCTTCAATGAGGTAGTTAATAGCTTATCAAGAGAAGGGAGAGAAATCTTTATTAGATCCTTTCTTTTAAATGAGTCTGATATTAAGATAGGCAGAATTTTAAATTTCAGTGAGTATTCTATACGAGATAGAAGAAAAGAGGTTTTGAAAAATGTTTCTATTCTCTTAGGCTGTGCAGAATTTGAAAGAAGTGGTAAAAATTGACATTACAAAATTAAATATAAATTTTCCTAGGACACAAAGAAATGTTGAGGGAAAAATAACCCAATACATTAATGATAAGACACGACTATTCAAAAAGAATAGTGAAAGAATAACCAGCGTACTAGACACACCACCAACAAAAAGCAATAAGCTTTATAACTCTAAGATTGAGAAAGTTGTTTTAAACAGACTCCAATCAGAAGAAATTGAACGATGTGAGCAATTTGAACAATGTATATCTTTACTAAGTGAAAAAGAAAAACACTTGATAGAGATGTACTACATTGAAGGGTTATCTATCAAACAAATTATGAATATTAATCAATTGAGTAAAAAAAGTATAGATAAAATCTTTAGAGAAACAATCATAAAAATTGCAACGTATAGCGGATGCCTAGTTATAAATAACGATTTTATAAAAGGGGGTGAGGCAAATGCCAAAGAATAAGGATTACATTCTTTACAGCACAAAATACCATAAGAGTATAGATAAAGGCGATGAAGTCACAAGTATAGTGGAAGGATTGCAGAAAGGTAAAAAAAGTAAGGTTGTAGGTTATGATTTATTCCATCCTGGGGGATTTAAAAGATTAATAGTAAAAACTGATACAGATATAACCTTTACAATCAATGAAAATAATTTAGTATATTGGGAAGACTACATAAGCTTACGAACTTTATTAAATGATAACTTATAAAGAGAGGAGTGAACCAAATGCCAAAAAATAAAGATGATATTATAAACGGTACAAAATATCATTCAAGCATAAAGAAAGGCGATGAAGTCACAAGTCTTGTTTATGGAAAACATCGAGGTACGAAAAGTACAGTCATAGGATATGCTCCAATTCAATTCGGTGGTTATTTTCCATCGTTATTAGTCAAAACATATACAGGATATAGGTTTTGTATCAAACAAAATCTTTTGTGCTATTGGGAAGATTTTCCTAAATTAAAAAAATACAATTAAAAATGAAATGAGGAAATAATTATGACAAAAACTTTAAACGAATTACAAAAAGAATTTGAAACATTGGTATCAAATAATAAAAATGAAATCAAAACAGTTACTCAAAAATTAGAAACGAAAAAGAACGAAATTACAGCTTTACAAGCTCAATTAAAGAAAGCTGAAAAAGATATTAATCTTAATAAATTTGAAGAGGTAAGCAAAGAAATTTGGGTTGTAGAACAAACTATTAAGATGTTAGAAAAAAAAGTAAATAGCCTTCAAACAGAACCACTTATTACAAAAGAACAAATGTTTTTATACGAAAATGAAATCAAACAAAGAACAGAAGAACAAAGAGATAGTGCTAGAGAGCTATTCAATAATGTTAAAGAAGAACTAAAAAAAGCAATTTTATTAGAATTAGATGCACGAGTGAAAGGGCAACAATTGTTAGATGATCTAGTAAGTAAAATTGTAAGAAATAATAAGCAGTATTTTGTAGCAGAAAATGGTACTCTTAGAGGGATGAATTTATATTTAAATCACCGTGAAACAACGCTAGATTATGAAGTGAAGGTATTCATGGAAGAGGTACTAAAATAAAAAAAGTAGTTTAAATATCTATCTGAAATACGTATTAAACACTAATGAATTTAACACAATGAGAAAATGTAAATTCAAAAAGCAAAAGTTTAATAAATGTTATTAAATCAATAGTTTAGAGTGCCACTTGAATTTAACACAATCTAAGATATGATAAATTCAGAGGTGGCACAGAATAAGGGTAAAAAGGGGGATTGAAATGCCAAAAAAACACAATGAAAGCCTAAGAAGTGATGCATATTTTAGAAGTATAGCGGTAGGAGATGTAGTAACTACAACTAAAAACGATTATAGACGAGGAAAACCCTCAACTGTAATTGCTGTAGGGGCAGTATCTTTAGATGAATACCTTAGACTAAAGGTAGAAACTTGCGACAAAGAAGAGTTCTTTGTATCACAACAAGACCTAGTGTATTTTGAAGACTACCCCCTCCTATACCCGTACTGATCACATAAAAAATAATACCGCCCTCTATAAAATGAACCTCCATTCAAATTGTAGAGGGCGATTTATTAACCAGGTACACATACTAATACAATGGAATATATTTAAAACTATTCGTAATAGTATTAAAATAAACAATAGAATGATACTATCAAGCATTATCCCCTTACTTAAGCTAGAATAGTGCTATATTCTTCCAAAGTGAATTTAAGTTGATTAGAAAAAAATTTTTTCATAAAGTTTTAAAGAAGGCAAACACAGAGAGCAATAAGCAATATAGTTACAAGATAGTAGGTATAGGTGGTAGTAGTGGGTATGAGAGAGGCAGCATAGATACATCTATAAAACAGAAAAATAAAAAATAATTTTTTTTATTATTAAATATCTGTTCTAACCAGGAACAGGAACCAGGAACAGGAAGAGCCAACAAGCTCCATACATAGGGGGGAGGGGACCCTACCCCAACCCTTTGGCGACCTCCCAGGCAGTATTGTACAAATTTTCTCGCGGGAAAATCATTTGAAGGAAATAACTACGAATAGTAAAGGGACTTAAGAGGTATAGAAGTACAAATATATCCATTATAAAAAGATGAAACTTGTTTGTAGATGTATAAAAAAAGAAAAGTTAGCTTAGGCGCCGGATAAAAATCCTTTTGGTGCCAAACCAACTTTTCTTTTAATAAAATTATACCCTATTAAACTATTATTTTATCAAGAAAAAAAGTAAAAACAAAAAAGAAATTGAAAGGTAAAGCGTATGAAAGTGCCTATAATGAAAGGATAGAATTATGTATAACAATGTGTATGATCGTTTAGAGTATTTTTCAGAGGAACTTGTGAAACGATACGAAAAAAAATTCAACGTTTCTTTAGAAGATGCCATTTTTTTTAATCCTGTTAACATAGCACAACACCCAGAAGAAATAGAAGAAGCTATTGAACGACTAGAAAATTCTTTAAAAACAGGAATTCCGTTAAACGATGATGATATACAACTGTATAATCCTGATGTTATTTATTAAAACTAACAATTCCTTATTAAATAAAAAAAATAGCTGTCCATTGGACAGCTATCCATTTACATCGGCGTACTTACATTACGCTTAATAGAACATCGATTTGTAAATGTAAACAGTATACTTCTATCTGTAAAGGTATAATATAACACCATTATGGAAATTGCAAGCGAAAATGTTTAGGTAAACAAAATGTTTTTATATCACCTATACACGAATGCCATATATAGTTAGCAATAATATCACTTGCTTGAATAAGATAGTTATTCTTTGAATCACAGTATTTTATTTTTAAAGTTAAATTTCCGTGTAAGATAGGTGGATATGTTCTACCATAATCAAAATTTGAAATACCATGTAGTAATTCTTCTTTTATAGAGTTTTCCAAATCATACCATCCATTTGTGGCGGTATGCTGCTCATCGATATTTATAATCAATTCAATATCATCATGAGCTGAAATTATATTTCTATTGATCAAGTCGTTAATTTTATCTTTTACTAATCTCTTAATAATATAATCTTTGTATCTGAAACGGGATAATTTTTCAGATAATATGTGTGGATAAACTCTACTTATATCAACTGAACAAGAAATACTCTCATACATAGATAGTACGTTTACTAAAGCACGTTTATGCTTTTTCTTAAGGAAACACGCTTTTAATTCTCCAGGATACCCATTTACATCTTTTATATCATTACATAGTTTTTTATATTGTCTTTTCGCCTTATCTTTAGTATTATTACCCACAAAAACATAACCAGCATAAACAAAAAAACCGCTTTTCTCATTTTTATGCAAGGTTCCAGAATCGTCTAAGAAAAAATATATCCGCTTCAAATTTCCACTTCCTACCATATATATTCAAAATGAGTATATCACTTAATTACTAGTATTTCACTATTATTTTTTCGATTAATCATATTTATTTATCATTCTTTTCGTCCTTACCGTGAGGGTGGAAATGTTTTAATTATACTGACCCAGAAATTGACCCAGATTTAAATTTATTCAAGTATACATTTATAAACGATTAAATACTAAAAACGTTGAAATAACAACGTTCATAAACTGTTGTAAAGTGATGTGATTTATTATTTTTTAATGGAAGGTAGCGTAGGTTAATTTTTAATTAGACCATAGAAACGTTGGTAGCTCAATGTTTCTATGGTTTCTTTTTTTATTGAACCTTAAATTATTTCTCGATGAATCTCTGTTAGGAATCTGTAAGGTAGGCTGTAATTCAATGAATAATCTATTCCAAATGGAAAGGGATTCTTTATAGTTCTATATTATTTATAAAATATTTTTAAAGCGAGTATATTACACTTGTATTATATTCGAGACATGTTATAATATGTTCATCAGAGATAAAAAGAAAGGAGAATGGGAATGAGAAAACAACCGTGGTCGAACGAAAATAAGACAGAGCGGATTAACTTCACGATTGAACCTTCTTTAAAAGAAGCATTTTTGAAGATAATTTCGACTGATGTTTCAACTTATTTTAGATCGGTCATCGAAAAAGAAGTCGAAGGTCATCAAAAAAAAGTTGAAAACTGGCCGGATGCCATTAAGAATTTATTGCATGGGCAATTTAAGGCATTCTCCGAGCAAGTATTTGGAACATTTAATTACCGAGGACGAAACTATCCTTATAAGATTTTGGACGTTATGTCCGTTGAAGAAGGCCAACCACTTGAAGTCATTGACTATGAAGATGGATTGGTTTATGTTAAAGTGATTGAGGAGCTCAATCCAGAAAAATTAGTATATGTAACTTTATAGAAAGAAGGAAATTTATCATGCCATTAACAATTATTATTATCGCTTTAGTATTAGTTTTATTAATTATCGCGTTCAAATCAATTCGTATCGTACAACAAGGACACAAAGCTGCTGTTCAATCATTCGGTCGTTATGTTGGGGAATTAGGACCAGGGTTACACTTTGTAACACCAATCATTCGTAATATTGCTTATGTAGTAGATATGCGTCAACGTTCATTAGATTTAGATCCACAAGAAATCATTACAAAAGACAACGTTAATTTAACAATTGATGCTTCAGCTAAATATCATGTAGATAATCTTGAAGAATACTTATATGGAAACACAAACCCAGAAGGATTATTACTTTTAGATATCCAAAACGAATTACGTGACATCATCGGTACAATGACGATGGCTGAAATTCTTGGTGGGACAAACAAAATCAACACTGACTTAAATCAACGTGTATTCGGTAAAACAGACTCTTACGGGGTTACAATTGACCGTGTTAACATTGGTGAAGTTATTCCTCCACAAAGCATCGTTGAAGCGATGAACAAACAAATCACTGCTGACCGTGAACGTGATGCTGCGTTAATCGCTGCTGACGCTCGTCAAAAAACAGTTGAAATGGATACAAGAACTCAAAACAACAAATTATTAGCAGATGCTCGTGCTCATGCTGAAAAAATCGCAATTGACACTCAAGCAACTGTTGCTCAATTAACAGCCATCAACAACGCATTAAATGAATCTAACTTAAATGCGGCTGCGTTAGAATACTTAGCAATCGACGCTAAAAAAGCTCTTGCTGAAGGTCCAAACAATACAGTTGTATTGATGGATGGACAAAATAATGCAAAAATTGCAGAAAACATTGCTTCATTAGCATCAGGACGTAAAGTTTGGGACGAAGCAGGTAAATAATCATGAAACAACGAGCTAGCAAATCTTTCTTTAGATTGAAGTGGCTTGCCATGTTGATTATCAGTTTCTTCATGATGGGAACTTTCCAAAGTATTACTGTAAATACAGTATATGCAGAAACGACCTCAGATAATTCTAGTAAAATGGTGGGGTCGTATGAAACTACGGTTAGTGTTCAGGCAAACAAAAATTTTAATGAAACAATTACGGTTCCTTTAAAGTTTAACAATCCTGATTATGATTCTGTGAAAATACCTGTTCAACTCAACAATCTAAAAGAAGGAAACTATAAACTTCAATTTTTTGTATTCAGAGAAAATAAAAAATACAAAGTAGATGTCTTTCTCTTAAATAAAAATGGTCTATCTATTCACCTTGAATTTATTGATTTAGTGGATGGGAAAGTCGTTAAGCCATTCCAATATGATAGAGCAACGGATGAAAGAGATGTAGAGGAGATGACGACTGAAGCCGTAAATGCAAAAGAAAATCAGTCTAATCTTCAATCTTCGAATCAAAAAAATAATGACAATAACTCAAAGACCAATACGTACGATAGTGAAAAAAAATCTAATACAAATGACAATAAAAAAAATAGCTTCTTTTTGAATAATTTAAATTTAAAAGACGGCGGGTTTTATTATGTATTAGGGCAAGCTTTGTTTTTTATCGTATTAATTCTAATGGTATTTGTTTTTATTGGTAAAAAACAAAATAAGGCAAGAAATAACTCACAAAAAGAGAACTCTAATATAAATATGAGGTCTCCTAAGAGAAATGAACGACGACAAAATAATACGGATTCTAGATTGGAAGAAATTCCACAAAGAGTTTATCGTCCACGTCATAGTATTTCGAATCCAAAACAACGTTCTCAAGCTAAAAAACAAGCGACTAAACAGGCATTACAGTCTACAAATCGCCAAAGAACTCAACAGAGCCCAGAAGAGTTTGTTGGAACTCAACGTCCAACAAGACCATTAGTGTATAAGACAAAATCTAAAGAAAAGTCGCATACTTTACCAAGAGTACTTTCTAACAAATCTCTTCCTCGAATCATAAAAACAGTTCGCTTAAAATAAAGAATCAAATCCTCTAAGTTGTAAAAGACTTAGGGGATTTTTTTACAGGGAAGCATTTGCAGTCTATAAAGAATGGGAGTATTCTAAGTGAGAAGGGTGGAATATAGATGCAAGAAATACAAAAATTAATGAAAAAAATTGAGGCTGATCCACAAAATGTTGCGTATACAAAAGCTGGAATTAAACCATTATTTTCTGCGCCTCGAAGCGCAAAGATTTTGATTGTTGGACAAGCTCCTGGAATTAAAGCGCAAGAGAGTCGCTTATTTTGGAATGATCAAAGTGGCGATAATCTAAGAAGCTGGATGGGAGTTGAACGTGATTTCTTCTATCAATCCGATTTATTTGCAGTTGTTCCAATGGATTATTATTATCCTGGAAAAGGGAAATCAGGAGATCTTCCACCACGTAAAGGATTTGCAGAAAAATGGCACGAAGCCACATTAGCCTTAATGCCGGATATTGAACTGATTATATTGGTTGGAAAATACGCACAAGACTATTATTTAAAAAATACAAAGAAGAAAAACTTAACGGAAACAGTGAAGGCGTATAAAGAATACTTGCCAAAGATGTTTCCACTCGTACACCCATCTCCTTTAAACCGTCGATGGATGGCAAAAAATCCATGGTTTGAAGAGGATGTTTTACCAGAATTTAAAAAGAGAGTTCAAGAAATCATTAAAGGAGCCAAGTAATGAGAACAGAGGTATATCCAGAAATCGAAATCTATAACGAACATATGATTCCAGTGAGCGCCTTGCATACTATTTACGTGGAAGAGTCAGGAAATCCATTAGGACATCCAGTTGTTGTTTTACACGGCGGACCAGGAGGGGCATCCTCTCCAGCGAATCGTCAGTTTTTTGATCCAGAATTTTATCGCATTATCCAATTTGATCAACGTGGATGTGGAAAGAGTACCCCTTTTGCATCGTTAGAAGAGAATACTTCACATGATTTAGTAGCGGATATGGAGAAGATTCGTACCACATTAGGGATTGATAAATGGCTTGTATTTGGTGGCAGCTGGGGAACAACGCTAGCCTTACATTACACGATTGCACATCGTGAACGCGTCGTAGGATTGATGCTTCGTGGAATCTTCCTTGGTCGTCAAAGCGATGTAGATTGGTTATATCAAGATGGGGCGTCTCATTTTTATCCAGAGAACTTCGAGAAGTTTAAAGCACCAATTCCTGTTGAAGAACAAGGAGAAATGGTGAACGCGTACTACAAACGATTGACATCAGAAGATGAATCGATTTGTATAGAGGCAGCGCGAGCATGGGCAGAGTGGGAACATGGACTCGTGAAATTAATTCCGTATGAGCCGATTATATGGGATGAAGCAGGAATTAGAGGGGCGCTTACGATTGCGCGAATGGAATGTCACTTCTTCTATCATCATTGCTTTGTGGAAGACGATAATTACATCTTGAATCGTGCAGAGGCCTTCAAGGGAATTCCAATGCATATCGTTCACGGCCGTTATGATGTGGATTGCCTGCCAAGTGCGGCGTTTGAACTCGCTCAAGCTGTCGAAGGTGCAGAATTGATTTTTGCCAAAGCAGCAGGACATACCGCGATGGAACCTTCAACAATAGAAGCGTTAGTTGGCTTTAGTGAAAAATGCAAAATCTATTTTAAATAAAAAGAAAGGCTCGCAGAATGGATCTACGGGCCTATTTTTATGTTTAGATTTTTTCAAGAAGCATTGCAGCAATGCGCTCCACATCGCGGTTACTTCCGCGTAATTCAAATTCATCAAGCACTGGGAATCCAAAGCGCTCAGAATATTGACGGGCGGTGAGGCAAAATTGCTTATTAAAGTTACGATTTCCGCTACCAATGACACCAAAGCAATGGGCGTAATTATGTTCGTAGGCTAAGAAATCACCTAGTGGATTCGTTAAGACTTCCACATCTCCATTATCCACGCCATTTCCACCTTCTAAGTAAGTTGGGAGAAAGGTAACGAATGGTTTGCCTACTTTGAAGTAGTCTTCTTGGCCTTTAACAAGGTCTTTCACATTGGTTAGCGTCACTTGTAAGGATGGTTCCAAAAAATGTAAATGGTCTTTTAGACGAGTGACAAAGTTATGTGTATTTCCTGTTAAGCTAATATAAATAATTGGTAATTCTTTCGACATTGAAAGACCTCCTTGGAAGACTTTTATTGTCTATAAGTATACCGTACTTTCGCGAATCCTTCTAGAGGGTGTTTTTAAACTTTTAAAAATTGCGAAAATCAGCTATAATACTTGAGAATAAACACGAAGGAGATACTCATGTCACAATTAAAAGAAGAAGTACAATCTCGCAAGACCTTTGCGATTATTTCCCACCCGGATGCTGGAAAAACAACGATTACAGAACAATTACTCTTATACGGGGGTGCGATTCGTCAAGCCGGTACCGTAAAAGGGAAGAAAACAGGGAAGTTTGCAAAATCTGACTGGATGGAAATCGAAAAACAACGTGGGATTTCTGTTACGAGTTCAGTAATGCAAGTGGAATACGATGGAAATCATATTAATATTGTCGATACTCCAGGACACGAGGACTTCTCAGAAGATACGTATCGTACATTAATGGCCGTGGATAGTGCCGTGATGGTGATCGACAGTGCAAAAGGGATTGAACCACAAACAAAAAAACTATTCGAAGTTTGTAGTATGCGTGGAATTCCAATCTTCACTTTCATCAACAAATTAGACCGTGATGGACGTGAACCGCTTGAATTAATCGCGGAATTAGAAGAAGTATTAGGCATTGACGCGTATCCAATGAACTGGCCAATGGGAATGGGGAAAACATTCCTTGGCTTATATGATATTTACAACAAACGTGTTGAGTTGATGCACCCAGAAGAAAACGAAGATAATGACTTCTTACCATTGAACGAAGATGGGGAAGTGGACGGCGATTATGCGTTTAAACAATCAACTCTATATAGCCAAGCCATCGAAGATGCACAGCTCTTATTAGAAGCAGGGAACGCTTTTGATGAAGAGAAGATTGCAGCTGGTAAATTAACGCCTGTATTCTTCGGTTCTGCCTTAACTGGATTCGGGGTTCAAACATTCTTAGATGCGTTTGTTGATTTTGCGCCGAGTCCATCAGCGAAGAAGACAGAATCAGGGGAACTTGTAGATCCACTTCAAGAACAATTCACTGGATTCATCTTCAAAATTCAAGCAAATATGAACCCAGCGCACCGCGACCGTATTGCGTTTGTGCGTATCTGTTCAGGAGAATTCACTCCAGGGATGGACATTACAGTGAACCGTTCGCAAAAGAAAATGAAATTATCTCATACAACACAATTTATGGCAGATAGCCGTGAAACGGTTAAAGCAGCCGTTGCAGGAGATATTATCGGACTTTACGATACAGGGAACTTCCAAATCGGAGATACGATTTACTCAGGAAAGGGTGCTGTGCAGTTCGAACCACTTCCACAATTTACACCAGAACTCTTTAATAAAGTTTCTGCGAAAAACGTCATGAAGCAAAAATCATTCCATAAAGGAATCGAGCAGTTAGTACAAGAAGGAGCTATCCAATTGTACAAGACATACCATACAGGAGAATATATCCTTGGTGCGGTTGGTCAACTACAATTCGAAGTGTTCCAATACCGCTTGTTAAATGAATACAATGCTGAAGTAGTCATGACTCCTATCGGAAGTAAGATTGCTCGTTGGATTGACGAAACACAGTTAGATCCAAACATGTCTTCAAGCCGTAACTTATTATGTCGCGACCGTTTTGACCAACCAGTCTTCTTATTCGAAAACCAATTTGCCTTAAACTGGTTCAAAGATAAACATCCAGATGTAGAACTAAAAGCATTATTCTAATCGAAACAAATAAAAGGCTCTCTAATCCAAGTGATTAGAGAGTCTTTTCGTAATTTTAAAATTAAGCTTCATATCCCATTAAGATTCCGCCTTGTTCTGCATAATAGCTGCAGACACCGCTTGTATGAATGCTTGTAACATCCGCATCTGGGAATTCGCTATGAACGGCTGCTTGAATTAAGCCGCAGATTTCTGGATTACTGCAGTGGCTGATGACCACGCGGCCACCCTTATAACCATTTTTCTTCATTTCAGACCAAACTGCTTGAACAGCTTTCTTTTGACCTTTTGCTTTGTGAAGTAAGTTTAGTGTTCCTTCTGGAGAAGCGTTACCGACTAAGCGGATATTGAGCATTCCGATAACGGCGCCGACTAATTTATTTAATCGACCGTTTTTTACTAGGTTATCGACACGAGCAAGTGCAAATAATAACTTTGTGCTTGCCAAATAATCTTTTAATGCTGCAACCACTTCTTCAAAAGAAAGTCCTTGAGAGATCAGTTCATTTGCTTTTTGGACAAATAGAACCATTTCACCACTTGCTGAAAGGCTGTCGAAGACTTCTATATTTGTTTCAGGGGCTTCTTCTAATAACATATTTTTGGCTAATTGAGAACTATTTTGGCTTCCTGATAGACCACCTGTAATTGTAATGGCAATAACATTTTCAGCACCTCTATAGGCCTCTAAAAAAGCATCTGGACTTGGACAAGCAGAAGCGGTTTTTTCGCTCGATTCATACATTTCAATCATCATAGCATCAATATCTAATGCTGAATCGTCTTCATAGTGTTTTTCGCCCACTTGAACAGTTAGTGGAACATTAATATATTCTGTATTGGGTGCTAGATTCTCCAATTCACGTAAATCACATCCAGAATCCGCAATTATTTTCCATTTCATAAGAAAATTCTCCTTTAGTTGTATAGTTCATACAACAGTAATATACTTTGAAGTTCAAAATAAGTCAACTAATCTAGTAAAAACTTAACATTTTATTGGAATTTTAGCGCTTTCTGTACTATTGTTAGAGAGGAAGATAAAATCAGAGGAGGAGTATTATGACTCAAACAATTTCTTTTGGGTATGGATCAAAGCCAGCTCAATTATTATCGAATAAATTAAATCGACATGGAGTAATTGCTGGAGCCACAGGTACAGGGAAAACTGTTACTCTTAAAGTTCTTGCTGAACAATTAAGTGAAGCTGGTGTACCAGTATTACTTTCTGATATTAAAGGCGATTTAGCTAGCCTTGCCGAAAAAGGTGAAGTAACTGAAAAGATTGCCGAACGATTAAAAAAAGTACACGTAGAAGATTTTGAACCAAGTTCTTATCCAGTAGCTTTTTGGGATATTTTTGGTGAAAACGGAATTAACATTCGTACAACCATTTCAGAAATGGGACCTATTTTATTATCTCAACTGTTAGGATTAAATGAAACGCAAGAAGGTATTTTAAACATTGCGTTTAAAGTTGCTGATGAACAAGGTTTACTATTAATTGATATTAAAGATTTACGTGCAATGTTAAATTATGTGGGAGCTCATGCTTCTGAATTACGTAATTTATATGGAAATATTGCCCAACAATCGATTGGAACTATTTTACGTAGTTTATTAGTGTTAGAACAACAAGGTGGAAATCAGTTCTTTGGAGAACCAGCTTTTGAAATTGCTGATTTATTTAAAACAGATGCAAGTGGACGTGGAACCATCAATGTATTATCTTCTGAAAAATTGTTCCAAACACCTAAGTTATATGCAACTTTCTTATTATGGTTCTTATCTGAGTTATATGAAAGCTTATCTGAAGTAGGAGATTTAGATAAACCAAAACTAGTATTCTTCTTTGACGAAGCACATGTACTATTCAACCAGAGTAACCCAGCTGTACAAGCAAAAATTGAATTAATTGTACGTTTAATTCGTTCGAAAGGAATTAGTATTTTCTTCGTAACACAAAATCCAACGGATATTCCTAATGCGGTAGCCAGTCAGTTAGGAAATCGAATCCAACATGGCTTGCGTGCGTTTACACCAGCTGAGCAAAAAAATGTAAAAGCAGTAGCTGGAACTTTCCGTCAAGAAGAAGGAAAAGATTTAGTTTCAGTGATTACGAATCTAAAAGTAGGGGATGCGGTAGTTTCTACTTTACAGGAAGATGGATCCCCAAGTTTTGCAGAAGTGGTTTCTATTTACCCACCAAAGAGTAAATTAGATGCGGTTGATGCTTTTGTTCGTCAACAAATAATAAATCAATCTCCATTCTATGATAAATATGCGGAAATGTTTGACCGTGAGTCTGCTCATGAGCAATTATTAGCATTAGAACAACAATTTCAACAAGAGCAAGAAGAAGTTTTAGCTCAAAGAGAAGCGGAAAAACAAGCTAAATTAGAAGAAAAAGAACATGAACGTCAAGAAAGAGAACTAGAACGTCAAGCACGACAAGCAGCAACTAAGAAAGGTGATTCTGCGATGGATCGCTTTACGAAAAATATTATGTCTAGCGTTGGACGTGAAGTAGGTCGAGTGATTACTCGCGGAGTAATGGGCTTGTTCAAAAAATAAGAGGAGGCTGTCCTATGGCAAATGTCGTTGTATTCTTAGCGGAAGGATTTGAAGAGATTGAAGGCCTTGCTACGGTTGATATTTTGAGAAGAGCAGGTCATATTGTGCATACAGTTGGTATTGGTGGACAAGTCATTACGGGTTCTCATAAAATTTCAGTGAAGGCAGATGATGAATTAGAGACATTTTATTGGGCTCAAATAGATGCCTTAGTGCTTCCAGGGGGGATTCCAGGGGCGCATCACTTAAGAGAGAATGAGTTTCTTATTCAAAAGCTGAAAGAATATTCGAAAAAAGGCAAAATTATTGCAGCAATCTGTGCAGCGCCAATTGTCCTACACAGGGCAGGATTGCTGAAAAAGAAAAAGTTTACTTGTTATCCTGGTTTTGAAGATGAAATTAACGACGGAATTTATACAGGCACGTTAGTTGAAAAAGATGAAAAAATCATCACGAGTTGTGGTGCAGCTGCAAGTTTCGAATTTGCTTATACAATAGCAGAAGCATTAGGAACAGATACCTCCGCACTTCGAGAAGGGATGCAGTACAATAAACTTTTAAAAAAATAATGTTAGAAAGATTTGTTCTATTTTTTGAACAAATCTTTTTTTGTTACAAAAATATTACAATGTTACAAGATTATTAAATGTATAACTTGATTTTTTCTTGGAAATTTGAGAGAATAAAGTATCAAAATCGACGTAATCTGTATTAGAAATTAGGGAAATATATGAGAAAAGAAGAAATTAATCAAGTAGTGAAGAAGTTACGTAGTAAAGGAGTTCGTATTACCCCTCAAAGAGTGGCGATGCTAGAATTTCTAGCTATCGTAGATACTCATCCAACTGCGGAAGAAATTTTTACTGAATTAACAAGAGAATATCCTCAAGTTAGTGTGGCGACAGTATATAACAATTTAAACCTGTTTATTAAAGAGGGTGTTGTTAAGGAATTAATGTATGGAGATAGTGCCAGTCGATACGATTTTGATTTAGGACAGCACTATCATGCTGTTTGCGATGTTTGTGGGAAAGTAGTGGATTTATATTATCCAATCCTAGCTGATGTTGAAAAAGCTGCAGAACAGTTAACAGGATTTAAAGTTAGAGGACACCGAATGGAAGTATATGGAATTTGTCCGGACTGTCAGAAAAAAGATAGATAGTATTCAATAAGGGGTCGTGGAGAATGGAGAAGGTCATTCAACGAAGAGTCAATAATGGGGGGAAAAAACATCAAAAAAAAATAAAAAAATATACACAAAATCCTGAAGAAATCCTTGAAGTAAATTTAATGGAAGAGGATGCGCAAGAGAACCCTCGTTTCAGTGGGAAAGATTCTAAAAGAAAAAGACCAAAAAAGAAAATGTCTAAAACAATTTTTTTGTCAATAGGAGTTTTAACTTTAGTTATTTTAGTATTCGAATTATTAACGATTCATCGCATTATGGCAGATCAATTTAATGAAGAAGAATTTAAACGTATTATTCAAATCGAACAAGAAGATGCAAAGAAATACAATGATAATTTAACTGTTAAAGATGAAACGAATGGAAATATTGAAGTTCAGGAATTAATTCCGACAGATAGTTCTAGAAATGAAGTTACGGCTATTGCGGAGCAGATTTCAACTTTAAAACAAGCCGTGTTAGAAAAATATGAGGGTGCTTCAAAGAAAACTTTGATTTTTTTAAAAGCCTATCAAACAAAAATTATTTCGAATGTAAATGATATTCATTACTATGTATCTGTATATCAACAAAAGGATCGTGGTTTCGAACAATTGGAATTTTCTGAGCTAACGCATCAACTTGTTTTCGCAGATACTTTACAACCATTTGAATTTTCAAAACTATTTAATAATGATTTAGCAGTATCTAACTTTTTTGTAAAGAAAGTATTAGATGAATCTAAAGTAGATGGATTATCTGATAATCTAACAGAAAAAATTACTTCTCAATTTAAAGATAATAATTGGAAGAAACTAGATACATCAATCATTCAAAATGGAATTCGCATAAAATACAAAGGCGCAAACGATTCAGATGTAAAATTAGAATGGACAATTCCTTTTAAGGAGCTTTTTGCATATATGAACGAGACTATGATTCCGGAAACAGAAAAAGAGAATTATACACAATATCTTGCAACTGTTAAAGAAAAACTACGGAAGAAGAGAATTGCTTTGACATTCGATGATGGTCCTCAATCCGAAACAACACCGAGAGTGTTAGCAATTTTAAAGAAATATAACGCTCATGCAACGTTTTATATCGTAGGTAGTCATGTAGAAGGTAATGAGTCTATTATTAAGCAAATTGTAGCTGAAGGGCACGAACTTGGAAACCATAGTTATAGTCATCCGTTATTACCAAAGAAATCAGCAGACGAAGTGTATAAAGAGGTTCATAGCACTTCGGACCTTATTGCCAAAGCATCAGGTGGTTTAAGACCAATGAGTTTGCGTCCGCCATATGGTGGTTTTGATAAAATGGTAGCGGAGCAAGCGGGTATTGCTATAGTGAACTGGTCGATTGACTCGCTAGACTGGAAATATAGAGATGCAGCCAAGACAATTCAGCATATTAAGGAAAATACACATAATGGTGGAATCTTATTGATGCATGATATTCACGAAGAATCAGTAGAAGCACTACCAACGATTATTGAATACTTACAAGCAGAAGGTTATGAATTGGTGACTGTAGATGAATTAATGGCAGGACAACCATTAAAACCAAATCATGCATATTTTAATCGTGTAGATATTCAAAAAATAGATTAAGAAGCTTGCAATTTTACTGAAAATAAGGTAAATTGATTAAGTACTTAATGTACAGACCTTTTACAGAGTTTTTTCGAATCACCAACGTTTTACTCAGTACGAGGCATAAATTAAAAGAAAGAGGTGTTTAGAAATGGCTATTTCTAAAGAAAAGAAAAATGAAATCATCAAAGAGTATGCATTACACGAAGGAGACACTGGTTCACCAGAAGTACAAATCGCTGTATTAACTTACGAAATCAACCACTTAAATGACCACATCCGTGTTCATAAAAAAGATTTCCACTCAAACCGTGGATTAATGAAAAAAGTTGGTCACCGTCGTAACTTATTAGCATACTTACGTAACAAAGATGTTCAACGTTACCGTGAATTAATCAACCGTTTAGGCTTACGTCGTTAATCTTAAACAAATGGAGAACTCCCATGCATTCGTGTGCTTGGGAGTTTTTTAATGGATATTTATTAGAGAATAAATAAGAAAGATTAATCGCACTTATAATGTATAAGTTATATTGCAAAATACAAATGATTAAAAAAAGGCACAAGTCCCGATTATTTGGAACTTGTGCCTTATTATTTTACATTTCTTTTATAGAGTGATCAATGATTTGTCTGTAACACATCATATTTTTATTATTGTACGATTTAATCACATTTCGTAACAATTTAAAGGAAGAACGTCCTAATTCTAATGTATGAATATCAACATAAGCATCAATTCGAACAGAAGGTTGTACCGAGTCAAAAGTGATAATAGGCAAATGAATTTGTTTTTCATTTAAATATCGGACAGCTCCTTCTGTAAATAGAGAGTCTGCTGTTACTAGACCATCAATGTTTCCATCTTTAAGAAGTTCTTTTAAAGTATGATAACCTTGTTCTCTTGTAAATTCAGAAACTTGAGCAATAAGGCTATTGTTTATTTGGATATCATATTTTTTAAGAGCTTTTTCATATCCTTTTAGTCGGTCTCGGGAAACAAATAATTGGTCTCGACCACCGATAAATGCAATGGATTTTGCTCCTTTTTGAATAATATATTCTGTTGCATCAAATCCCGCTTTTTCATTATTATTATCAACAAATGAAATAAGAGGAGATAATGTTTTTCCGATTACAACAGCCGGAAATTCTTGTTCAATAGCAAATTCAACAAGGGGGTCCTCAATTTCCCCGTAAAGGAAGATGAGTCCATCTACTCGTTTTCCAAGAATCGTATCTTTTAAAATGGCTAAACGTTGATTCGTATCTTTTCCAGTACATAATTGTATCGAGTATTGATGGTCCGCTGCTGTTTGCGAAATTCCTCGAATTACCGCAGGGAAAAATGAATTTTGATAAAAGATATCAGAGTCTTTGGGAAGAACAACACCGATGACATTTGTTTTATTACTTGCTAAGCTTCTTGCATTAACATTGGGATGATAATTTAGTGAAGCCATGGCCTCACGCACTTTTTTCTTCGTCGCTTCACTAATACTAGATTTGTCTTGAATAACTCTAGTAACAGTAGAAGGAGAGACTCCAGAAAGCTTTGCAACATCCTTAATAGTGGATGCCATCTTTATTCCTCCTTTCTTAGTAGAGTGATTATTAAAATAAAAAATCTGGGCATGAAAACAGTTATTTTCACGCCCAGAGCATTTAAGGAACTATGATTTGATTGCTCCGTCAACCATACCTTTCATGATATGTTTTTGAGCGAATAGGAATAAGATAATCACTGGTAACATAATGAGTAATGTAGATGTTAGAATCATATCCCATTGTTTTGTAAATGATCCGGCAAAGTTTGATACCGCAATCGGTAATGTTTGAATCGCATTTCCTTTACCAAGTAATAGAAGTGGTAACAGGAAGTCGTTCCAAATCCAAATTCCATTTAAGATTAAAATGGTAACGTAGATTGGTTTTAAGATTGGAAGTACTACGTAGAAGAATGTTTGCATTTTGTTGCAGCCATCTAGTTCTGCAGCTTCTTCGATTTCTAAAGGAACTCCTTTAATGAATCCGTGGAACATGAATACTGATAGCGACATACCGAAACCAGTATACGCTAGGATAATCCCTGGATAAGAACGTAATAAGCTAAATCCAAATAATGGAGTAGTAATCGCATCACTTAAAATTTTGAACCAAGTAACAAGTGGATACATTACAACTTGGAAAGGAATAACCATTGAAGCAACGAAAATGAAGAAAATCACTGTCGAAGCTTTTGAACGGAAACGAACAAGTCCCCATGCTGCAAGAGCCGAAAATAGAGTGATTGTGAAAAGAGAAATCACAGTAATAATCGTTGATGATAAAAATGATGATGGGTAATTGATGGAAGGATTATTCCAAATTGTAACGATATTAGTCCATAGTTGACCAAAACTCGCAGGTAAAGCTAACGGATCTGAAAGAATATTAGCAGAGCTTTTGGCTGAGTTAATCACTAAAAGAACGATTGGACTCAAGAATAGTAAGAAAAGGATGACTCCTAAAATTTCTAGAAGTAAGATTCCCAATTTTTGTTTTTTCATTATAAGTCAATCTCCTTCCGTTTAGTGATTGAAGTTTGAATCAAGCTGATAACTACCAAGATAAAGAATAAAATAACTGCACGAGCTTGACCTAAAGCCATTAAGTTGTCACCTGAGGCAGTGTTGTAAATATTCATTGTAATAAACTCAGTACTTTGGATGGCTTTGTCATGCCATAGTAGAGAAGGTCCACCACCTGTTAATGAGAAGTTCACATCGAAAATCTTGAATGAGTTTGTAATAGTCAAGAAGAGCGATACAGTGAACGCTGGCATTACCATTGGAATGATAATGTGACGTAGACGTTGCCATGCATTTGCACCGTCAAGTGAAGCAGATTCTACTAAACTTGAAGGTACATTTTGTAAAGCTGCAAAATAAATCATCATAATATATCCAGCATATTGCCATGTGTTTGTAATGATTAATGCAGTCACAGCTAATTTCACATCTCCAAGAAACAAGTTATCGATTAAGAACTGGCTACCAATTAATTGTCCTAAAGCAGGGAATACTGAGTTATAGATGAATTGCCAAATATAACCAAGAACAAGTCCCCCGATTAGGTTTGGGATAAAGAATCCTGCACGGAAAATGTCTTTTAATTTTACCTTGCTCGATACAAGTAAGGCAAGACCAAATGAAACAATGTTTACTACGACAACGTTGAATAACGCGAAAATCACAGTAATCATTAAAGAGTATTGGAAGCGAGTGTCAGCAAAACTTTCTGTAAAGTTTTTGAGTCCCACAAATTGTAAGTTCGTTTGTGTTACGCTCTTCCAGTCGGTTAATGAATAGTAGAACCCTAAGAAGAAAGGCACAATAATAACGAGTGCAAAAATGAAAAATGCTGGTAAAACTAATCTATAAAAATTGCGTTTGGCACGATCATCTCTGCTTAAAGCTTTCTTGTTTTTAAACATAAGAGAGTTCCTCCTTTTTAATAAATTCCAGGTGGGGTAGCACCTGTATATATTACTTATTATAGCACATAACCCACAGCCACTAAAAGGCAGCTGTGGGTTTGTTTACTACAATATTATCGATTATTTTTTAATCAAGCTTGGTACTTCTTTAATTTGGTTGATAATTAATTCTTGGAATTTTGCTTTATCAATTGAACCTTGAGCATATTGACCGAAAATTGGTCCTAATTTATTCATTAAGAAGTTGTCAGGCATGAAATATGGGTTGTCAAATGAGTAAACAGGTTTTTTAGCGCTAACCCATTCTGCTAAGAAACGAGATAATGGAGCAGATGGTTTCTCAGTTGTGTTGGCAAATGGAGAAATCATATTAGCTTTGTTTACGATGTAATCTTGACCTTCTTTAGTACCAGCTAAGTCGTTGAAGAATTTGTTGATGTATTCTAAAGCCTTAGTATCTTTGTTAACTACATAGTAAGAAGGAGCACCGATGAATAATCCGTCAGCATTTTTATCTTTACCTAATGTTTGATAAGGAATGAATCCCATTTCGAAGTTAGCATTTAATTGCTTTAAGTTAGGATCTTTCCAGTTACCTTGGTGTAGGAATGCAGCTTTACCTGAAGCAAATGCTGAGTCCATGTCTTCTTGAGTACCAACAGTTAAGAGTTTTTTCTCAGTATGCTTGAATAGTAATTCTACCCAGTTACTGTAATTTTCTAAACGAGTTTTGTCCATTTCACCTTTTAGTACTTGGTTTGTAACTGAACGATCACCATTAGGAAGACCACTACTTAAGTAAGCACCAAAGTCATGGATACCCATAATCCAAGTTTCACCTTCTTTAGTTGCTGTAGCAACAACAGTAGATAAACCTAATTCATTTTTTTTGCTTTCTAAAGTAGCCATTGCTTTTTCAACTGCTTCAAATGAATTTAGCGTAGAAGGATCAATTCCAGCTTTAGTTAAAATTTCTTTGTTATATGCTAAACCGTAACCTTCAACAGAAACAGGGAATCCGTATACGTCGTTACCTTGTTTAAATTCAAACTCAGTTTTATCAATCCAGTCACCCTTTAATGGTTGTAGGTTGTCTTTCCACATATCGTATCCTGCTTGACCTTCAATTACGAATACATCTGGAGCAGTTCCTGCAGTGAATTCAGTTTTTAGTTGGTCAGAAATCTTACATGAACCAGAACAAGTTTTAATATTAACTTTAACTCCGTTTTTGTCTCCCCATTCTTTAGCGTATGCTGTTAGGGCTTCCTGGATTTCGCTCTTATTACTATATAAAGTGAATTCTTTTTTGCTTTCAGAGCCTCCGTTAGAAGAATTTGACTGATTGCCCCCGCCTGCACAGCCTGCTAAAGCTAAACCAGCTAAGCCAACCAATAAAGATTTTTTAAACCATTTGTTTGCCATAATATTTTCCTCCTTAAAATTCGTTATAGATTACGCAAACGATTTCTTAACTGTTTTTAGTATACCGCTTCCATAAACCGTTTGCAAGTATTTTGTTTAAAAAAATTTAACGATTTTAAAATAATGGTTTTAAGTGTTTTTCTAAGAATTATATAGAAATTAAGTTTTGTTTTTCCTTATATACTCAATATGTATTAAAAACTTATAAAATAATACTTGTTTTATTAAAAAAAATACTCTAATATTAAAGCAAACGGTTGCGTGAATTATTCCGCTTCCATGGACAGATATTACTAAATTAATAAGGAAAGAGGTATAATATATGAGCAATAGAGAATCAGGTGTGTTAATGCATATTTCATCATTACCTGGTCAATACGGAATCGGTACTTTTGGCAAATCTGCATTTGATTTTGTAGATTTTCTAGTTCGTACGAAACAAACTTATTGGCAAATTTTACCATTAGGGACAACTAGCTATGGAGATTCTCCATATCAATCATTTTCTGCTTTCGCGGGGAATACAAACTTTATTGATTTTGATATTTTAATAGAAGAAGGATTTCTACAGAAGGAAGATGTTCAAACAAATTGGACAGCTGATGAAACGACTGTTGACTACGCATTACTATATGAAAAACGTCGACCAATTTTAGAAAAAGCCGTTGCCGCTTTTCTAGCAAAAGGTAAAACTCCTGCATACGAGAAGTTCGTTACGGAGAAAGCGGAGTGGTTAGAACCATTTGCAGAATATATGGCCATTAAAGAATCCTTTGAGATGAAACCATGGACTGGATGGAGCGATGAAGCGATTAAACGCCGTCAACCAGATGCGTTAGCGCAGTACCGTGAACGTCTTGCGGACAAGTTAGAATATCATCGCGTAACACAATTCTTATTTGATGAACAGTGGCATGCACTAAAAAAATATGCGAATGATCACTTCATTCAAATTATTGGAGATATGCCAATTTATGTAGCAGCTGACAGCGTGGAAATGTGGGCAACACCGCATTACTTCAAAACAGATGCTGAAGGTAATCCACTTTGCGTAGCTGGATGTCCTGCGGATGATTTTTCTCCGCTAGGTCAATTATGGGGGAACCCAATTTATAATTGGGAAGCAATGAAAGAAGATGGATATACTTGGTGGAGCAAGCGACTACAAGCAAGCTTTAAATTGTTTGATGTGGTTCGTATTGACCACTTCAGAGGATTCTCAGCCTATTGGGAAATTCCAGCAATGGCTGAAAATGCAACTGTCGGGAAATGGGTTAAAGGTCCAGGGTATGATTTATTTAAAGCGGTGAAAGAGCAGCTCGGTGAATTGCCAATTATCGCAGAGGATTTAGGTTTCATGGATGAAGATGTCATCAATCTTCGTGAAGCTACTGGATTCCCAGGAATGAAAATCTTGGAATTCGGATTTATGGGTGAAGATCCTAAGAGTGGAGATTTACCTCATCATTATCCAGTGAATGCAGTTGCCTATACAGGAACGCATGATAATGATACAGTATTAGGGTGGTATCAGTCGGTAACAGAAGAAACAAGAGAATTCTGTAATCGTTACTTAAACCGCCGCGAAGAAGAACCGATTAGCTTTGCACTGTTACGTGGCTTATATGGTTCTGTCAGTCGTATGACCGTTGCAACTATGCAAGATTTACTACAATTAGATGGAACAGCTCGTATGAACATTCCAAGTACACTAGGTGGGAACTGGGTATGGAGAATGACCAACGAGCAGTTAACAGAATCAGTAGAAGAATTCTTACTTGAAATTACTGAATTGTATGATCGTGCAAATCCAAATCACAACGTGGACGTTGAAGAGAAGTTAGTCGAGGCAAAATAACCTCGCACAAGTCAAAAAGGAGAGAACAATGAAAGATTTTAAACAATATATAGAAGGAAACTTAGGCAAGTCATTAAAAGACTGTTCAAAAGAAGAAGTTTACTTAGCCTTATTACAATTTACAAAAGAAAAAAGTGCAGCCTTACCACAAAATAATGGTAAGAAAAAAGTGTATTACATTTCTGCAGAATTCTTAATCGGTAAATTATTATCAAACAACTTAATTAACTTAGGTCTTTACGATGAAGTAAAAGATGTGTTAGCGGGAGCTGGACATTCTTTAGCGGAAATCGAAGAAATTGAATTAGAACCATCTTTAGGGAATGGTGGTCTAGGACGTCTTGCAGCATGTTTCCTTGATTCCATCGCAACTCTTGGATTAACAGGAGACGGTGTTGGTTTGAACTACCACTATGGTTTATTCGAACAAAAATTCAAAGATAACCAACAAAATGCAGTGCCAAACGTTTGGTTAACACCTGAAAGCTGGTTGGTTCCAACAGAAACTTCTTATAAAGTACCATTTGGGGACTTTACATTGACTTCAAAAATGTTTGATATCGATGTATTAGGATATGAACAATCAACTAAAAATAAATTACACTTATTCGATGTAGAATCAATCGACGAGTCTTTAGTATCAAGTGATTCTATCGCATTTGATAAAACACAAATCGCTAAAAACTTAACATTATTCTTATATCCAGATGATAGTGATGAAGCAGGACACTTACTACGTATTTACCAACAATACTTCATGGTAAGTAACGGGGCTCAATTATTAATCGACGAAGCACTTGCTAAAGGAAGTAATTTACACGACTTAGCAGAGTACGCAACAGTTCAAATTAATGATACACACCCTTCAATGGTAATTCCTGAATTAATTCGTTTACTTGGGGAACGTGGAATTGAATTTGATGAAGCAGTAGAAATCGTATCTGCAATGACAGCTTATACAAATCACACAATCTTATCGGAAGCGTTGGAAAAATGGCCATTACACTACTTAGAAAAAGTAGTTCCACATCTAGTGCCGATTATTAAAGAATTAGATGCTCGCGTAAAAGCAAAATATGAAGATCCATCAGTTGCCATTATTGACGAACATGACCGTGTTCATATGGCACATATGGATATTCACTATGGATATAGCGTAAACGGTGTTGCGGCACTTCATACGGATATCTTAAAAGAAAGTGAATTGAAAAACTTCTATGAGCTTTATCCAGAGAAATTTAACAACAAAACAAACGGGATTACATTCCGTCGTTGGTTAATGCATGCTAACCCAGAATTAGCTAAATTATTAGATGAAACAATCGGGACTGAGTGGCGCAAGGATGCTTCTAAATTAGAAGCGTTGAAAGCTTTCCGTCATGATGCGATTGTTCGCGAAAAATTAGATAAGATTAAACGTGATAACAAGAAACGTTTAAGTGTTTACCTACAAGAAAAACAAGGTATCACAGTGAAGGAAAATTCTATTTTTGATATCCAAATCAAACGTATGCACGAATATAAACGTCAACAAATGAACGCTTTATATGTTATTCATAAATATTTGGATATTAAGAGCGGAAATATCCCAGTAAGACCAATTACAATTATCCTTGGTGGGAAAGCAGCTCCAGCGTACGTGATTGCGCAAGACGTCATCCATTTAATTCTTTCATTATCAGAATTAATCGCCAATGATCCAGAAGTGAACCCACACTTACAAGTTGTAATGGTTGAAAACTACAACGTAACAGCTGCAACACACTTAATTCCAGCATGTAATATTTCTGAACAAATTTCACTTGCTTCAAAAGAAGCTAGCGGAACAGGAAATATGAAATTCATGCTAAACGGGGCATTAACTCTTGGTACTGAAGACGGAGCCAACGTGGAAATCCATGAATTAGTTGGGGACGACAATATCTATATCTTCGGTGAGAAGAGTGACGAAGTGATTGCTCATTATGAAAAAGGCGACTACAATGCTAGTGAATTTGCGAAGAGAGAAGCCATCCGTCCATTAGTGGAATTCGTGAAGAGCGATGCTTTACTAGAAGTCGGAAACCAAGAACGTCTAGAACGTCTATACCACGAATTAACAACTAAAGACTGGTTCATGACATTATTAGACTTAGAAGACTACATTGAAACAAAAGAACGTATGTATCGCGATTTCGAAAACAGAGATGAATGGAATGCTAAAGTAGTGACAAACATTGCAATGGCTGGATTCTTCTCAAGTGACCGTACAATCGAAGACTACAACCGTGACATTTGGAAATTAAACTAAATCGATTAATTGAAGGGATACGGTGAATTCCATGCAAATTAAAAACGAAGCAATGCTGATTACTTACTCAGACAGCATGGGAAGTAATATGAAGGACTTAAAAGGAGTTCTTGATAAACATTTTAAAGGCGCGATTAGTGGGGTGCATTTGCTCCCATTCTTCCCGTCTACAGGGGATAGAGGATTTGCTCCAAGCGACTACACACGTGTAGATCCGCTTCTTGGAACTTGGGAAGATGTGGATGCTCTAGGGGAACAATATTATTTAATGTTTGACTTTATGATTAACCATATTTCTCGTGAGTCTAAATTCTTCCAAGATTTTGTAAAAAATCACGAGAACTCACCTTACAAAGATATGTTTATCCGTATTCATGAGTTCTTTCCATCAGGTCGTCCAACACAAGAAGATATCGACTTAATTTATAAACGAAAAGATAAAGCGCCGTTCCAAACCGTTCATTTTGCGGATGGAACGACTGAAGAAGTATGGAACACATTCGGGGAAGAGCAAATCGACCTTGATGTTCGTAAAGAAATCGTGAAAAAGTTTATTCGCGAAACGATTAAAGATATGGCAAGCCACGGCTGCTCATTAATTCGTTTAGACGCATTTGCTTATGCAGTAAAGAAACTCGATACAAACGATTTCTTCGTAGAACCAGATATTTGGAATTTATTAAATGAAGTTCGCGATGAAGCAGCGAAATACCAAGTAGAATTGCTTCCTGAAATTCATGAGCACTATTCAATTCAAATGAAGATTGCAGACCATGATTACTTCGTTTATGACTTTGCGTTACCAATGGTAGTGTTATATTCACTATATTCAGGTAAATCAAATCGTTTAGCCAACTGGTTACAAATGAGTCCGATGAAGCAATTTACAACACTGGATACGCATGACGGAATCGGTGTCGTGGATGCTAGAGACTTATTAACAGATGAAGAGTTAGATTACACTTCAAACAAATTATACGATGTAGGTGCTAACGTAAAACGTATTTACTCAAGTGAAAAATACAATAACTTAGATATTTATCAAATCAACAGCACATACTACAGTGCTTTAGGAAATGATGATGCAAGTTACTTATTATCACGTGTGTTGCAATGTTTTGCGCCTGGTATTCCACAAATTTACTACGTTGGATTACTTGCTGGAGAAAATGACATCGAATTATTAGAATCTTCAAAAGAAGGTCGTAACATCAACCGTCATTATTACACTTTAGAAGAAATTGACCGTGAAGTAGAACGTCCAGTCGTAAAAAAAATAATCAACTTATTACGCTTTAGAAATACATCAAAAGCGTTTGATTTAGAAGGTTCTTTTGAAGTAGAAACTCCAACTGAGAACACAATCGTGATTACACGTAAAGATGCTTCTGGTGCTGCCAAAGCACGTCTTGAAGCAAACCTAGAAACAAAAGAGTTCACTATTTTCGAACAAGGAAATGTTGTGACATTATAAAATTCAACAAAAAAGACGAGCGGTTTTCTTTGCCATATGGGGAGAAAATCCACACGTCTTTTTTTATCGCAAAAGAATAGTACTTAATGGGCAGTTATGGTAAAATGACTCTGTATGACAAACTTTGTATCTTCTGGAGTCACCTTACTTTAGAAATAAAAGCGCTCGAATGCGTCGAACGTTTTCATTTCTAAAAGTAGGTCTGGAGGATACGTAAATAAGAGAAAAGGAGATTAGTTATGTCAGAAAAGAAAGTTTTTAGCTATAACTGGGGCGGACGTCAATTAACAGTTGAAATCGGCCAATTAGCAAAACAAGCCAATGGTGCTGTATTAGTACGCTACGGTGATACTGTCGTGTTAACAGCGGCTGTTGGTACAAAACAAGCAAAAGATACAGATTTCTTCCCGTTAACAGTAAACTACGAAGAAAAAATGTACGCAGCAGGTAAAATCCCTGGTGGCTTCATCAAACGTGAAGGTCGTCCAAGTGAACATGCTACTCTTACAGCGCGTCTGATCGACCGTCCAATCCGTCCGATGTTTGCAGAAGGCTTCCGTAACGAAGTCCAAATCACAAATACGGTTATGTCAGTAGATCCTAACTGCCCACCAGAAATGGCAGCAATGTTTGGTTCTTCATTAGCATTATGTATTTCAGATATTCCATTTGATGGACCAATCGCTGGGGTAGACGTAGGTCGTGTTAATGGTGAATACGTGATTAACCCAACAACTGAACAAAAAGAAAACTCAGATATCGAATTATCTGTAGCTGGTACTGCAACTGCCATCAACATGGTAGAAAGTTCAGCAAAAGAAGTGAACGAAGAAGATATGCTTGGAGCATTATTATTCGGTCACGAAGAAATCAAAAAATTAGTGGCTTTCCAAGAAGAAATCGTCCGAGAAGTTGGTAAAGAAAAAATGGAAGTGACTTTACTTTCATTCGATTCAGCTATCGAAGCACAAGTAAAAGATTTATTCAGCCAAGCGATGATTCACGCGATTCAAACAGAAGAAAAATTAGCGCGTGAAGCAAACATCGAAAAAGTGAAAGAAACAGCCATCGAGCACTTCGAAGCTGTCTTAGAAGAAAATGAAGAAAAAGCTGGACTTTTAAAACAAGTGTCTCAATTAGTAGATAACTTAGAAAAAGACGAAGTACGTCGTTTAATCACTGAAGAAAAAGTACGTCCTGATGGTCGTAAGATTGACGAAATTCGTCCATTAGCTTCAGAAATCGACTTATTACCACGTGTGCACGGTTCAGGTTTATTTACTCGTGGACAAACGCAAGCATTAACTTCAGCAACACTTGCACCTCTTGGAGAATACCAAGTAATTGATGGTTTAGGAATCGAAGAAGGGAAAAGATTTATTCACCACTACAACTTCCCACAATTTTCTGTTGGTTCAGTAGGTCGTGCTGGTAGCCCAGGTCGTCGTGAAATTGGTCACGGAGCACTAGGGGAACGTGCATTGAAACAAGTGATTCCAAGTCCAGAAGACTTCCCTTACACAATCCGTCTTGTATCAGAAGTACTAGAATCAAACGGTTCTTCTTCTCAAGCAAGTATTTGTGCGGGAACATTAGCATTGATGGCTGCTGGTGTGCCAATTAAAGCGCCTGTAGCAGGTATCGCGATGGGTCTTATTTCTGACGGTACAAACTACACAGTCTTAACAGATATCCAAGGGTTAGAAGACCACTTAGGAGACATGGACTTTAAAGTAGCGGGTACAAAAGACGGAATTACAGCTCTTCAAATGGATATTAAGATTCAAGGGATTACAGAACAAATCTTACGTGAAGCTTTAACACAAGCGAAGAAAGCACGTTTTGAAATTCTTGAGGAATTAACATCAACCATTGCTGAACCACGTAAAGAGTTAAGCCCATATGCTCCTAAGATTGAAATGATTTCTATCCACCCTGATAAGATTAAAGTGGTTATCGGACGTGGTGGTGAAACAATCAATGCTATTATCGACGAAACAGGAGTTAAAATCGATATCGACCAAGAAGGTCATGTATCAATCGCTTCTACAGATGCTGCTATGATTCAACGTGCAAAAGAAATCATCGAAGATTTAACACGTGAAATCGAAGTGGGTCAAGTGTACGAAGGAACTGTACGCCGTATCGAAAAATTCGGTGCATTCGTAGAAATCGCTAAAGGAAAAGATGGATTAGTTCATATTTCTGAATTAGCACACGAACGCGTTGGTAAAGTAGAAGATGTACTTGCTCTAGGTGACAAAGTAACGGTTAAAGTTATCGAAATCGACGGACAAGGACGTATCAACTTATCACGTAAAGTATTATTACCAAAAGAAGATAAAGAGTAAGTATTCCGATTTCTTTAATAAATGAAATTTTAAAAAACGATCTTATTCCAAATGTTTTGGAGTGAGATCGTTTCTATTGATGTTAGATTTTAGTGAAGTACTTTGTTTAAGAAGTTTTGAGTTCGTTCGTTTTGTGGGTTACCAAACACTTGCTCAGGAGTTCCTTCTTCAATAATATAACCACCATCCATGAAGATAACGCGATCGCTAACCTCACGCGCAAATCCCATTTCGTGTGTTACCACAACCATCGTCATCCCTTCTTTAGCTAGGTTTTGCATTACTTCTAATACATCCCCAACCATCTCTGGGTCTAGTGCTGAAGTTGGTTCATCGAATAATAACATCTTTGGTTTCATTGCAAGCGCACGGGCAATGGCTACACGTTGCTTTTGACCACCTGAAAGAGATTTAGGAGAGACATCAGCCTTGTCTGCAAGACCAACCATGCCTAGAAGTTCCATCGCATGTTGGGTTGCATCTTCTTTTGTTTCACGACCTAATTCTACTGGTGCAAGAATGATATTTTCTAGAACGCTTAGGTGAGGGAAGAGGTTGAAGTGTTGGAACACCATTCCGATTTCCTCACGAATTTTATTTAAATTCGTTTTTTTATCTGTTAAATCATGGCCGTCGATGATGACGTGACCGCTATTGATTTTTTCAAGACGGTTTAAGCAACGAAGGAAAGTGGATTTACCAGAACCTGAAGGCCCGATAATACAAACGACTTCGCCTTCCTCAATAGAAAGGTCGATGGATTTTAATACTTCTAAGTTGCCATATTTCTTTTGTAGTTTTTGAACTTCGATAATAGCCATTATTTTAAATTCCTTTCTAAGTGAGCTGATAGTTTCGTTAATAGAACGATCACGATTAAGTACATCACACCAACGATTAACCACATTTGACTTGATTGTAAGTTACGAGCGATGATGACTTTACCTGTTTGTGTTAATTCGGCAATACCGATAATTGAAAGGATCGAAGTATCTTTCAATGTGATGACAAATTGGTTAATAAACGAAGGAACCATAATGCGAATCGCTTGCGGTAAGATTACTTTACGCATGCTCTTTGAATATGGAAGGCCTAAACTCATACAAGCTTCGTATTGTCCTTTATCAACGGCTTGGATACCCCCACGGATTATTTCTGCGATATAAGCGGAAGCATTCAAGCTTAAGGTAATAACTCCTGCTACGAATGGTTGCATCGTAATATCGAAGGCTTGTGGAATTCCAAAGTAAATGAAGAACGTTAATACAATTAATGGAACACCGCGGATGATATCAATGTAAAATCCTGCGATTGCTTGAACGATATTGTTTTGGCTTGTTTTCATTAAACCGAAGATAATACCGATTAAACTTGCAAAGATTAAAGCAATAACCGTTAATACAATCGTATTCCATAAACCAGTTGCAAGAGTTTTCCAATTTGTTTTAATTAAACCTAGAATGCTTGTTGCTTCTGTGTTTCCACTAGCATTCGTAGTGTATTTGTTGATGATTTCATCATACTTACCACTTTCTTTTAGTTTTTTCAAACCGTTGTTGAAAGCAGTGATCAATTCAGCATTTTCACCTTTATTAACGGCAACACCATATTCTGTTTTGTTTTCGTTATGGTCTGTCATTTTTAAAGGTAAGTTGTTTGATGTGATTGAGTAGGCAAGTACTGGATAGTCTTCAAATAAAGCGTCGCTGTTTCCTACCATTACATCTTGGTACATGCTTGATGAATCTTCAAAAGTTGTGATTGTAAAGCCATATTTACTCTTGATAGATTCAGCATAAGTGGCACCTTGTGTTCCTAATTTAACAGCAACTTTTTTTCCTTTTAAATCAGGAAGGCTTGTGATGTCAGAGTTTTTTGAAACTCCCATTCCGATTCCGCTGTCATAGTAACTATCTGTGAAGTTGAATTTTTGTTTACGTTCATCAGTTATTCCCATTCCAGCCATAACAGCGTCTACTTGTCCAGCTTCTAGGGCTTGGACAGCTGCATTAAAGCCAAGAGCCTTAAATTCTACTTCGAAGCCTTCAGCCTCTGCGATACTCTTCATTAATTCAATATCAATTCCGACGTATTCACCATTTGTATCTTGGTATTCAAATGGTGCGAATGTAATATCTGTTGCGACTACATATTTTTTAGTTTCTGCTTTTACAGAATTTGTCGGAGAAACAAGGGATAGAAGAGTCATCAATAGAGTGACTAGAACAGCTCCCAAGCTAAATTTCTTTATGTTCATACATATTCCTCCAAATCTACCTTATGTAAAAGGTTTTTCCATTATATGGAAGATTTTCTGAAAATGCAAAAATCAACTCTCATCTTATGTTACATTATATAACATGGTAGTTATTGGATAAAAAATCTCTTCTCCGATAAAAGAGAAGAGAGTCATCATTATTCTTCTTCTTCAAGGACACGCCAAATCGCTTTTGCCACACCACCATTAACATTGGTGTCAGTGACAAAATCAGCAATAGCTTTAACTGCCTCTGGAGCATTTCCCATCGCAACACCAATTCCAGCATCGCGAATCATTGACACATCATTGAAGTTGTCGCCAATTCCAAATACTTGCTTCATCGATAAACCAAGAGTTTTTGCATAGTGAGCAACTGCGATGCCTTTTTGAGCATCTTTATGATTAATTTCTAAATCCGTAATAAATGCAGAAGTGACCACAAGATTTGGATGAGCTTTGTCGATGTGCTCACGGACTGGTTTGAAAAAGACCGGCCCGTCATCGTGAGAGACGATAATCTTGAACACTTTAATATCTGGAATCGATAGCACTTCTTCGGCAGTAGTCACATCGGTTGCCTCTAGAAGAATTTTTAGCTGCCTGATTTCCTCTTTCAATTGTTCAGGCGATAGATTATTTCTTTCAGCCTTTTTTCGTTCGATCACTTTGTTGATAAAGAAAGCATAGTTTTTTCTAAAGTTTCCTTCAGAAGTCACGAGCTGCCAGTCCAAATCAATCGAATCGAAGTAGTCTAATAGAGTATAGACGGTATTGTGTGGAATCGTTACTTCCCAAATAATGTCGTGGTTCTTATCGAAAATTTGTGCCCCATTCATGGCGATGACAGGAAGATGCAATTCTGCTTGTTCGAGCGCGAGATTGGCTTGAAGATAATCGCGTCCAGTACAAACGATAAAGTGTTTCCCCTGTTTTTGGAGTTTTCGAATCGCTTGAATGTTGTTTTTATGTACCTCTACGTGGTTCGTGAGGAGAGTACCGTCCATATCCGATGCAAATAATTTAATCATAGGGCAAACCCTCTATTTCATTTCTTTAAGGTGTGTTTGTAATGTTTGAATTTTATCTTGAATCCGTCTGAAGCGTGGTTTATTTTCCAGTTGGAATTTTGTGACTTCTTCTTGAATAGAATTCACAACTTCCATTGTTTGTGGAACAATAACTTCTTGGATTTCTTTAATGCCTCTTTCAAGAGTGGCTTTACCGGTACTGATGACTGTCACGTCGTTTGTTACTTCTTGAATTTGTTTAGATAGAATTTCGCGGTTTTCTTTTCCGCTTCTTGGGTTGTTTAATAAGGCAACGACACCACCGATGACACTACCAAAAATAAAACCTTTTAGAAATTTACTCATTGATTATGCCTCCAGTTTTTCGCGGATTGATTGCGCAATTTTTGCTAATACTTCTGAACTTGGATTTGTTGGTTCCCATTTTAATCCAAAGCCATCTTCTTTTGTATAGCGTGGGATTAAGTGAATATGAGAGTGGAATACGCTTTGGTAGGCCAACTCCCCGTTATTACTTAAAATATTTAATCCTTTAATGTTAGGGTTTGAGGCTTCCACAGCACGTGCAATTTTAGGAATACGTGCAAATACCGTACTTGCCAAGTCTTCATCATATTCAAAGATGTTTGCTACGTGTTTCTTAGGAACAACCAGTGTGTGTCCAGGTGTTACTTGTGAAATATCGAGGAATGCAAGTACTACGTCATCTTCATACACAATATGTGCTGGAATTTCTTTATTAATAATTTTGTCAAAAATGCAATCTGTCATGGTATTTCCTCCTTGAGTTCGTACCTCTATGGTATCAAAAAATGCTGTAAAATGAAAGGTTAGAAGCAGTTGTTGTTCATTGAATTTTGTTGGAACATCGACTGAAATATCAAAATGAAAGCGAGGAGTCTTCATGAAGGGGAAATTAGATGCGTTAAGCGATGCGATTATTGCCATTGCGATAACCGTTTTAGTGTTAGAAATCAATACACCAACATCAATGGAGGATATGTTGCAGTTTGCAAAGGAAATCTTTTTATTTGCTCAAAGTTTTGTTGTCATTGCGAACTTTTGGTTTGAACGTTCTCAATTTTTTGGTCGCTCAAAACAAATCTCGTTTTCGATTTTATCGATTGACTTATTAGCACATTTGGGAATCTGTCTCATCCCGTTATTTACGAAATTCTTATTTAGTTTTGAAAATCGAGTGATTTCTTTACTAGCATACGGGATTGTGATTGCGATCATTTCAGTATTGTTTGATATCGAAAACTATTTTGTATTGAAACAATCATTAACCGAAGCTGAGTATGCAAGAAAAGATGAGATGCTTACTCTATTCACAAAATTTCATATACGATCTTATTTAACATCAGTGATTATTTTGGCTTTTACATTTTTCATTCCACAAATCGTTATGTACTTATACTTGGCGATACCAATGACTAAGTTCGTTTCACGTTTAGGGGCGGGAAAAGATCGTTCAATATTTGTAGATGAAAACTTAGTCGAATTTTCAGATAAAGTATTAGGACGAATTGATGAAGAACGAATAAAGAGAAGTTTTGTAGAATAAAATAAATGAAAAGGAGTGTGAAAGGGCGCCTAATCCTGCGTCCTTTCACACTTTTTTGGCTTTATGGTATAATAAGGAGAATAGTTAGATAGGAGAATCTATATGACACTACAATTAAACAATGTGACAGCAGGATATACGAAAGTTCCTGTCATTGCCGACATCACTTTCGATGTAAACCCAGGAGAAATTTGTGGACTTATCGGGCTGAATGGTGCCGGAAAGAGTACAACGATTAAAACGATTATTGGGCAACTGACACCTTTTAGAGGAAGAGTGGAAGTAGAAAAACTAAGTATTCTCGAAAACCAACGTGGCTACCGTCAGTCCATTGCGGTTATTCCAGAAAGTCCAGTTCTCTATGAAGAATTGACGTTTAGAGAGCACATTGAATTTGTGGCTCGTTCGTACCATCAAATGAACGAAGAAACAATGGCTCGTGCGATGGAACTTGTAGAAGCGTTCCGTTTAACAAAGCAATTGGATTGGTTCCCAGCGTATTTCTCAAAAGGGATGAAGCAAAAAGTATTAATCGTCTGTGCGTTAATGCTAGATGTACCCGTCTATGTGGTCGATGAACCATTCTTAGGACTCGATCCGCTAGGGATTCGTACTTTACTTCAGGTCTTAAAAGAGAAAAAAGAAAAGGGTGCAGCGATTTTAATGTCCACGCACGTATTAGATACTGCTGAGAAGTATTGCGATCGTTTCATCGTACTACACGAAGGAAAAGTGATTGCTCAAGGCGATATCGAAGGCTTACGTGCCACTTCGAATATTGAAGAATCTTCTTTAGAGGAAATCTACTTTGCATTAATGACAGGGGACGACGCAGATGAATAGTGCAGGGCTTTTTGAGACTCGAGTAAGAAAATATCAAAAGAAAAGCATGAAGTATATGCGTTATGTACTGAATGACCATTTCTTGATTGTTTTATTTTT